>DASYML010000129.1:0-4093 GCA_036009045.1 Pyrinomonadaceae bacterium
AGTGCCGGGGCGGTCCGTCTGCGTGCGGCTGTCGCCGTTGGCATCAAACCCGAGCAGCAAATTGAAGGGACGGCCAGAGCCCGCTATGAAAATCGGGGAGAAGAGAAAGTCTTTGAGAAAGCTATTGCGCGAAGGGCTTTGAAACGTCGCGCTGAAGACGGCGCGATGGCGCTGGTCGAAGGCGGAGAGAGCGCGGTCAAGTCTTACGTTGAGCGGATTCTGCGCGGAGAAATCGCTGTTGAAGTCCGTCACCTCATCTATGGATTTGGAAAAGGTGTAGTGCGCGTTGATGCTGAAGTTGTTGGCGAACCTGCGCTGCACGGCGAAGGTCGCGGCGTGATAGAAAGAGTTGGCGCTCGATTCGTAGATGTTGTCCTGGAGGATTCTCGGCACGACAAAATCGCTCGAAAGTCCCGGCGTCAGTGTGAGACGAATGAAGGTTGGCCCACCGTTGGGATTGAGCGCGTTGGGCGGCCCCGTCTGCTTGAACTCGTTGATGTCGCGGTTGCGCGTCAGGTAGAGACCGCGCACGAAGAGATAGCTGGCATCGAATGAGAAGCCGTTGCCCAGGTCGCGTTGCAGGCCCAGGCTGGCTTGATAAGATTCCGGCGTCTTGTAGTTCGGGTCGGCGCGGAAACGCACTTCGAGCGGCCCGCCCGATCTGGGCACGATGCGCGTTGAAGTGAAGCCGGGAAAGATGCCTGCCGTCGGAGGCGCGACGGCGAACACGTCAGCCGCCGTGATGGGCCGCGAAAAGTTGTTGGTGAGCGCCTGCAAAGTCTGGTAGACGGCGAACGAACTGGGCAAGCCGAGGGCGTTGGAAGTGGCCGTCGCCAGCACGATATTGATCTCGGTCGAATTGCCAAAGCCAGCGAGTTCGGAGGTCACGTTGGCGACCGCGTTGTTGACGGTCCCGGCGAAGATGCCAGCGCCGCCGCGTATCACCGTCTTGCCGTCCTTGAACGGATCGTAAGAGAAGCCCACGCGCGGTTGCAGGTCATTCATGTCGGTGCGGATGTTGAAAGGCTCGTTGTTGATAGAATATCGCAGCCCGTAGTTGAGCGTAAAATTCTGCCGCGCCTTCCACGTATCCTGAAAATAAACGCCCGTGCGGACCGTCCACGAAGTCGCGCCCGGATCACCGAAGCCTTGCTGGTAGACGGTCGGCAGGTTGAGGTCAAACGCCTGCAACGGATTGATGGGTTCGTTCAGCGCGGGCAGCAGACTCGGATTGTTGGCCGTCAAAAAGTTTCTCAAACTTGTCAGCACCGCAGGCCCCAGCGCAGGGTTGAGCGAGATGATGTTGGCGAGCGGAATCTGCGGCGTGAAGTTGAAGCGACCGCCGACAAAGGTTTCGCTGTTGGTCCCAATCTTCCATGCCAGCACGCCCCCGCCAAACTTGAAAGTGTGATTCCCCATGACATGCGTCACGTTGTCAACGATGTCGTAGTGACGCTCAATCGTTTCCGACGGCAGGAAGATGTCGCGCCCGAAATTGCCGAAACCCTCGATGTTGATTTCCGGCCCGTTAGGGTCGTTGGGGAAGACGCCCTGGCGTATGTAGTTGAACTGAAGCTTGAGTTCATTGACCGTGTTCGCGCTGAACTGGTGATTCTCGGACATCAGCACGCCGCCGTTGAAGCCGTCGAGCGTGCGCCCGCGCGAGACGGCAGTCAACGCGCCCGCCGCTTGATTCTCAAACTTCTGGTCGTTGAGGCTGAAACGCAGGTAAGCGTTATCGCGTTCGTTGAACGTGTGATCGAGCCGCGCCGAAAATGTCGTCTGGTTTGAATCGAAGGGGAACTGCCCGCTCTCTCTATTAAAGAGGTTGATGGTGCGCGGGTAGTTCGTCGCGGTGGTGGTCAGCGCAGCGCGCAAGCCCGTCGCAGCGGCGGCAAACGGAGTCCCCGCCTGTAGGAAAGTGAAGAGCGAATTTTGTGTCGCAGTGACCCCGAAAATCGAAGGGTCGTTGAGGAGATTGACGAAGGCCGTTTCTTTCTGGTGAAAGCGCTCAAGGGCTATGAAGCCGAAGGTCTTGTCGCGCGTGATGGGGAAGCCCAGGGAACCGCCGTACTGCTGGCGACTGAAGGGCGATTTACCGCTTGGCGCAAAGTCGAAGGGATTGCGCGCGTCGAAGCGTTGATTGCGAAAGAGACCGAAGAGGCTGCCGCTGAGACGATTGGAGCCGGACTTGGAAACCGTGTTGACGACGCCGCCCGAAGCGTTGCCGAATTCCGCATTATAACTATTACGCAGCACTTGAAATTCCTGCACAGCCTCCTGGCTCACGACCTGCACCACGCCGCCCGCAGAGCCTTGCGTCTCCACACCGTCAACGGCGATGTAATTGCCGCGCCCGTTGTTACCGCCGAAGGAGAGGCCGGATTGCGGCGTCTGGGCCACGCGGAAATCCGAAGAGTCAGCGATGTTGTCGGAGTCCGTCACGCCGGGCGTGAGCAGCGCGTAATCCAGATAGTTGCGACGGCTAATCGGCAGCGTGGTGATTTGCCGCGCATCAATGACGGATGATTGAGACGTGCGGTCCGTCTCGACCACTTCCGTGCCCGCCACGACGTTGACGGTTTCCGCCACGCCCGCCGCCGTCAGTTGGACGGGGATGCTCGCCTGTTGGCCGACAGTCAGAGTGATGCGCGTCGAACTCGCTTTGAAGTTGCGAGCGGCTGCTTCGACTTTCAAATCATAATCGGTCGGCGGCACGGCGAGAAAAATAAACTGGCCGTTCTCATCCGTCGTGGCCGTGCGGCTGTTGCCTTTGCTGACATCCGTGAGGGTCACGGTCGCGCCGGGAATCAGAGCGCCGTTCACGTCCGTAACGGTCCCGCGCAGTTCCGCCGTCGAGCCTGAGGCTTGAGCAAAAACCGGGGCGACCGAGGCCAGACAGACGATGTAGAACAACAGGAAAATCTTGATTAGGCTTTTCATCGAAAACATCTCCTTATCGAGCGACGGGATGCTCAAGGGGGATTAGCATCCGGCATTTGTACATGCAACTGTTAAGACGCTTAACGCTTCAGCGACGTACGGCTCAGACGAATAAAGTCCAGTGTGTTGACTTCTGTAAGAAGGAAATTGACAAAGCCCGCCAGTGGGGTATGATAGCTACCGAACGGTCGGTAACGTAGCACCGGGGCGCGAAAAGGTCAAGACTTTAATTCCGCATTTTCAGCCAGGCCCGGAGGGAGAGTCGGCATGCCATACGTGACGAGCGACGGGGCGAAAATATACTGGCGTGAAGAGGGTACGGGCGAACCCCTTGTGCTCATCATGGGGCTGGGCTGTTCCTCTGATTTGTGGCATCGCACGGCCCCCGAATTATCGCTCAAGTACAGGACCATCCTGTTTGACAACCGGGGCGTCGGTCGCAGCGATGTGCCGCCCGGCCCGTACTCGATTTCAACTATGGCGGGCGACGTGGCGGCTGTCCTCGATGCCGCCGGTGTAGAGTCCGCGCATGTCTTCGGCTATTCGATGGGAGGCATGATCGCTCAGGAGTTGGCGCTGCAACATCCTTTGCGGATGCGCTCTTTGATTCTCGGCGGCACAAACTGCGGGGGAGGACACGCCGTGCTGGCCGCGCCGGAAGTCCTCAACACGCTCATGGCGAGAGTCGTTGATCCCGTGGAAGCTTTCTGGGCGATGGCTCCCTATCTTTATGATGCTTCGACCCCGCGCGCAAAACTCGAAGAAGACCTCGAAGCCAGAGGCCCTACTTTCCCCACCCTCGAAGGCTATCTGGCACAGCTACAGGCTGTCATGGGCTGGGAATCACATGACAGGTTGAACTCGCTCAAGGTCCCGACCCTCGTCATTCATGGAGAGACGGACCAACTCATTCCAGCGCAGAACGCAGAGATCCTGGCGAAAGAAATTCCCGGCGCGAAGCTCATCAAGATAGCCGGGGCGGGCCACATCCTTCTGACGGATAAATCTCAAGCGGCCAACGAAGCCATCCTCTCGTTCCTCAACGATGTAAGCTAGAGTCTGACTCAGACGAGCATCAAAGGCTCGCTTGCATGTGGTCCAATCCGGGCTTGAGCGAGGATGAAAGAGGCGTTCACCACCGCAGACACAG
>DASYML010000130.1:0-5446 GCA_036009045.1 Pyrinomonadaceae bacterium
TGAGTTACGAAATCATCGTCCGCCCGGAAGCCGCTCTGGAAGTGCAAGCAGCCTTTGACTGGTACGAAGAAAAGAGCGAAGGGCTGGGGTTTGAATTCCTGCGCGCGGCGGATGCCTGCCTCGCCGGTATCAGAAGAAATCCGCTGGCCTCTCCTGAGACTTATCAGGAAACCCGCAGAGCCTTGTTGAGAAAATTCCCTTACGCCATCTTCTACATCCTCAAAGAAGAAAGAATCATCGTGCTGGCTTGCTTCCACATCAAGCGTCAGCCGATAGATTGGATGCGGCGCATCTAATCGCACGGCGTCATCATGTTCGATGAGCACGGCCCTCGCCCGACAATGCATAACGGCTACAAGATGTGTGCAAGACGGACCCTGACGGGTTCAACATCTTGTTGGCCCATCTGGAGGTGTCGGGCCAGGCATCGCGGCCGACGGCTTCCGCTTATCCAGGAGCGGACGAAGCGCCTCGTAAACAGTCTCTGCGACGATCCTGCTGCCTTCGGCGTTCGGGTGGATACCGTCCGCCTGGTTCAGAGATTCGATGCCCGCCACGCGGTCCAGAAAGAACGGGATGAGCGAGACGTGATGCTCACGCGCCAGGGCTTGAAAGGCTTCCTCAACTTCCCTTTGATATTCTGGTCCAGTATTGGTCGGCGCGTACATGCCCGCGAGGAGGACTGTCACGCCTCTGGCCTGTGCACGCGAGATTATCTGGTCCAGATTCTTCTTCATCTCACTGACGGGCTGGCCGCGCAAAAGGTCGTTGGCTCCCAACTCCAAAATCAGAAAACGCACGTCTCCCTCCAGCGCCCAATCCAGACGCCGCAAGCCTCCGGCGGACGTGTCGCCTGAAACACCCGCGTTGACCACTTCGTACTTATACCCGTCAGCCTCCAGTTTCTTTTGCAGCAGTGACGTGTAGCTCTCGGCAGCCGTCAGCCCGTAGCCCGCCGTCAGGCTGTCGCCGAAAGCGACGATCTTCGGTAGACTTTCATGTGGCGAAGCCGGAGCGGCGGGAGAAGGCTTTGCGGCGGGCGCGTTCGCGTTGGAAATATTCAACGCGTTGTGCGGGCCGCACGCGGCCATCAAGATCACGAGAAAGATTAAAAGGCCGGTCGGATAAAATTTCATGATTGAATTATACAAGGTTTCAAAGACGGTTCCCTCCGGGACCGAGAAGTTGACCATCCTGCACTCGCTCGACCTGGTCATCCCGGATGGGCAATTCGTCTCGGTCGTCGGCCCATCGGGCAGCGGCAAATCAACGCTGCTCGGCCTCATCGCCGGATTGGATGCGCCAACCGACGGAGAGATTCTACTTGACGGTCAGGACATCACCAGGATGAGCGAAGACGCGCTCGCGGAACTTCGCAGCGCGAAAGTCGGGTTCGTTTTTCAATCGTTTCACCTGATTCCCTCTTTGACTGCGCTGGAAAACATCCTCGTCCCGATGGAGATCGCCGGTCGTCGCGATGCCTTGCAGCGCGCGCAAGAATTGCTCAAAGATGTAGACTTACAGGCTCGCGCTCATCATTATCCCTCGCAACTCTCCGGCGGCGAGAAACAGCGCGTCGCCATCGCGCGAGCCTTTGCCAACGAACCTTCCATCATGCTGGCGGACGAGCCGACGGGCAATCTCGATTCGACTAACGGGCGGCATGTTTTCGAGTTAATGGTCCAGATGAATCAGAGCCACGGCGCGACGCTCGTCCTCGTCACACACGATCATGAACTGGCGGAGCAGGCTTCGCGTCGCATCTCTCTCAAAGACGGGCGCGTGGTGACGGATAGCGACGAGCGGGGAGGCTTGCCGGAACCATCATTGGAGACGATTGAGGTGGCAGGCTCTTGAACTTCATCTTCAACATGGCCCGCCGCGAGATACGCGCTTCATGGCGCAGGCTGCTCTTTTTCTTCCTCTGCATAGGCATCGGCGTCGGCTCTATCGTCGCGCTCCGCTCGACCATCCAGAACGCGAGCCGCAGCGTCGCGGGCGAAGCGCGACAGCTTCTCACGGCGGACGTGCAGATTGACTCTACCAGAGAGTGGAAGCCGGAATCGCTCGCCGCTGTCGCACGCGTCGCGCGCCCGCCGCTCGTCGAAGCCAGGACCGAAACCATAGAAGCCAGCACGATGGTGCGCCCCGCAGATTCGTCCAGCGAAGGCGCGATGATGGTCGAACTGAAAGGCATCGAGCCGCCTTACCCGCTCTATGGAGATTTCGAGCTTGCTGATGGAAGGCCATTTGATCACGCGCTACTCGCAGACAACGGCGCGGTCGTCACCACTTTACTGCTTGAGCGATTGAAGCTGCGCCCCGGCGACCATATCAAAATCGGCGAGTCTACATTTGAAATTCGCGGCGTGATGGATCGTGAACCCGGCAGCGGCGGCGGCTTTCGTCTTGGCCCACGCGTCTTCATCGCGCGCACGGCTGCCGAAGCCACTGGCCTCACAGGGTTCGGCAGCCGCGCGCGTCGCAGAATTTTATTGAAGGTCCGGGAAGGCGCGCTCGAAGGAGTGGTCCAGAATTTACGCGCCGAATTAAAGGGCCAACTCGTGACGGTCAACTCTTACAAAGATGCACAGGAGAATTTGAGCGAGCAGTTTGCGCGCACGGAGAATTATCTGGCGTTGACTGGACTCATCGTGCTCGTCCTCGGTGGGATAGGCGTGTCGAGTGTGACGCGCGTCTTCATCGAACAGAAAAGAGAATCCATCGCCGTGCTCAAGTGCATCGGCGGGACGGGCACGCAAATCCTCGCGGCGTATCTCGCGCAGGTTCTCGCGCTGGGGTTGGCCGGAAGTCTCTTAGGCGTCGCACTCGCCAAAGGTGCGCTCATGTTGACTGCGCATTATTTCGCGCAGAGCCTGCCGCCGGACATGAGCTACGGGCTGGCTCCCGGAGCGATTGCTCAGGGAACGGGCCTCGGCTTGCTCGTCTCAATTCTCTTCTCTGCGCTGCCGCTGCTCCGCATCAGACACATCAAGCCCAACATGCTGCTGCGTCAAGATGAGGGAGAGAGCGGCGGCCTGCGTCGTCGGCCAGACATGCTGCGCTGGTTGACGGGCGCGCTCGTCGTGCTGGGGTTAGCGCTGCTCTCTTCATGGCAGGCAGGCTCTGTCCGCGTCGGTCTCTTTTTTCTGGGCGGGCTGGCCGCGACCGCCTCCGCCTTGTACGTCGCGGCGCTGCTGCTGGTCTGGCTCGTGCGACGCGCAAAGCACCTGCGCTCCTTCGCGTTTCGACAGGCCGTGAGCAGCCTCTATCGTCCGGGCAACCAGACGCGCGTCATCATCATGGCAGTCGGGCTGGGCGCGTTCGTCGTCATGGCTATCAACTCGCTGCAAACAAATTTACTCAACGAGCTAGACCTGTCGCGGCGCACGAACCTGCCCAACATGTATCTGATTGACATTCAACCGGACCAGAAACAGGGCGTCGAAAACTTAATCGAAGCGGCGACGGGCGTGAAGCCGGATTTGATTCCGACGGTGCGCGCGCGCATCTTCGCCATCAACGGTCTTGAGCTTGACCTTGAACAGCGGGAGATGCGCAGGGAGCGAAGCATGCTGGGCCGCGAATACGTCGTCACATATCGTCCACGGCTCGAAGCGAATGAAACGATTGTGGCCGGAAAGTTTTGGGACGCGCAACCTTCAACAGAGCCTGAAGTTTCTCTCGAAGAGGGGATGCGCGGGTTGGCCGGTCTCGATGTCGGAAGCACGATCACCTTCGACATCGTTGGAAGAAAGATGACGGCCCGCGTGACGAGCATACGGCACGTTGATTGGAGAAATTCGCGGACGGGATTCCTGGTCCTCTTCCGCCCCGGAGCGCTGGAGAACGCGCCGCAGATGTTGGTCGCGCCCATCAACGGGCCGGTCGGCGAACCCCTGCGTTCACGCTTTCAACGCGCCCTGCTCGATCAGTATCCGAATATTTCCGTGATAGACGTGGCCGAAGTCGTGAGCACCATCAGCCGCATTCTCAACAACGTGACCCTCGCCGTCTCCTTCCTCGGCGGCTTCGTACTCCTGTGCGGCGTGCTCATACTGGTCGGCTCAATCGCCATGACGAAGTTCCAGCGCATCTATGAAGTTGCGGTCTTGAAAACGCTCGGAGCCAAAAGAAAAGTCCTGCTGCTGATTCTCTTCGTCGAATACGGGCTGCTCGGCCTTGTCGCGGGATTGGTCGGGGCGCTCGCCTCAATCGCGCTTTCATATGCCGTCACGCGATTCGTCTTCGAGATTCCCTGGAAATTCTCTCCAGCCCTCTCATGTGCCGGAATAGCCCTCACCGTTCTACTCGTCACAACCGTCGGGGTCATCTCAAGCTTGAATGTCCTGACACGGAAACCCCTGGCGATTCTGCGTGCATAGCGAAGCAAGAGGCCGCCCTAAGGACGTTAAGGTATAATCTACTTGAAGCAGGATTGATGATTTATCAATGCATGTCCGTCACATTAGCGGAGCTATTGTCGAGTTGGCGACTAACGTCCTGCCTCAAGTAGATGATTAAGTTTTCTTCAAAGTCCCATTATCAGAATTATAATTGCCGGGAACCAATGTAATTGTATATCTTCCTTTCCTGCTTGTGTTTACTGGGATATGAATTTCAGTGAAACCTGGCTCTATAGTCTTCTTGTCTCTAAAGATGGGACTGAGGTCTGATTTCCTTACCCCCCTGCTTAAATAAACATTGAACTGTCAAATAATCTATGATATATGGCTCTAGGTATGAGAACCCAGCCGTTCACAATCAGTCCTAATCCAGATTTGCTATACCTGACCTCCTCGCTCAAGCAGACTCTTTTTAAGGTCGAGCATGTGGTTAATAATCGGCAGGGCCTGACTGCCATCATGGGCGATGTCGGTAATGGCAAGAGTTCCCTCTTGCGTTACCTGTTCACGCAATATAAGAAGCGGGACGACACGGCCTGCTCGATCATGCCAAGTCCTAACTTCCCGACTGACTTCGCCATGCTCAAGTCCATCTGCGCTGATTTTGGGCTTCCACCAAGGCGTTCGATGGTCGCGCAGGAGAACGAACTGCGTGGGCTTTTGATTGACCTGGACACTCAGGATAAGACCTGCGTAATTTTTATAGACGAGGCGCAAAGATTGAAAGGTCCACATCTTGAACTTGTGCGCACGCTCCTGAATTTCGAGACCAATGAGTATAAGCTGATGCAAATCGTGCTGGCCGGGCAATTGGAACTGCGGCAGAAGCTACAGGACCCCAGCAAAAAAGCTCTCCGGTCCAGAATATTTCTGCCCTCCCTGCTCGCGCCGCTCTCATTACAGGAGACTGAGGAGATGCTCAAGTTCAGATGCGAGCGCGCGCGTATCCCCTACCCTTTCAGCCCCGAATCGGTTGAAGCCATCTACAATGCGACCAATGGCGTCCCGCGCGAGATTTTGAAGGTCGCCTCATTCGCTTA
>DASYML010000131.1:0-13929 GCA_036009045.1 Pyrinomonadaceae bacterium
TCGCGGTGCATTAAAGCCTTGCGTCGCGCGGTTGATCTCTTCGTCCATTTCTACAATCAGCGTCAACTGCGTAAACGGCAGCGTCCACAATATCCGGCGCACATTATTGACCCGTTACCTATTCGCCTTTAGTCACTCCCTAATTTCCCGCCCACAACGGCATCGCGGTTGTTAGCAACGCTTTAAGGAAATTTCAAGGGACGACTCGCCGGGACCTCAGTTCGGATGAAGAAGCGGCGGCAACGGTTGCCGGGTTTTAGCCTTCTTCGATAAAGGCGTCAAACGCCATGCTCTAAATCAAAACACGAAGACGGAAGGTGGGATAGCCTAACTGATAGGATTCAGTACAAGCAGACCCCCTGCCTTTGGCAAGCGTGGCAGGGAAAGGCCCGCGCGAAACTCTTAAATAAACATATCAATGGCCTTATAGTTTCAGAGCGGACACGCGCGGAGGCTTGGCACAAACGTTGCTCAGGTAACGGTCAAGCGAGTTCAGGAAAGCTGAACGGATTCGATTGAAGACGCTCAAACAAAAAGGAGAAGGCGATTATGTTGTGGACAATTTTAGTGGTCTTGTTAGTGCTCTGGTTACTGGGTTTCATCGGTGGAGTTGGTGGCAGTTTGATTCACTTGCTGCTCGTGGTGGCGCTGGTGGTTCTGGTCATCAACCTTCTGACGGGTCGCCGAACGGTCTAAAGGTCTCTGCGATCTATACAACCAACACGGACTTACTATCAATCATGAAATAGAGGGACGCACTCTCAGGCGGAGGCGTCCCTTTATTTCATTAGTCACCGTTCATCTCGACTAGCGTTTGAGTGAGCGGCGTGATGATGCGCCCGATGGGATAAAGATTCAACTGCGGGTCTTTGTAGGGCGAGCGGTCGAAAAAGAATTGCAGGCGCTCACGCGGGCTGCTGGCGAACTTCGGGTCCGTGGCGACGCGTTGTTCAAATTCATGTCGTAGATTCTCATCTTTGGCGAGCATCTCTCGCGCCAGTTTTTCCAACACGTAAAACTCACCGTATTCCTTCTGCTCGAAAATCGTATTAAAGAAGCCCCACGCGATGAGCGAGTCGGGCGCTTCGGGTTCGAGCAAGTGGACGGCGACGTGCGCCGCCGGTTGGGCCATAGAGACGACCACCGAACCCGCCGGAAAACTTCTACGCTCGCGCACGACTTTCGTTTTATACGTCGGCATGACACGGCCCTCGAAAGGCGCGGCGGCCCATTTGGGTTCACTGAAACTATAACTCTCAACTTCTATCGTCGCGGGCTGGGCCAATCGCTGCAAATGTAGCCCGTGCAGTTTGAGGATTCCAATGACATCCTTCCACTGCGGCGGCACTATGTAATAGAGCGGGGCGGCGACCGCCGCCGTCGTCTTGACATCATCATAGAGCGGAACGGTCAGGTCCAGGGGCCTGGTTCCGAAGAGGACGCGGACAGCGCCCGACACGTCGCTCAACTCGCGCTTAGATTCGACGGCTTTCAACTTGAAAGGCACGCCCTTCTCCGTCAGTTCAAATTTGAGCGGGTACAGGCGCGCGGGGTCGTAAGTACGCCCCAACGCTGTCACCTCTTCATCAGCCTTGCGAACGGCGCTCAGCAAACTTTGCGGATCGCGGTTCAACTCTTCCAGCGTGAAGCGCAAAATGTCATAAGTGACGAGCACACGCGTGCGATAATCCTTGAGCATGTGCGTCTCCAAGAGCAGGCCGGGACGATTTCGCAGGGACGTGTAAGCGGTCGAATAACGCGGGCTGGGCAGAAAGGCCGCGATGCCCTTCGTGAGATCGCGGTTATCTATAAATTCAAGATAGGTCGAGAGCAGATTGCCAGCCGCTTCTGTCGCCGGAACGATCCTTTTATCAAAAGCGTCTCGCTCCCACGCGAGCACGCTCGCTGGCACATTCTCATGATGCTCATACTGGTAAGTCATGTTATAGCGAAAGTCCGCGCCGTCCGTCACATGGCAATCAATGAAGAGGTCCGGCATCCACTCGTTCCACAGCTTGAGCCACGCGCGCATCTCCGGCGCATCGGCTTTCAAATAATCTCGATTCAGGTTGAGATTGGCCGTCGTCGTGCGCCAGCCCATCTCCGCCGGTCCATTCTGGTTGATACGATTATAAGGACCGAAACGCTCGTGACCATCCACGTTGAAAATCGGCATGAAAAGAATCACGGCGTGGTCCAATAAATTCGCGCGCGTTTTGGTAATGGTGATGTCGCGCAAGAGGGCCAGCCCCGCGTCCTTGCCGTCGGACTCTCCGGCGTGTATGCAGGCTTGTATAAGCAAGACGGCCTTGCCCACGCCGTGTGCCTGTTGCGGAGTGAGCGCGTCGTCCTTCGCTGCGATGACCAACGGAAGATCGCGCCCTTCCCCGCTCTGCCCGAAGCTCTTCAGGTGAATGAGCGGCGAAGCGGCGGCCAGCTTGCGTATGTAAGCGATGGTCTCATCATAGCGCGGTGTTTCTTTGTAGTTGGTTTTCTCAGCCGGGGTTTGCCATTCCGACGAAACCGGCGACTGTGTCTTTTGGGCCATAATTATCCTGTCCAGATTAGAGAGAGAAGCCATAATTAAGAGCGCGAACAACGAAGCGGCGGAGCGTTGCATCCGTGTATCTCCAACAAGCGATTTTCGATTCACAGCTTATTAGATGTTATAAGCTTATCGCAGAGGGCTATGACAACTGCGACATTGCGCGCGACGCTTCGCGTTGAGCGTCCCGCAGTTCGCGCAACGATTGTACATCGTGCGCGCGAACCAGTTGGTGACGAGCGCGCTCAAGAGGAGTATGGAGACGAAGACGACGGCGCTTAGCAGCGTGTCTCTCAACCTTTATATTTCTCTTCCAGGCTTTGATAATAACCCTGGCCGCGTTCATATCCACGCTGGAAACCTTCATTCGTGTAAGCGTCGCCGTGTCGCTCGCGCAGATAATCCGTGGCGTCTTGATAAGATTTGCCGCGCGCACGCGGGTTCAGCGCCGCTTCAAAGCCGCGACGGTAATGGGCCTCGTCCTGTTTGAAATCTCGGCCCTCTTTCGCATACTCCGATTCCTCCGCGTCGCGCAATCCGACCCACCAGTTTTCGCGCGCCGCATCAACGCTCTCCGCTCCCGCCTGGCCCAGTATTTCACGCGCCGCGTCCGCCTGTTCCTCATCCTTCGCCGCCACGATGACGACGGAGCGTCCCTGCCTGAGCGCATCTTCGTAAACGTATAACTCGTCGTGCGGCAGTTCGGGCGCGATGGAATCCTCCATCGCTTCGCCTGTCTTAGCGCCAGCAGCGGCCCCGCCGATGCCCAGGAGCGCAGCGCCCAGAATGCCCGCCGCGAAAATTGGTCCAACGCCCGGCACGAAGAGACTGGCGACAGCCGCGCCCAGATGCATGCCTCCGGCGACACCGAGCGCACCGCCGACCGTGCCTCCGAGGGCGCTGCCCATACCGGGTTGTTCTGTTTCAGTCGTGGGCACAGCCGCGTCTATTTGTTCCGGCGAAGTCCCAGGCGTCAGGAGACTGATGTATTTGTCCGGGAGGGCTATCGTGCGAATACGCTCGACGGCCTGTTCCGCGTCAGCGCGTGAAGTAAAGATTCCGGTGACAGTTTTCATGCGTCGTTTCGATTTGAGCGTTCATCAATTAGCAGCGACAGACGCTCTGGCCGCCTTTCTTCGGCCCGTAAGCTCTCAAAAGATTGGTCATCATAACAGTTAGTTTCTGATAGAAAGATTTTACCACGAATGGATTGACGATGCAGACAGCAGAGCAGTTATCGTTTGAACGTCAGGCATCATATTCAATTGCAAACCGCTCTAAAGCACGCTTATATGCACTAAAAGTCTTTGAGTAAAACCCACCGTCGTGTTAAATTGAAGATGCTCTTCAGTAGTCTCCAATCGCTATCATGACGGAGTTTTACAGGATGATTGAGATCGTCGAAAAACATTGGCCCATGTCTGTTGGCGACGGCAAAGCCACGCGTAAGAAAAGGCCGCGCATTCTCGCCATCACGACGGATTGCTGCACGGGTTGCGCGGGTTCTCCGGCGTGCATTGAGTATTGCCCGATTGAAGACTGCATGTACTGGCTCCCGGACGAGGACCACCCGCCTTTCGGTCGTATAGAGGTTGATCCTTATCTCTGCATAGGCTGCCAGAAATGTACGAGCAAGGGACCGGACGGCGCGTTTCTTGACGGCTGCCCGTGGGACGCCATCGAGATGATTCCGACGGACGATTGGGAAGCAGCGCACGGCGTCACGCTGCCCGATGCTCCGCCGACTCCGGTCTAACCGGGCGGCGCTGGCGCTGGCATATTCTTCTGGCGGTCCTTGATAGCTAAAGCCGTCTGGACCGCTTGCTCTTTAACCTTCAAGGGCATCATCGCCTCACCCTCCGCATACTTCTCAACGAGCGGCAAGTCCTCCACCTGACCGACCAGCAACAGCCCGCGTAAAGATTCCCACACGCTCTCCGCGTCAGGCGACAACACCAGCAGCGCCTCACCCGCTTTAACTTTCGCGCCTTCGCCCACCACAGCCTTGCTGATAATTCCGGGCACGGGCGAGCGTATCTCCTGCATCTCGTCGCCCTGCTTTGTGAGCCGCGCCAGCAAAGCACCCGCGCGCACCTGCGAACCTTCGGTGAGAATACTGCCAATGTCTCCATCATTCGTTGAGACGACGGTGAAGGGCTGCAACATCGCGCTCAGTTCGGACCTGCCGCGCGCATCACCGAACAGGGACAGAGACAGAGCCGCGTTGCGCCGCACGATGGGTTCCCTATCCGCGAGCAGGCCCAGCAAGGCCCCATGAAACTCTTCGGCTGTGCTGTCCTTGCCCATCAGCCAGGCGGTCGTCAGGCGAATCTCCGTCAGAGGATTTCCGGCCTGTTTGACGACCTGCGGATACCAGCGCCTGACGCTCGAATCTTTCCGGTCCAGCCGCTCCGCGACCTGCGAGAGCGCGTGCTGCACATGCCTCGGATTATCCTGGTCCATTAAATATTTGCCCGTGTCCTCGTCGGACAACTTGCGCCCGAACCATGTCCCGTACCACGTCAAAAACGGGACGATGATAAAGAGCGCAGCGAGGATTGCTAAAGGTATGGGCGAACGACGACGCGCGGTCGGCCCGGCGGCGTTTGGAGTGACCGCCGGTGTAGCAGATGAGCCGTTTGAGTTAGGGTCAGCCATCACTTTAAAGCGCTAACGCGCAGGAGAGTACAGTTGATAGAGCATGACGTAAACCACCACGCCCGTCACGGAAACATAGAGCCACAGCGGAAAGGTCCAGCGAGCGATGCGCTTGTGCCTGTGATATTCCCCGCGCGCGGCCCTATAGACGGTGACGAAGATGAACGGCAGGATAACGACCGCGAGAACAGTGTGCGTCCCAAGGATGCCGAAATATAAGGGACGCGCGATGCCTTCTCCCGCGAAGCGTGTCGTGCCGTGATAGTAATGATAAGTCAGATACGAAATTAAAAAGAGCGTGGAAGAGACGAGCGCCGCGATCATGCAGGATAGATGCAGCGTGATTTGACGGCGACGTATGAGCACATAACCAGTGACGAGCAGGAGACCGCTCGTCGCGTTCAAGACCGCATTGAGATGCGGCAAAACTGAATACCACATAAATTAAGGGTTCGCTTCGGGCTGCGCGCGGTCTTGGGCGCGCACTGCCTTCTTCCCTTCTTCCGTGAGAGCGAAAAAATCGTTCCCGCGTTCTTCGAGCAATCCTTCTCTCACCAGTTGTTCGACCGTATCGAAGACAGCCGTGCGCTCAGCCGGGTCGTTGCCGCCAGCTTCAAAGAGTTCATGCAGATCGAGCGTCTCTTTATTCCACTGCTCGAACATGTGCAAGACCTGTTGGACCAGTTTATCCATCAACTCGTACGCGAAGGCCAGAGATAGTCTGAGCCTTTAAAACTCTCTGAGAGGTTGTTTGAGAACTGCGTGTAAGAAGCATGCGCGGATGACAGGCAGGAGGCATCTCAAGAAGTCTTCTGATCGGATTTGTTCATCTCCGCGACCATACTCTGGACATCAGCCGGAATGGGCCGCCCCTTAGCATCCTTCTGGATTTCACGTCGCGCGGGCAGAGCGTTGGTCGCAGCAGTCTTTCCTGGTCCAATGGCAGCAGTTTTAGTAGTCCTCGCTCCGGCGGGCAAACTCGCCCTCTCTGAGGTTGTGTCGGACGACGCGCTCATGAAGGGGATTTTAACGACGCCCGTCGTCACCATCCAACTGGCAGGGATGCTGATAAAAATCAATGCCATCATTAAACAGAAGGCTGTGATGAAAAGATTGTCTATGGTCAAAAAACTGCTGAAGGAATCCGCCGTCAGGGCGTTGTAGAGGGCGAAGCCGACGAAGGCCAACGCCAGCGCCACGCAAATGACGTTGAGGATTAGAATTTCTCTCTTCATCTCCCTCCCCTCCAATCTCAGAGTGTCGTCCATTCGATTCCCTTCATCAACTCATGCGAGACGCTCGCTCCATCCTCGCTCCATCCTCGCTCCATCCTCGCTCCATTCTCATTCAAGACTCACTTCGCGTGCTTGCCCTTCAAAGCCTTGGTCTTCTCGGAGACTTCGGCGTAGCCGCATCTCTCGCACTCCCAGAGCGGATAGACAGCCGCCGGGTCGCCCTTGCTCTCGTAGACGGCGCGGTTCGACGGGATAATCTTGCCGCCGCACGCCGGGCACGCCCGCCCGCGAATCGTCTGGTGCGTCACGTCCACATTATAAGGATTGTTGTCCGACATCACATCCCCGCTCTGAATGTATCAAGACTGCTCGTCGTCAAACTCTTCTTCCGCCGTCGTCTCATGCTGCGACTTGCGATGCTTGTATGCCACTATGAAGATAGAGCAGAAGATGGTCACGGGCGGCGCTAAAAGGACCAGAATCGCGAAGTTGAAATTCTTCGCAAACGCCGCGCCGTTAGGCCCGCCGTTGATGCCTGCCCGGCACATCGCGCACTGGGCCAGGGTTGTCTCTCCGCCCGCCACGCAAAGCACTGCCAGCACAACTGTCATCACCAGCGCAATCTTGAAAATGCCGCTCAATCTCATCGTCATTCGTGTCCCGTCGTCGCCGGAGCTTCGTTCACATGATAACGCAAACCCTGCGATCTGTAGCTATCAGGGAAGAAGACCAGGAGCATCAAACAAATACAGAGGACCAGCATCGGCACGAGCGTCAGGACAAGCGACAGGCGCTCGAAACGCAAGTGCATAAAGTATGCGACGATGAGCGCCGCCTTGATGATGGACAATCCAATCAGGATGGTCAACATCAGGTGGAGCGACAATTGTATGTAAGCCAGAAAGACTTCGACGCCCGTCAGGACCAGTAACCAGATCCACACCATCGTGAACAGCCGGTTACTGCCCTCAACATGCGTATGCTCCGCGACATGCTCGCTCATTCTCTTCTCCTCTTTAACAGTCCGAGAGTCTCGGAGTCTGGAGTCAAGAGTCAAAAACAAGAACTCGCTTTTTGCTTTTGACTCATGACTCCAGACTCTGAGACTCACTTTACGAAGTCCACAGAGAGCAGGTAGATCAAAGGGAACACGAACATCCAGACGAGATCAACGAAGTGCCAGTAGAGGCCGCTGATCTCCACGTCCTCGTGCTTCAGTTTATTGGCCCTGATGGCGACGACGGCCAGGTAAATGACGCCCGTGAAGACGTGGAACATGTGCAGTCCCGTGATGGAGAAAAAGGTCGCGCCGAACAGCGGCGATGCCTGCGAGCCGTTGTGCGCCCATTTGTTGGCCCACTCGGCGGGCAGCGCGAAAGGCCGCAGTCCCTCGTCTATGAGATGTTTCCACTCGATGAGGTGGAGCACCAGAAAGGCCAAGCCGCCGAGGATGGTCCCGATAATCCACTTTCTGACGCCCGCGATGTCGCCGCGCGCCGATGCGCTGACCGCCATCACCATCGTCAAACTCGACGAGAGCAGGCAGAGCGTCATGATGGTCGAAAAGATGATGCTGGGGCTGAACGGGAAAGGCGTGGGCCAGGCATCGCTCGACGCGCGCATATAGGCATAGCCGATGAGCAAAGCCGAAAAGGTCAACGCGTCCGAGACGATGAAGAGCCACATCCCAAGTTTTCTGTGGCCCACTCGATAAGGCAACGCGCCGCCGCCCCAGTCAGTTGCGATTAATTGGTCCGCTCTTGCTTCCGTGCTCAAACCTTTTTCACCTCCACAGGAATAGGAGTAAGAACAGGTATAACCAGAGTCCGTCCATGAAATGCCAGTACAGAGAGACCGCGTCGGCAGCCGCGCGCCGTCGCTCTGTCGCGTACTCACCGACCGTTTTGCGCCACGTCCTGAACAGCAGAAAGTCCAGCGCGAGAATGCCGCCGATGAGATGTATGCCGTGCGCGCCCGTCAACAGGTAGAAGAAGGAACTGTGCGGGTTGGTGGCGACATAAACTCCCTGGGCCACTAATTGTCGCCACGCGATAAGTTGCGAAGCCAGAAAGCCCAGACCCAGCAAGACTGTCAACAACAACCAGCGCGAATAGACGCTATCAAGACCGCGTTTCAAAGCGCGCCGCGCGGCCTCGAAAGTAAAACTGCTGGCGAGAATCAGCCCCGTGCTGAGCCAGAGAATGCGCGGCATCGCCAGTGGCCGCCAGTCGTCACCGGACGCCGCGCGCACTATGTAAGCGCTGGTCAACGCCGTGAACATCATCGCGATGGCCGCCAGGCCGACCCACATCCCAAGGCGGTATCTCGCGGGCGAAAATCCTTGCGAATCATCGCCGCGTCTTGGGCCTCCGCCACCGCCGCCGAAACCCTTGCCGTTGCGCGGAGGCGGCCCGCCTTTACCGCCGCGCGGTCCAACGCCGACGCCCCTGCCGGTTTTCTTGACGACACGCTCAGTGTTTGTGACCGTTATGTCCATTACCAGTCCCGCCACTTCCTTCAACACCCGTCGTCACAGCAGGCTCCCCGGTCTCGTAGGGCGTGGTCTGCATGACGAAATCATTGGGCGCGCCCGGCACAGCGTATTCGTATGCGCCCCTGTAAACAACGGGCACGATGCCCGCGAAGTTATCGTGCGGCGGCGGCGAAGTCGTGGCCCATTCGAGCGTCGTCGCTTCCCACGGATTATCCGTCGCCTTCGGTCCCTTGAACATGCTCCAGAAGAGATTGACGAAGAAGATAATCTGCGTAATCGCCGTCACGATGGCCGCGAACGTCACGAGTTTGACCAGGGGATGCGTGCCAGCGAGGAATTGATACTCATCAAAAGAAGAATAACGACGCGGCATTCCGACCATCCCCATGCTGTGCATCGGGACGAAAATCGCGTAGACGCCGACGAACGTAATCCAGAAATGTATCTTTCCCAGCGTCTCGTTCATCATCCGCCCGAACATCTTCGGGAACCAGAAATACATCCCCGCGAACATCCCGAAGATGGCCGCCACGCCCATCACCAGGTGAAAGTGCGCGAGCACGAAGTAGGTATCGTGAAACGCCAGGTCAAGCGAAGTCTGGCCGAGGACCAGCCCCGTGATGCCGCCCGCCACGAAGAGCGAGACGAATCCGATGGCGAAGAGCATCGGCGTCGTAAAACGTATCCGACCGCCCCACAGTGTGCCCAGCCAGTTGAAAGTCTTGACCGCCGACGGCACGCCTATCGAGAGCGTCAGAATCGAGAAGGCCATCGCCGAGTAAGGACTCATGCCGCTGATGAACATGTGGTGTCCCCAGACGAAAAAGCCGAGCATCCCGATGGCGAAAATCGCGAAGACCATCGCGCGATAACCGAAGACGGGCTTGCGCGCGAAGGTCGAGAGGATGTGCGAGGTCGCACCCATCCCCGGCAGGATGGCGATGTAGACTTCCGGGTGTCCGAAGAACCAGAAGAGATGCTGCCAGAGAATCGGCGAGCCTCCCTTGTGCAGAGGAAACTTGGCGGTCGTGCCGGACAAAACGCCGCTCACATATTCGCCCGCCGGAATAAAGAAACTCGTGTCCACGTTCCGGTCCAGAAAGAGGAGGACGCCTCCGGCGAGCAGCACCGGAAACGCCAGCAGCGCGAGGACCGCTGTCGTAAACCACGCCCAGCAGGTGAGCGGCATACGCATCAGGGTCATCCCGCGCGTCCGCATGTTCAAGAGCGTGGTGATGAAATTGAGCGCGCCCAGCAGAGAGCCTATGCAAAAGATGGCGATGCTGATAATCCACAAATTCATGCCCATCCCCTGCCCAGGCCCGGCCATCTGGCCCAGTGCGCTCAAGGGTGGATAGGCGGTCCAGCCTCCGAGCGGCGCTCCGCCTTCGACGAAGAAGGCCGCGAGGATGACCAGGAAGCCGACGAACGTGACCCAGAAACTCATCATGTTGAGGACAGGGAAAGCCATGTCCTCGGCCCCGATTTGAATGGGCAGAAAATAGTTTCCGAAGCCTCCCTGCGGCGCGGTCGTGAGGACGAAGAAGACCATGATCGTCCCGTGCATCGTGACCATCGAGAGATAAAATTCAGGAGTCATGACGCCGCCCGGCGCACCCACAGGGAAGAGCGTCCCCAGCAGGGAAATCCCGCCCCACGTCAGCTTGACGCGCATGAGAATCGAGAGAGTCATCCCGACGACGACCGCCGCCAGCGCCAGAAAGAGATACTGGATACCGATGACTTTATGATCCAGGCTGAAGATGTACTTGCGTATAAAACTAGTCGGGGCCGGGTGGCGATGTACCTCTACATCATGAGCGTCGCCTGCGTGCCCCTCATGACCTGTCGCTGCTTCTTCTGCCATCGCTCGTCTCCTCTTGATAGATGGATGGGGATAGATGAATTAGTAAGCCCCTTGAATCTTATTGCCCTGTGCGTCGTAGAGCACATTCAGTTCATACTTCTGTAGCAATTCATTCACCCTGGTCTGAAACTGCGCCTGCGGCAGCGCCATCAGAGCCTTGTGTTCCTCTTCCGGGAGGACCAGCACGAATCCTTTCATCTTAAAGTGATTCATGCCGCACAATTCGGCGCAGGCCAGTTCATACTTCCCGACCTTGTTGGGCGTGAAATGAACTTTGATGGTCATCCCCGGCACGAGGTCCTGCTTGAACCTCAGCGGCGGAACCCAAAAGCTGTGCGTCACGTCCTTTGAACGAAGGAGGAGTTCGGTCGGGCGACCCACCGGCATCGCCAGCACGGACATCACTGCATCATCCTTGGCGTTCGGGTCTTTCTCATCAAGCCCGACGAAATTAAGCTCGTCGTCGTTGATGAGTTTCGGGTCCGTTTTACCGAGCGTGTTGTCCTTGCCCGGATAGTGGAAGTTCCACTGGAACTGCTGCGCGACGACCTCGACCTGATTTGAACCGGCGGGTGCATCATGAAAATGCAGGGAGGCCCACACGCTCTGGCCGAGGACCGCGACGCTGATGAAGATGAGCGCGGTGATGACGGTCCAGACGACCTCCAAACGGTTGCTGCCGTGCGTGTAGACGGCGCGCTCGGCGTTGCCCGTGTCGCGATAGCGCCAGACCATGTAGCCGAGTCCCACCTGCGCCGCCACGAAGGAGATGCCGACGACGATAATCGTCAGCATGAACTGTGAATCAATGGCTGGCCCATGCTCCGCAATCGTCGCCGGAAACCACCAGTGCCGATTCCAAAACAGGACCACCGAAAGCAAGGTCAGAATCCAGATGAGAACCGCCAGAGCGCGACCCATAGGTCAACCTCCTCTTAAAAGGGGGATGGGGGTTAGGGGATGGGGTTAGGGAAAGACCGAATAAAGAACTCTTGTTTTTCCCCAACCCCCATTCCCCCAACCCCTATCCCCTATTCAGGACCATTAAAACAAAGAGCAGCGGCAAATAGATAACCGAGGCGAGCAGTAGACGGCGCGCTTGTTGTCTGGATTTTGAGAGCGCGGCGCGAATGCTGCTGTAGAGAAACATCAAGCCTAGAATGAGTGCTCCGAAAAAGTAGACTCCGCCTGAAATTCCGAGCAAGGTCGGGAGCAGGCTGACAGGCAGGAGTATCGCCGTGTACAGAATAATCTGCTGCCCTGTGATGCGGCCTTCGGGTTCGACGACCGGCAGCATCACGATGCCTGCGCGCTCGTAGTCTTCCCTGTACATCCACGCGATGGCAAGAAAGTGCGGGAACTGCCACAGGAAAAGAATCCCGAAGAGGACCCACGCCTCAAGCCCCAACTCGCCGCGCGCGGCGGTCCATCCCATGAGCGGCGGCATCGCTCCGGGGAACGCACCGACGACCGTGGATAAAGAGGTGCGCGTCTTGAGCGGCGTGTAGAGCAGCAAGTAGCCGACGATGACCGTCAGGCCCAGCGCCGCCGTCAAAGGATTGACCAGCATCGCCAGGTAGAATTCGGCGGCGATGGTCAGTCCGAGGCCGAAGATGAAAGCCTCCATCGGCGAGAGTTTGCCCGTCGGCAAGGGCCGCGACGAGGTGCGCCGCATCAGCCCGTCCAGGTCGCGTTCCATGTACTGGTTGAGCGTGGCGATGCCGGATGAAAGCAGCGCGATGCCGATCATCGCGTGCATCAAGTTCGGATAATCGAAGGGCGCGCGCGCGCCCAGACAAAATCCTGCGGCGGCGGTCAGGACGATGAGGAAAGTAATGCGAGGCTTCGTCAGTTCTAAATAGGCCAGCAATCTTTCGCGCCACGTCAGTTGTTCGACCTGCGCTTCGGGCGCGACGCCGGACTCAAGTTCGATGGCAGCCAGACTCTTCATAAATAAACCCAGGTACGATGGCGGAAACTTCGATTGCGGATTGCGGATTGCGGATTGCGGATTGAAGAACCCCGCTTGTCTTTTATTCCGCAATCCGCAATCAGAAATCCGCAATCGGCTTAGTGGTGTGCGAGCATCGGAATGTCCAGCGCGGGCAGGACCTGCAACGAACTGGCCTTGATGGCGGTCGCAGCGGGAGCGTCGAAGGCATAATCGGCGGTCGCGCTGCCCTTGCTCGGAACGTTGACTTCCATAGTCTTTTCACCGAACTTCTCATGCCACGCGACGACGGTGTATTTGCCCGGCGGCACGCCCGCTATCGAGTATGTCCCGTCCTCTTTAGTGACGGCGAAGAACGGGTGTTTGAGGACGCCGATGTAAGCCTTCATCCAGGGATGCTGATTGCACTTGACCGGGACCATCACTTCGGACTTGGCGAAACTCTTTTCGATGGGAGGCGCGCCGGAGCCTTGCGACTGGTTCCACTCTTGATTGTTCTTCGGCGTCGGGTGGATGTTGTGCTGCGTCGGGTCGCTGTTCGTGATGCTGATTTTTTGATTGGTCTGAACGCCGAGAACGTGCGGCTTGTAATGACAACCATTCTGGTCCAGAACGGCAGCCGTCGTCGGAGCGTCGAAACTGAAATCTCCGATCTTCTTTCCGTCGGCGGTCGTCCCGTCTTTGATGTAGACGAAGGTGTTCGCCACTTTCCCGTCCTTCACGACCGTGTCTTCCGTGACGGCGTTCGGGTTCTTCTGCGCGCAGACGGCGTCTGCGGAAGTGTCAATCTTTTTCGGCTCAGGGGCGGTCCCGTTAAAGGCGACCTTACCGCTGATCGTGCCTTCGTTACCGCTCTTGGCATACTTGGTCCCGGCGGTCGTGCCGCCGTTAGAATTGTCCGTGGCATCGCTGCTGTCTTCGGCCTTCTTACCGCAAGCGATGCTGAGCAAGAGAAGCAGCGCCATCGCGCAGACGGCGAGCCAGAATTGTGCTCGTTTCATAATCATTTTGATTCCTCCAGATTAAGAGCCTGTTTCAAATTCAGGAACAGCCACGGAAGAGCAAGTCGGAAGTAGGAAAATGAAAGGATGAAAGCTTGATGATTCAGGTTGAACAGTCATTCTTTCATCCTTCATCCTTCATAATTCATCCTTGCTCTTCTGTGGCTAGTATTGAAAT
>DASYML010000132.1:0-23078 GCA_036009045.1 Pyrinomonadaceae bacterium
CAGGCGCGCGACCTCGTTGAGCATGACGCTGATGGCCTGGTTGGCATCCACCGCCGTCACGTAGAGGCCGCCGACGTTGGCTCCCTGGCTGCCGAGGAAAGCGTTCGGCGCATACGAGAGATTGCGTTTGACGCGGACCTCCTCAAAGACGCGGTCGCGCAGGATGGCTGCGGCGATGCGCATCGGATAGATGTCAGAGGCGGTCAAAGAGGGCGCGGTGAAGAGACCCTGAATATAGTTGGTTGGCAAGCCCCTCTGCGTGACCTCTACAGAGGGAGCGGCGAAGCTGAGTTGCGGCAGAGTCGCCTGGTGATAATCGCCGCGCGGCAGTTTGCTGAAAGAGGCATTGATTCTTTCACGAAGTTGCGCGGGGTCCAGATCGCCGACGACGATGAGCAAGAGGCGCGAACTCTGCATCATCTGCTGGTGATACTTGCGCAGGTCTGCGGGCGTCAATTTGGCAATCGTCTCGGCGGTCCCTTCGGGGCGATTGAGATAAGGGTGTCCCGCATAGGCCGCGCGCTCCTGCAATCTCTGCAAGTACGTGTCCGGGTCGTCCGTGTCGTCGCGCAAGCTGGCGACGATGCGCGCTTGGACCAGCGAGACATTTTCGGGAGTGAAGGTCGGATGCAGCGCCACGTCCGTGAAGATGTCCCAGGAGCGGTCGAAGTTCTGGCGCGTCGAGCGGAACGTGAGCGAAGAGTAATCGTAGTTCACATCGGACCCGATGACGGTTCCCATGCGCGCGGTCTCGATGCGCATTCTCTCTCGCGGAAAGGCCGCGCTCTCTT
Organism: Pyrinomonadaceae bacterium; assembly: GCA_036009045.1. Classification (GTDB taxonomy): domain Bacteria; phylum Acidobacteriota; class Blastocatellia; order Pyrinomonadales; family Pyrinomonadaceae; genus DASYML01. Next base: position 792 of record DASYML010000132.1, read on the forward strand.
CGGTCGCGGAGGCCAGCATCAACGCTTCGATACCCGCGTTCTCAGCATTGACGTTGCTCGCGCCGCCGCGTATGAAGAGACCTGCGGCGACCGTCTGGCTGCCCGCGCGACGCTTGACCAGGACCTTGAGGCCATTGACATCAAACTCCGTCACCAGCGCGGCCTGCTGTGCCTCCACGCTCCGCACGGCGGCCTTCTCCGGCACGCTCTGCTGCGGCTGCGGCGCGGACTGCTGTGACGGCGTCGCCGTGGTGGTCTGCGCCGATGCCCGATTAATTGGTCCAATTCCCGCAACCAGCAGCAAGAGGGCGAAGGCAGCGGGCAGGATGCGCTTGTTGATGAAGGACAACGTGACTGGACGTTGCGCGCCGCTCGTTTGCTTCCGGCTTCTGGCTTCTGGCTTCTGGCTTCTCGTTTGTGGCTTCTGCTTTTTCATCTTCCGATCAACTCTTCAGGTGTTAGTTGCGCCTGTTTCTGCGCCTCTTCGGACATTAGCGCGAGGCCGACGTGCGGCTTGCCCTGGATGTACGTGGTGACATAGCGGCTGATGTCTGCGCGCGATGTTTGTCTCAAGCGCGGCAGGTAGCCGCGAAAATAATCGAGTCCCGTAGAAGCCCACCAGAAACTCAAGGTGTGCGAATACTCGCTCAACTTCTCGCGCGAGTAGAGGTCGTCTGCTTCGAGCAGAGCCTTCGCGCTCTCAAGCTGATCGTCCGTGAAGTAGTCTTTATCGTTGAAGTGAGCGACCTCGTTATAAATGGCTTTGGTCGCGGCGCGCGCCTTGTCCGGCGTGGTCTGCGCGATGATGCTGATTGGGCCAACATTGCGCTGCGTGTAATAGCCTATGCCGACCGCCGTCACGAGGCCGGTGTCCACGAGGTCGCGCTGGAAACGCGAGTTGGGCTGCGTCAGGATGAAGGAGAACACGTCCGCCGCGTAGGTGGCGGGGTTGTCCTTGCCGATGGATGGTCCATGCCAGCCGATATTGATGATGACGTTCTGGACGGGCTGCGTGATGATCGTGGCCTCGCTCTTGGGAAGCGGCGGGTGTTCCACGAGCGGAAACTCAACGAAGGGGTCTTTCTCACGACGCGGCCAATCACCGAAAAATTTCTGGGCCAGATTAAAGATTTCTTCCGGCTTGACATCGCCGGTCACGACCAGCGCCGAATTGTTCGGCACATAATAACGCGCCTGGATGAGACGCATCATCTCCGTCGTCGCGGAAGAGACCGTCTGGCGATTGCCGAGCGGATTCTTACGGCTCTGGTATTTATAGAAGAGACGGTCGTTCATCTCCTTGTTGAGATAGTAATAAGGGTTCGACTCGTTGCGGTCTATCTCGCCGATGACGACCTCGCGCTCGCGTTCGAACTCTTTATCATCAAAGAGCGGGTAACGCGCGCTGTCGCGCATGAACTGCATCGCGGTCGGCAAATTCGGGCTGGTCGTCGTGAAGTAGTAATCCACGACTTCCTCGCGCGTCGTGCCGTTATAGGCGATGCCGAGTTGGCCTATCGTCTTGAGATAATCTTCCTGGTTGGCGACGGCGCGATTGGCCTTGAAGAACATGTGCTCGTAGAGATGCGAGAGGCCGTTGAGTTCCGGCGGTTCCGTATACGAGCCGTTCTTGCAGGCCATCTCGATGGTCACGAGCGGCACGGAATGGTCTTCGAGGACGATGACCTCCAGGCCGTTGGGCAGGACTCGATTGACGAGTTGGGCCTGCTGAAACTGGCGCGCGGGCGCGGCGGCTGTTGCTGCTCCAGCTGCTGCCCGCGACGAACGCTCCGGCGTTTGCACTGGCGTCGAAGCGGCACGCGCGGGCGGCGTTGCCAGTGGTGTCAAAAGCGAGAGAAGAAGGGCGAATACGAAAAAATGGCGTTTCACAAAAACTCCGTTCATAGATTCTGTCGGCGTCGCACGCGTTGAAAGGGATTGCAAGGGATTTCGATGTCTCGGAAAGCTTTAAGGATGTTCACTGCCATCATAATTTTTTCAGCTTCAGCCCGCGTAGGATTCGTCCTGTTCAATCTTGGAGAGCACCCAGTCGAACTCGCCGCTGGTCATCTTGCCGCCGCAGAATTCGCAGACGCCGGTCGCGTTGACTTTGAGATGCGCGCCGCAGTTCGGGCAATTAAGGTCTGCGCGCGCGGGCGCGGGCTTCGCGTCGCGATGGCGTATAAAGGTCCAGTATTCGCTCCAGCGTCGCAGGCTGGTCTGTGAGCCGCTGACGACCTTGCCCGTTTCGTCCACGGTGTAATCGTAGCCCTCGGCCCAGATGCGCAGGGTAATCGCGTGATAGAAAGTATCTTCCTTAATCTTGACGGGCTGCATCGCCGTAATCGAAGACCCGTCCAGAATATTACGAAGGCGCTGGCGCTGGTAAGCCTCTATCCAATAGCGATGCATCTGGAAGATGTTGTCCGTCTCATGCGGGCGCGCGCGCTCCCATTGGAGCGTAGACCAGGCGGCCTGTAGCTCGTTGAAGATGAGACGGGCGCGGGCCTCAAATTCGTCCCAGGAGAATGAGGGATTATCTTTCTGGAAATTCTCTTGCAGAACGTCAAAACCGGGTTGGATGACGGTCGGGTAATCGGTCCCGACTTCCGGCACGTCGGAGGTGAGAAGTGGGCCGCGCGCCTCCAGTTCGCGCAGGGTAATCCGGCGCACGAACCATTGGAACTCACCGCTTTCGACGCGCGTCCCGCAGTAGCCGCAGACGCCGTCCGTCATCGCGTCGAGCGGCGCTCCGCAACGCGGGCAGTGGAGCGCGACGGCCTGCGCGGGCGTGGGCGAGAGCACGTCGCGCTTGCGCTCTAACTCCCAACGCTCGCGCGCATAGTAGCTCATCTCGGATGATGCACGACCGTCCGCGCCGATAACCTCCGTATAGTTTGTCTCAAACTCGATGCTTATCTGGACCAGCGGCGAGGCCAGGCCCTGCACGTCCGCGATTCCCATCGCGCCGACGATGATGCCTTTGACGCCCGTCAGGTTCGGCGGATTGCGTTGGAGCAGAGCGCGGCGCGTCTCTTCGCTGAGGTAGGGCGAGAGTTGGCCCAGGGCATCGGCCCCGCGCCCGCGCGCCTCCTGCGCCCGCGCGTAGAGGGCATAACAGAAATCCGTGAAGATGATTTCAGAGAAGTTCGGGTCGAAGCGTCGCAGCAGGTTGAACTCCTGCGCGAAGCCTCCTCGCTCGCTCCCTGATGAATCGAAGCCGGACTCCGTGGGCGCGAGATAGCTCGTAGTGTTCGAGTTGAAAGCAGGTTCCTTCGCGCCGGGTCTGCTGAAACGATAGACGATGTAACCGACGATGAGCAGGTCGAGCGGAATGCCTACCACAGGGTAGTTGACCGTCAACATGAACAGCAGGCGGAAGATGCCTATAATCGCGCCGCCGCCGCCACCACCACCGCCGCCACTACTGCGACTCCCGCCACTGCTGTGACTTCCGCCGCTGCCACCGCCTCCGCGTGACCCGCCGCTGTGAGACTGACCGCCGCCGACGCGCGCCAACGCTTGAGGCTCAAACCAGATGAGAGCCAGACAGGCGAGGCAGATTGCCACCGCCGCGATGATTATCAAACGCCTGTAAGTTGTGGGGCGTAAGTGGAGGCTCATTTCAGATCGAAGCGCGGCGCGTCTGGCAGTTCGTTGGGATTCTCGCCGGTCGCGGGGAGATACTCTTTGAGCAGCGCGCCGAGTTCGCGCAAGGCTCCGTTTAAATTTTCGAGGCGGGATTCCCGGCCCGCTTGATGAAGGGCAAACACACAGCCGTTCCATTTGAGCGGCGGCGTCGCGCTCAAGATTCCTCGATCCGCGATTATTTCCAGCCGTCTCTCCAACAAAGAAAGATAAATGAGCAGACCCATCTCCGCGCCCGTGTTGGCGACGCCCGCTTCGTAAAACATCGCCGCCGCGCCCGTGCGGACGGCTTCCGCGCGTTGCTTCTTCGTCGTCAGAGAGCGCCTCAACCATTCGCTGCGTGAAGAGAGGAAAGTGCCCAACAAGAAGAACAGCAAGACATCAATCGCGACCCAGTACTGCTCGAAAGTCCAGGGCAGGAAGAGTACGAAGAGCAGGCTGATGAAGGCCAGCAGCGCGCCGCACAGGTAATCAGCATGACGGTATGAGCCGGAGCGGGCGCGCACGGCGATGACGATTTCGGCATCCGTCTCGGCTTCGATCTCTTTGACGCATTGGGCCAGCGAATCGCACGCGGCTTGGTCGAATTGGGCGCGGCTCATATCAGAAGCGGATCAGGGACAGCACTCGCAAGCAAGATGTGATTGATACAACGCTTGCTATCTTGGCATGACCTGCGTGCGCGCAGCAAGGAGGGGAGTGATTCAATTTGGTCTTGAGTGAGTGGGACAGTGAGATTCACCACCGCAGACACAGCGCGCGTAGAGGACGCACAGAGTTATTGAATATTTTCTCAGTGCTGACTCTGTGCGCTCTGTGTCTGCGGTGGTGAACGCCGCCTTCATCCTTCCTGCTTGCTTTTCATTGTGGAGAAGAGCGTGCGGATGCGTTGTTGGAGGGCGGCGCGATAGGCTTGCGCCTCCGGCGTGAGAGAGTTGGGAGACCAGGTCGCGCGTACACCTTTTTCGGCGCGCTCGCCTTTCTCTACGCGCACGGCGTAAGCCTGGCGCGTGCGCGGGACGTAGAGGACCAGGCGATAGCCCGTCGCGTCGTTCGCGTTCGTGCCAGTGTAGAGCACTTCATCGTAACCGTCGCCGTCCGCGTCTAGATTCTCGGAGGTCCATTGCGCGCCGCGAAAGTCGCGCGCATCGAGCATCGCGCGCGAAGTCAGATGAAAGCCCCCGCCGTTGTTGCTCCGCTCCATCACGTAGAGATGCGACGTGCCCTCGCGTCTCTCGTCGTGCAGGGCCACCAGGGCCGTCGCCTGCGGAGTGCGGAGGACGCGCACATCCCCTATGCGGTCGTGTGACATGGAACTGACGATGCGGCGCGCGGCGTCGAGCGTGGGCGGTTGCGCGCTGATCATCTTCGCGGGGACAGACGAGGCCAGTGCGGCGGAATCGCGCGTGGCGGAATCACGCGTGGCTGTCGCGGATAGATTGTCGAGCGGGAGCGTGGCTGCCTGCGGGTGCGTCTCCGGCGTGCGTCCCCAGACGAAGAGCAGCCCTCCGAGTATCGCCAGAATCACGAGCGGCGTGAGCGCGCGAAAGAAGAGGCTGCGTCCGGTGTTGAGCGCCGCGACGGTCGAGGCGAAAGGCTCCGTCTCAGGCGCTTCGTGCCTTGGACGAGTGATGCTTTTTTCGAGCAGCGCGCGTGCGTCTTCGGCGGTGCGCGGGCGGTCCTCTGGCCGCTTGGCGAGCAGCGTGTGGACCGCGACGGCGAGAGAGCGAGAGACGCCCGGACACACCTGCGGCAAGGGCGGAGGCGCGGCTGTCGCCTGCTTGATGAGCACGGCGGAGGAGAGCAGGTCCACGAATGGCGGGCGGCCCGCCAGCATCTCGTAGACCAGTACGCCGAGGCTGTAGAGATCGCTGCGCGCACCTATGCGTTGGCCCAGACATTGTTCTGGCGACATGTAACGCGGCGTCCCGATGATGATGCCGGAGCCTGTCGTGGCGTGCGTCGCGGTGGCGTCCGCGCTAGTAGCCAGGACTTTGGCGACGCCGAAATCAAGCACGCACACGCCGCGCTCGTTGAGCATGATGTTGGAGGGCTTGAGGTCTCTGTGAACGATGCCGAGGCGATGCGCTTCCGCGAGTACGTCGCAGATGTCAGAGGCGATGCGGACGGCGCGTTGCGCTGTGAAGGGTCCCTCTTTGACGAGCACATCGGAGAGCGTCTCGCCCTCTACGAATTCCATGACGATGAAGTGACGCCCGTCGGGTAAATTTCCGGCGTCGAAGATGAAGGCGGCGTGCGGGTGGCGGAGCCTCGCCATCGTGCGCGCCTCGCGCATGAAGCGTTCGGTCACGTCCGGGTCGGAGGCGAACTCAGGCTTGATAATCTTGACGGCGACGGGGCGTTCGAGACCGAGATGCGTGGCACGATAGACAGTGCCCATGCCGCCCGTGCCGATTTCACACTCGATGCGAAATCTTCCGGCGATAATATGGGGGACATCCATGTTCCTGGACCTTCTTTCGGGGTAAAGGTCGCTGCGGGCCTGGCCTTGCGATTGTACGAGGGAAGTCGCAACTGGTGGTCCGTGCGGTCAGCACAAAAATTTCACTTGTCCGCGTTATAGGGAGAGGGCTGGCCTCAATTTCAAAATCGAGGTTCCGAGGCCAAGGAGTTTAGCATTTTTGCCGCCGCAAGCAAACACTCAATTGCGGAATCTGCGATTGCAGATTTCAGATTGCGGATTGCGGATTGAAGAAGGACGAGTTCTGAGGAGTTTGCCTCTTAAAATCCGCAATCCGAATTCCGCAATCCGCAATCGCAGATTCCGCTATTCTTCTAGTGGTTGACGTAGTAGACCTGCAAATCTTTTTCGCCGGTGATGCGCCAGCGGCCCCCCTGTTTTGTGAGGGTGACGAGTTGTTGGACGGAGCCGTTGGAATATTTGTCGCCGTCGAAGGTCCATGTCTTATCAAAGGTGACGGTGGCGCGTTGCCCTGTGGGGTCCGGGGTGACTCTGATATTGCTGAGTTGAACGTCCATGCTGGAATAGACGTTGAAGGCTCGCTCGCGGTCCGTGCGAACTTTAGCTGAACTGATGTTCTTCGCGTTGTAATAAGTGTCCAGCGTGTCCGCGTAATAATTCATGTGCGCGTCAAGGTCTCTGGCGGTCGTGGCAGCCGCCCAGCCGTTGAGCGTGGATGTGACCTGCCCCGCGACCGCAGCCGTATTGACGGGTGAGGCTGTGGGAGAGGGAGCGGGTGTTGGAGTTGCACGACTGTTGCCGTTGGTGTTCGCGTTGGTGTTCGCTTTACTGGCGTTCGGCGTGTTGACGTTCGGGGTGTTGTTGATCTGCGTGTTGCCGTTGTTCGCCGGACGATTATCCTCCGTGTTGACCGCGCGAGCGTGCTCTGCGTCGCCGCGTTTTTTGAGATATACGAAGACGCTCAGGGCTACCAGCGAGAGCAGAAGAATCGTGCCGACGACGGAGACGACGACGACCATCCCTGTATTACGTTGTTTCGCCGCAGGAGCGTTTTCTCGTCTGTCGTCGGTCACGGTCGGACGCGCATATGGCGGTGCGGTCCGCGAAGGGTTCGGAATGGCGAGGGTCTGCGCGCCGCGTGGATTTAGTATTTCCGTGGGCGGTGGTCCTTCGCCGCGCGAGCCGTGACCGGATTCTCTCACCAGAGTGGCTTCCGGGTCCGGGATGGCGACGCCGCCCTGGCTGTCCGTGACGAGCGCCGCTCCATCCTGCAAACAGAAGCGCAGCGTGTCATCCGTATACGTGCGATTACATGTCGGGCAACGTTTCATGAGAGTTAATCATACTCCACATGGCTAAAAAGTCGTGAGTCAGGAGTCTGGAGTCAAGAGTCAGGAGCAAAAGCTTTTCTCTCATGACTCATGACTCCAGACTCTGGACTCTCTTATCACTTCTTCTTACCGGGAGGCGTCCCATATTTTGTTCAATTCCGTTTGTATCAGGAAGAGCGTCACGGGGGCGAAGACTAGATAGAGGACCAGCGAGATAATCGAGATGTCGTTGCGCGGCAATCCGACGCGGTCCTGCATCAATAACAACATTTGCGAGTCTCTGTACGAGAGATAAATGTAGTAGATGCCGCAGGTGAGAATGCCGAGCAGGAGGTCCAGACCGGGGTTGATGTCCTCGCGTCCGAGCGCATTCTTGATGTCCGTGCCGGTCACGTACCACCAGTAAAATACGTAGATGCCGCAGGTCACGAATGGAAGCAAGAGGGCCAGCACGGGTTCGCGTTTCTCTCCGGTGGACAGCAAGCCGCTGCCGCTCCCGAATGCTGGCTGCATACTCTGCCAGGGCGCGCCGGGTTGTGGGGTGGCCCAGGGGTTGACGGGCGGTGGCTGCGGTTGCTGCGATTGCTGCGGTTGCGGCGGCTGCTCTCCGGCGTTTGGCGGCGCGGCGGTCTGGAACGGAGTCGAGCCCGCCTGCCCGCCAAACCACGAGCCGCAGTTGTGACAAATCCGCGCGGCATCGTCATTCGCCTTTCCGCAGTTGGTACAAAAGATCATCTGTCTCCTTTAAGAGCAGAGGCTGGAGGCTGAAGGTTGGAGGCTGGTAAAAACCATTCGTGCTTTAACTAGCCTCTAGTCGCCAACCTCCAGCCTCCGCTCTTTCATTCTTCATTGACGTTTGGAATCCAGAATAGCTGATCGCCGGACATGACCGAACGGAGGCCGTGTTTGGGCAAATCCTTTTCCTTGCGGCCCAGGAAGGTGAAGTGCGGCAGGTCGCTGAGCACTGTTTGAAACCAGCCGTGTTCGGCGAGAATGGCGCGCACGCGCGTGTTATCAAACTCCGAGACATCTAGGGCCAGCATGGCTATGTGCTGCGATGCGCCGGGCGCGGCGATGGAGTAAAGAATTGATTTCGAGAAATCTTTACTGAAGAAGACGCCGCCTCTTTCCAGGTCCAGGACCGCCGCCACCTGTTCGTGCAGCGAGAGACCGCGCAGGCGAGCGATCTGTTCGGATGAGAGACGGCCCTTCTCTTTCCAGTAATCCAGGGCGGGCAGAAAGCGCGTGTCCCAGAGCCGCAAGGTATCGTCATAGTTACGCCTCGCCGCCTCTGTGCCGCCGCGCGGCGTAATGTCCAGGCCCTCTTTGTTCGCCTCTTCGCGCGCCTTGAGCAGTTGCTTCATGGCTTCGGGCTGCAACTCTATCTCGTCATAGTTGATGAGGGCGGAAGCGAATCCGGCGCGCTCCTGAAACTTCATCACCTCTTCTTCGCTGGTGAAGATACAGACGGGCGGAGGCAGGACCTTTTTGGTCGCCACGTACATCGCGCCGTAATCTTCGAGCATCCGCCGCGCGACCGCATCTGTGGTCGGACAGATATTCTCAATCTTCATCTTGCGCTCTTTGAGCGCTTTCTTGAGCGCCTCGTAAAAAGGCGCGGGCGCGTCCTCGCTTATCTCTCTCTTTGAATCAAACATGTCGCTGCTATGACTTTCTTCCTTTGCGCGATTGGCGACGAAGGCCAGCGCGGACGCGGCAAATGCGGGCGCGCGCGGCTGGCGTAGGCGACGCCTGAGACCTTCCGGGCGTGGATGAGATTTTGCTCCGTTGGCGCCGAGCCACGCGCCGCCCGCCGCCAGCGTCATCGTCAACAGCACGATGATGGCTGTGGCAAGCCTGATGCCCATGCCCGGCTCGATGGGCGATTCCCTGCGCGATAATTTTTGCAGCCACATGACGGACGCGTGCCAACAAAGCATTTCGATTAAGGAAAGACTGGCGCGCACATCCCGGAGCAGGAGTAGTGCGACGATGGCGACGGGCGCGTGCCAGTCTCACAAAGGCAGACCGGCGAATGATAATGGGCGCACGCCCGTCCGGTCAATAAAACAGTGACGAGTGGCGAGTGACAAGTGACGAGTTAAAGACAAGTGATGAGTGATGAGTGGTGAGTAAGTGGTGAGTGATGAGAGACAATCTTTTACTCATCACTCATCGCTCATCGCTCATCACTGCTTGTTCTGGCTCGTCACTTGTCACTCATCACTCGTCACTGCTTTTAATGTATACTGCGTTGATTTTTCAATTCGCGGTTTGAGTGGGCGTGTGGGAGTTTGGGACTACTGTTTTGTGAGGGGGATTAAAATGGAGCGAAGGCAGATCAAGGCTCTGTTGATGGTGTGTTTGAGCCTCGCGGTGGCGGGGGCCACGACGGCGTGCCACAGGGGCGCGGGTTCATCGCCGACCGCGACGATGGAGGCGTTCTTCGAGGCGACGAGAAAAAAGGATGCCGAAGGCTTTAAGAAGACGCTCTCGAAAGGCTCGCTGGATACGATAGAAGCCTACGCCAAGGCGCAGAATAAGACGCTGGACGAACTCCTCAAGAGCGGGATTAAAACCCTCGACGCGAACCAGAGCAGCGCGACGCCGTTGATGCGTAACGAAAAGATTGACGGCGAGACGGCGACGCTCGAAGTGCAGGACGGCGAGAACGGCGAATGGAGAAGCATTCCCTTCGTCAAAGAAAACGGCGAATGGAAAATCGCCTTCGATAAAGCCTTGCGCGAGGCACAGGAAAAACGCTCAGCGTCGCGTGCTGTCAATTAAATTTTAAAATTGGTCCACTCAAGATGAGCGCCGCAAAAGGGCCGCGCGTGCTCGCAAGACCCGGCCTTGAAGCGCTGCGAAGATTCATGAATCAGCCTGGGAAGTTTCAGGAGATTATCGCCACTTACGTCAAGCACGGGTGGCGGCTCAGACGCGCGCTGATGCGCCCGGAAACGCGCGCGAGCCTGGCGGCTGGACCAGAAATCCAGACCCTCTTTGAAAGCGCCGAGATGCGGGAATCAATCGTGGATGCGCTCTGGTTCGCACGTCCCTCACACGCCGGGCGCGAAGCATGGGAACTGCGCCTCGTAGGCGATACGCCCTACGCCCTCTTCGAGACTTTTGAAGCTGATGAAGCGGAAGAAGACCGCGAGGACGTGCGCCTTGAGATGGAAGCCCGCCTCCGCGATTACGCGCAAGGGAAAAGTATAGAGGCTAGAGGTTAGAGGCTAAAGGCTGGTAAAAGCACGAATGGTTTTTACCAGCCTTTAGCCTCTAACCTCTAGCCTCTCGCTCTTAATCGTCCTGCCCGATTTTGACGGGGATTTCGAGGCGTTGGCCGTCGCGGACGACGATGGTTTTGGCGGTGCTGCCGGGGAGGGCGCGTTGGATGCGCGACTCGAATTCTTTGCGCGTGCGGATGGGGATGTTGTTGAACTCGATGACGATGTCGCCGTCGCGCAGGCCAGCGATGAAGGCCGGGTTGTTCTTCTGAATTTCGCCAAGCTTGACGCCTTCTATATTCATGCCGGGCACGGGGACGCGGTCCAGGTCCGTGCCCTCTCCGATGTAGCCCTTGCCCTCGCTGCGTTCATCCAACTGCTCTTCCAGCAGGTCGTTCTCTTCTTCGGAGATGGTCTTTAAATTCGTCGTCTCTGTCTTGCCGTCTCGTGTGAAGACGATTGGGACCGTTTTGCCTGACGGCGTGTGGCCCAGTAATTCCTCAAGCTGGTCCGAGCCCTTGACGGGATGGCCGTCGAAGCTGTTGACGATATCGCCGCCGACGAGTCCAGCCTGATCCGCAGCCGAGCCGGGCGTGACAGACTCGAAGGAAGCGCCGCCCTCTGCATCCTTCAAATAATTCGCGCCGATGACGGATTCCCCCGCGACTCCCGGAATCGGAGGCACAGGATGCGGAGGCGGAACATCCGTGCCGATTCTGATGACGGGCACTTGCTGCCAGAAAATCCTCGTCGCATGACTGCCCGCAGCCGCTATAGACATCGTCAGGCCGATGATAGGCCAGATAAACCAGTGAGGCCAACTGTGCCTGCATGTCTTCCTTGATTGGCCCAATTTATTGCGGCCTTGATTGACGGCGGTGTGTCCAGATTGATGGGCCATCGCATTCAAATCACGAAAGCTGTGGGGCATGGAGGCTGGCCCGCCGTTGGTGTTGGCCGCTTGATTCCTGGTGTCCGTCTGGACCGGACGAGACGTGCCCTGTGGCGGCCCTTGAAAACGAACCGTCTCGGCATACTCCGCCACGCCTTCGCCCAGGCGATAGCCGCATGTGCGACAGAAACGCATCTGGCCCGGCATCTCCGAACGGCAATTAGGACAGGCTGTGATGCTCGCGTTCGCGGCGGCATCGTGGTTGTTGGCTTGGCCTTCGACTGGTTGAGATGGGAATGTCATAATCTGATTCGCTGCAAATTAAAGTGCGCGGGAATGCAAAAGCGCGCGAAAGTGTCCGTGCTGTTATACGTCAGGCGGAGCGTTCCGGTTGCATCTCGTTCGTACGCCGCGAAAAAGCGCCAGACAGTTGCCGCGCGTGTTATAGTGTCAGTAACCGGCGATTTTACGCGAGAAGGTGCGCGCTGTTTACGGCCTGGGCCTGAGCGGCATAACTCGTGCTTAGTCAGGAAAGTTGAAAACGTGCTGGCATCCGAACATCCGTAGCAGATGGCGCGCGCGTACATTTTCCAACGGGCGCACTCCTTTTGTGTGCATCGCTTCAAATTCGGCCAAACTAGAAAGCAGGATTATTTACAGTGGAAGTAACCAAGGCGCTTGCCGCCCTTCAGCCGCTTTACGGTAAAGACAACGTCGAGGTCGTCACGGAGAAAGGCGAACGCGTGCGCGGCATCGTCCGCAGCATGAAGACGACGCAGGCCCTGACCACGCCCAGCGTCAAAATCGAACGTCCCGACGGCGAGATAATCAAGATACCGTTTCCGACCATCGTCGAAATCATAGACCACAACGAAGCCACCAACACAGCCAAGGCAAAGTAAAAGGCAAAAGTAAAAAGGTCAAAGGCAAAAGGTGAGGCGGAAACCGCTTTTATTTAAAGCTGGCTTTCCCGCGCTTTTTACTTTGACCTTTTGCCTTTCCTTACTTTATCCAGGCGTCTATAAACTCGCTGAGCTTCTCGTTGCGAAAGGCGAACCAGCGTTCGCGTTCAGGCTCAGGGGCTGCTATCAACGAGCGGCGGAAGGCTTCAAAGCAATCGTCGCTGCACTCGCGCAGGATGCCCTGCAAGGTCGCGCGCCATTCCGGGTCCGCGACGGTCGAAGCGAACTCCTGCATCCAACGCCAGGCGGCTTCGGGCGCGACGGAAGGCACGCGCTCATAACGCTCAGGTTCCTCGCGCACGCGTCCGGCCAGTATCCTGTTATCACGCGCGATCTCATCCAGCGCCTGCGTCTCTTCCGCTTCATCCAAAATTGGACCAACGATGGTCAGCACTTCTCCCGTTCGCAGGTCCAGAAATTGTTCCACGTCCGGCAACTCCGTCTCGATGGCCGCGATGAGAGCCTCACGATTTATCTCTTCACTTTTCATACAAACCCTCAAGGAAAAGGGAGCGGACAGGAGTCAATAGCAAAGGCAAGCATGCTTTTCTACTGACTCCTGGCTCCTGGCTCCTGGCTCCTGACTCATGCTTTTGGTCCGTTCGCTTTTGATTATCTTTTCGCGTTATAGTACAACATCGTGACGGAAAAGCTTGCGCCGCAGGGCGCGGGGCTGTTTTGGAGTAAAAAGTTTTGAATATGGTGATAGAGGATTTCGGAGCGCGCGTCGCGAGTGTCTGGGCCGGGCTGCGTCCGACGACGCGCAATCTCGTCGAGCACGCCTTACAGTCGTCCGGGAAGACAGCGTTGATGGCGACTCCGACGCGTGCCAACCTGCCTTATGATGCGCGGGCCGATCTGGAATTGAGCCGCCTGCTGTCCGCGCTGGACGAGCGCGCAGCCGATTCCGGCTCCACGCTGAGCACGGAGAGGGCGGATCAATTAAAGCTCATGGCGGAGACTTGCGCCGCCGTGCTGCAAAACCAGACGCAGTCTGCGGAGGTCTACGCTCAATTGGTCCAACGCGCGCACGCGCGCCACGATTTCGCGCGGATAGACGCTCTCGCGGATGTCCTCACGACGCGTTTTGCGCCCGCCGAAATCTGCGAACTCGCGCGCAACGCTCATACAGTCGCCCGCGCGTTGGCCCAGGAAACGCTCGCACAACTCCCCACGCACACGCTCATCACGCTCCTCGCGGACCCCATAGACACGGACATCGCCCGCGATGCGCTCGAACGTCAGGCCCTCGACTACGGCTCAGAGGAAGCGCGCAGAATCGTCAGCATGCTCTATCAGGCCGACGCGACCGACGAAGAGATGTAAGCGTTTCCTCCCTGAGAGATTCTCTGGAAGCCGTCTGTGCCCTGAAAGGGCTGAATATGAGAGCCGGGGGCGACGCTCACGCTTGCCCCGGCTCTCATATGTATCCACTGGCGTGGATAAGCTTGAAGGGTGTGCTCTGACTTTTCAGACACACGCTGAAATCGTCAAACGCTGACCGGCTCCGTCAACGCTTCGCCAATCGCGCGCAGTCTTTCGACCACTTCATCTATGAGCCACTTCGGCGTCGAAGCCCCTGCGGTTACGCCGACGCGCGACGCGCCCGCGAGGTCTGGCGCGTTTATCTCCAGCGGCGTCTCTATGAGAAAGCTTTTCTCGCACTGCTCTTGGCAGACGGCGAGCAGTTTGACGCTGTTGGATGAATGGCGGCCCCCTATGACGTAGAAGGCGTCAACGTGTCCCGCGAGGGCGCGTGCGGCGTCCTGCCGGTCGCGCGTGGCGGAACAGATGGTATTGACGACCTGCGGCTCGGCGTCTGACTTAGAGCGCACGGCCTCCGCCACGTCCAGAAAAGTTTGCAGTTTGAGAGTCGTCTGCGAGACGACGAGCGGCGCGTGCAGGGATGGCAGCGCGGCGACCTCCGCTGCGTCGCGCACGACGTGCGTGTTGTGCGGCGCATAGCCGACGACGCCGATCATCTCAGGATGGTCCGGGTTGCCCACGACGACGACATCTCGTCCCTGAGCCGCCGCGCGCTCGGCCAATTTCTGGACCTTGGTGACGAAGGGACACGTCGCGTCAATGACTTTCGCCGCGCGCTCTTCTAATTCATGCTGGACCTGCGGCGTGACGCCGTGAGCGCGAATTACGGCGGTCATTCCCGCGCCCGCCTCTTCCGGCGAATTAATGGTCCTCACGCCCTCGTCTTCGAGCCTCTGCATCTCCTGCGAATTGTGTATCAACGCGCCGAGAGAGCGCACCGTATCGCCCTCCTCAAGCGCGCCCTCGACCATCTCTACGGCGCGCTCGACGCCGAAGCAGAACCCGTATTCGTCAGCCAACAGAATTTCCATCATCTCTCTAACTTTCGCACACGCTCAAACATGAGATGCGCCTTAGATACCGCTGCCGGACGATTCGGGCCGCGCCGCCGCGCGCTGCCATTCTTCGCGTAGTCGGTCGCTGCCTTCTATGCGCTCGTCAATCCACTTCAGTTGTTTATCCACGAGCCAACGCACGCCGCCCCAGAAGTTCTTCTCCAACTCGCCCAGGTTGTGCGCCACATCCTGCGGCAAGACCGCGTACGTCGCATCGTTAATATAACGCACGGCATCGCAGATTACATTACCCGTCGCATAACGCGATTCATTCGTTTCTTGCATATCAATCAAATCTCCACCCGCGAGAAACAGAAGAAAGCCAAGCCCGCGCCGCCCTCTTTCCCGCGCAAATTATCTTAACACAACGCCATCCCATAACAGCATCACCGAACAAAGCCCAACCGTCATCTTAACTTTACGAAGAGCAGGCCGCCCCGGTTCAAGTTTAATCCCGGACAACTCAATCTGCGGCGTCCCAGGCTTTTTCCATATGAACTCCCGCCAGAGAGTATGTCTGAGCCAGCTTTGAAGCCTGAGTTTTGGAGTGTTGCCGCGTAAGCCAATTCACAAACTGCCCGCCATATTCTCTCAACAACTTTTGTGCAAGGCTGTAACTTTATTGGTACTAGCCTTGCTTTTTCGTTTGTCAGTTCTTCTATAAAGCATCGAAATAGTTCACTTGAACTAGAAGCGGAGGTGAAGCATGTACTTTATAAATTCGCAGCGCACGCTTTGCCACATCATAGAAGATGTAAGAACTGGCGAAGCTCCCGACCCGTGCGGCTCAAAAGCTCCTAAGTATGAGATACAGCGTCATCAGGAAGGCAAGCCAAACAAACTTCTGCCAGTCAAACCGCCTGGCATTCCTCTTTGTAAACATTGTGAAAAAGGCATGGTGTGGATGCGTGCCGTCTAGGGGCAAATCTCACTTGCCCGTTCTCTCTGCCATCATCCGGTCGCACTCGTCAGCGCGTTGTGGTCTAGCGCCCCGACGGTCGCTACGGGAAGGGACTGCCCATTACAATCTTCTCTCAATTGACCACCTTGATGTCCGTTACGGGATGAAGTTCCCAGGCGGTAGCGCGCCAGTTGTCTTTCGCTGATAGTGCTGTGTTCTCGGATTGGTCTGCGTGTTCATGGTCGAAGAGGAGCCAGCCTTGAAAGCGACATTGGTGGCCGACCAGTTGGCGCTTGAGGGCGTTGGTGGACCAGTCCTGGCCCTGGCCTTTGGCCCAGGCTCTCATGCGCGGGGAAACTTCAAGGATGGCGCGCTCTGCTGGCGGCGCGTCCAGCTTGAGCGCGAGGTCTATGTGCGTGTCGCGTTCGGTGAAGGAAAGGCAGTTGGAGGCTTCGATAGCGCCCTCTTTGACTTCGACCACATAGCCTTCGAGTGCGGCGGCGCGCGTGTTGGACCAGCGCGTGGTATCGTCGCCAGGTTGGAGGATGGCCGCGAGCGTCACTCGATTATCAAAGTCGGATGCTCGCGGGAGCGTCGTGCGATTTTTGAGACGGGCGAACTCGCGCGCGTTGCGCGAGATGGCGCAGCCCTCCGGCGGGCAGTTCCATTGAGCGAAGAGGAGCACGGCGGCCAGCAGTATCAATGGGCCAATAATCTTTAAGCGCCGCAACTCAAATTGTTCCCCTCCGGGCGTGAGTGGCCGGAATGAAAGCCTCCGGGCAGGCGTCCTTGATTGTTGGACCAGTATCGCGCGCGTGCTGTTCATCGCCGCGCGGAAGACGGCGCGCGTTGGTGATGAACTGCTTGTAGCGGTCGAAGCGGTCGAGGATGAAGCCGACGTAGTTGACAGGCTCTATGCCTCTGCAAAAACCGAATTTAACGACCGGGTCCGTGGAGTATTGCTGCGTGGATTTTTGCAGCAGCCAGTATGAGACATCCTCCCACGCTTGCGGATTCCCACCGTACTTTTCCGTCAGGCGCTGCGCGTCGTCCACATGCCCGGCCCCGCAGTTGTAGGATGCGAGGACGAACTTGAGTCGCTCATGTTCGTCAGGGATACGCTCGTGCCAGTATTTGTTGAGCCATTGCAGGAACTTCACAGCGCCCTGCACGTTGTCCTCCGGGTCGAGCGGATTCTGGACGCCGAACTGGCGCGCGGTCCCCGGCATTAACTGCAAGAGACCGACCGCGCCGACCCATGAGCGCGCGTCAGGCTTGAAGCGAGACTCCTGATAGGTCTGGGCCGCGAGCAGTCGCCAGTCCCAATCGAGATCGCCCGCGTGTCGCTTCAGTAGTTCATCATACGCGCAAAGCTTGCCCGTCGCGCTGGTTAGATATTCGCTCGCCTCTCGTTCAAGATAGCTCCGCCGGTCAATGAAATATTTTTTATAGAGCCGGTCGAAGAGCGAGCCGTTCTTTTTCTCCGCGATCCAATCGTTGAGCGCACTCAGCAACTCCGGCGAATTCTTCCTCACAGCCCACGTCACGCTGTGCGACTGTCCGAGGACCGGGCGGACCTTGAGATTCTTGAATTCCGCTTCCTTCAACGCCGCCAGATTGCCCTGCATGACCGTGAACTGAACTTCACCCCGCGCAACTTTCTGGGCCAGAGCCTCGTCCTGAATCTTCCCCAACTCCGCCACGTAGATGTCGCCGTTGATGCTATCCGCCAGTTCGACCAGCGTTCGTTTATATGGAGATTGTTCCGGCATGGTGACGGTCTGCCCGGCCAGTTGCGCGGGCCGTGTCACGAGCCGCGCTTCGATGTCCGCCTCCGGCACTTCATCCGCCGGTCCAGGCTCCAGAGCCTTCTTCGCTCCCGCAGTCTGTTTGACTTCCGTGGGCGCTTGCCCCTGCTGGACCAGGACAGGCTCCGTGCGGTAGAGGGCGCGCGTGAAAGAGACGTTCGCTTCGTCCTCCGCAGAGGGCACGAGCCTCCCGGCGGCGATGTCGCCTTCACCGCTGTTGAGCAGCGAGTAGAGACTCTTCGGATCCGTCACCACGACCATCTTCAAGTTAAGGTCGTGCTCTCTGGCGAAGGTCTGTAGCAACTCGTATTCGTATCCGAAGGGTTCTCCACGATAGATGAAATATGTGGTCGAGTTGTAAGGAGCCAGGACGGTCAGCGTGCCGCGCTCTTTCATCGCGGGCAGGTCGCGCTCGATGGGTTGGACCATCGGCACGCCGGACCTGCGGTCAATCGTGTCAACGGCCTCAAGCGTCTTCGCCCTGCCGCGTTTGCAGGACGGAAGAAAAGAACAAAGCAGCGCGCAGAGTATGAGCGCTGCCAATCCGTGTCGGGTTTTCATAGACCACTGATAACATCCCTTCTCTGTCCGATGACGATGAATGAAAGAGCTTGTTCAGTGTATGGACTCACCAAAGGGGGGCGAGCCATTCTACTACAACCCAGACCGTCTGACGCAGCTAAAATGTTATCAGGTAGCAGGTGAGCTTAGTCTTGAGTGAATTGGAGAGTGAGATTCACCACCGCAGACACAGAGAGCGCAGAGGACGCACAGAGAGTTGAATGTTCTTCTCTGTGCGTCCTCTGTGTGCTCTGTGTCTGCGGTGGTGAACGCCTCTTTCATACTCTCTCAACTCACATTCACCCACCACTTGTTATCAACAAAAACTACTCGCCGAGCACGCTCTTGACGGTGGGCCACATCGTCTTAGCCCAGTATTCGTAACCTATGTCCGAAGGATGAAAGCCATCGCCCGAAAAGAACTCCGGGTGCGCCGGTATCACTTCGCGCGTCTCCGTGTAGGCGTCCGAGACGATGAGGTTTTGACGCGCGGCGATCTCTTGAATCTTGTCGTTGAAGGCGACGACGCGTTTGTGCGCCTCGTCTTTGAGATAAGCGGGCACGACGGGCGCGAGCGACACGTCAGGGATGTTGGAGATGACGATGGGCGCGTTTGAATGCGCCTTCAAGCTCTTGACGATCTCTTCGTAGTTGCTCGCAAACTGTTCGACGCTGACGCCGTGGCCGATGTCGTTGATGCCTATGCCGAGCGTGATGAGCGTCGGGCGCGCATTCGTCACCTGCTCGACCTGCCCGCGCAAAACGTCCGAGGTCGTCGCGCCGCTCACGCACAAATTTTTAAGACGCGAGCCGGGCCGCTCGTGCTCGATGCGTTTGAAGAGACGCGCGACATAGCCGCCATCCTTTGCGCCGACGCCGACGCCCGTCGAATCGCCGAGCGCCACATACGTGATCGCCGCGCCCGTCTCGGAATTGCGAGACGCGCCCGCTTCATGTTTGATGCTCGTCATCTCCCCCTTGTCCTCTGGCGAATTATTTTTTTGAGAATAGCTGCCCGGCGCGCACGCCGTGGCGCACAGGAAGCATGCGTTGATTGTGAGGAGGAGCAGAAATCCCCCCTTGCTCTGTAATTTCATGGACCACTAATTCTCCCGTCACTCTCATTATCATCTGACAGGCTCGCGCAGGAGAGCCTCTGCGGCACGGGCCGCGACACGCGCGGCGGCTGGCTGTGCCTTCTCCAGTCCGGCTATCTGCATCAGCGATTCGCCCGTCCGCGACAGCATCCTGACGAGGTCGCCCTCTTCGGCGCGCGTTTCCTGGACCAGTTCCGCCCACTCCATCCCGGCGACCCAGCGCGCCGCCGTCGCCGCCGCAGAGAAATTTATTTCCGGCGCGGGTTCGAGTCCCTGCTTCCACTCTGCGTTCGCCACTTCGTAAGCCACCTCTTCAAACTCGGAGAGCGTCTTGACCAACTTATCTTCGAGCGGCAATTCGCCGTAATCGCGGTCCGCGTCCGATGCCAGGGCTGCGACGAGTCCAGCTGCACGCGAGATGTCCAGCGCATCGAAGAGACCTTGCTTGAGCGCTTCCCCGACCAACAGCGGGCGGTCTACGTGCAGGTCCGCGAGCCATTGCCCGCTCTCTGTGACGCGCTGCGCTGTGAAATCCAGATAGCCGAAATGATCCAGCACGCGGGCGCGTCTTTCAAAGGGGTGCCAGACTTCCAGGCGCAATGCTTCGATGCCCGATTCGGCGCGCTCTACTGCCTCCGCATCCTCTATCACGGACCACAAAGCCTCTGCGCACGCGTCCCTGTCCATCTCGCTCAACTTCCCTTTCGCCAGCCCGTCAATCATATCGTTGATGATGTTGACGGCATCATCCTCGTAGGACTTGGCCTCGCGCAGTTTGGGTTCCTGCAAGGCATTGTCGCGGCCCGCGCGCACATCCGCGAAAGCGAGTTCGCCCTGGTCCGCATGAAGCGGGTGGATGGTCTCGTAGACACGGCCCACGCGGTCCAGGCTGAAGCTCGCGCCGCGCCCGTCTTCGCGTATCCCGACGACATTGCCATCGCGCCGCCGTGTGACGAAGACATAACGCTTCCCGCTTCTCCCGATGCCGACGACGCGACCGGGCAAGACCACGTCATCAAGCCAGCCGAGCAAAACTTCCGCGCGCGTCTGCGGCAAACTTTCGAGTAGCCGCGCACGCGCGCTCGCCAGTCTCTCAAGACCGCGCGCGACGGAAACCGGCAGGTGGCATCCGGCCTGGTCCAATTTTAAACGTATGCGACGCTCGCTCTCTTCGCGATGCTTTTCGAGACGAGAGATACGGCGCGCGGTCTCCCTGTAAGCGAAACTCTTCTCCGCGATGTCGCGCACATGCGCGAAGCTCTCGTAAGCGTCGAGCAAATTGAGCAGCGTCGAGTAGGTCGCGCGAAACTGACTTTGTAATGGATCGGGCGGAGCCTTGAGAAGCGTGGCGATACGCTCAGGGTCCTGGTGCAGGCCCGGAGCGACGACGATGAAGCCCACACGGTCGCGTCCACGACGCCCCGCGCGCCCCGTCATCTGCTGCAACTCCGAAGCTGACAACTGCCGCCAACCGTGGCCCGTGCGCGCATCAACGTTCGAGATGACGACCGTACGCGCGGGGAAATCAACTCCCGCCGCGACCGTCGCCGTGGCAAAGATGGCATCAAGGAGTCCGGCGCTCATCAAGCGCTCGATGATGAGTTTCCAGGCGGGGATGTGTCCCGCGTGATGCGAGGCGACGCCGCCCTTGATGATGATGTCCAGATGACGATGACGGCGCACCTCCGGGTGCTCTTCGACAAAACTTTTGAGAATGGCGCGTCTCGCATCACGCCGCTCCGCGCTCTGTTCACGACTCGCCATCGCTGCTTCCTGCGCCGCCTGGTCACAGCGCCGACGCGTTGGCAAAAAGACGATGGCTGGCAATAGATTGTAAGAGCCGAGCGCCGCGAGCAGCGTCGCGGGCGGCATCTCAGGCATGTTGAGCTTCAAAGCTTTGCTCCCATCAAGAGAAAAAGAATTTCACGCCATGGCGCAAAGGCGCAAAGAAAAGCCGCCGGGCAAGTGAATCACTTTTAAGAGAAACACTTTTAAGAGAATCGCTTATTCGCTTTGCGTCTTCTTTGCGCCTTGGCGTGAGACTTCCTTTCATTCTAATCAAGAATCTCAACGCGGGCCTCCCCT
Organism: Pyrinomonadaceae bacterium; assembly: GCA_036009045.1. GTDB lineage: Bacteria > Acidobacteriota > Blastocatellia > Pyrinomonadales > Pyrinomonadaceae > DASYML01. The sequence continues at coordinate 22,131 of DASYML010000132.1, forward strand.
CCTCGATCTCCAACTCGGACGCGGCGGGCGGTCCTGTCTCTCCTGTTTCTGGCCCAGCCGCGCGATTTCAGGATTGAGGTTTTCGTTTTCATCCAGCAACGGGGCCAACTGTCCTTCGGGGTAGAGAAAGGCCGCGCGCAGGGGCACGGGCCGCGCGCCCGGACGCTGGACGACGCCGCAGCGCACACCTCGCACCTCCTCCATCCATGCGGCGAACTCCGTTGCGTTGCCAATCGTCGCCGAGAGCAGCAGGAGACGCACGCGCGGCGGCGTGAGGATGATCGCTTCCTCCCAGACGTGCCCACGGTCTTCGTCCGCGAGGTAGTGCGCTTCGTCAAGGATGACGAGGTCTGCGCGGACCTGTCCGCCGCTCCGCATGGAGTCGAAGAGTTGATTGCGATAGATTTCGGTCGTGCCGACGATGAGCGGCGCGTCCGCATTCTCTTTACGGTCGCCCGTCAGGATGCCGACCTGCTCCGGCCCGAACTCGTCCGTGAACTCCTGGTACTTGGAATTGGTAAGAGCCTTGAGCGGGCTTGTATACCACGCGCGCTTTCCGCCCGCGAGGAGCCTGCGAATCTCTTCACGCGCAATCCAGGTTTTGCCGCTGCCCGTCGGCGCAGTCACCAGCACGTCCTCGTCTTCCAGCGCGGCGAGCGCTTCGAGTTGAAAAGGATCAGGCTTAAATGGTCCACTCAAAGGGCTGCCGATGCCTTCGAGCAATCGTCGCAATCCGCGCGTAGAAACGCCCGTCACCGTTGCCGCCGCGCGAGGCTTCAACGTCTCATCATGCTCGGTCGCGGCAAACGCTCGCTCATCACGCCGCTGCTTGCCATGTTCCGCCTTGCGCTTCTTATCCACCGTCCCGCGCCCGTGCCGGCCCCCCCTGCCATCGCGTTTACGTGCCATGCGTGTATTCTAGCAGATGGGGGAGAGGGGATGGGGGAG
>DASYML010000133.1:0-6743 GCA_036009045.1 Pyrinomonadaceae bacterium
GGCTTTGCACAAAAATTCGGTGTTTATGCATCAAGCCTGCATAGTTGCAGCATAAACGGGTACTAGCAACATGACTATGCAAGATGGCTGAATTTTTGTGCAAAGCCATTCTCAGGAGAATCTCGCACACTACTGCGCACAAAACGGCAATCTCCCGATTGCAACGATCATGCCACCAACCGCCGTTTATCTTTAAATGCTATAAACAATAAGCTTAATGCCTGAAAACGGCTGAACATAGAAACTTTAAGGGGAGCCGAAACGTGTCAGTTGAACTCGAATAAGCTCATCTCATCCAAAGTGTGGCATTATGACACTAAACTCTCTCCCTGTCCACGGCTTTGCGGAAATTTTGACACCGGGCACGGTTCTTCGTCAAAAAATCAGTTTGAGCGCGAGTTGGATATTACGCGGGCCACCGCCGCCGAGGAACGGGTTGCCTATCCCTACATCCGGCGTCACGTTGATGGGGAGGAAGCCTATGCCGCGTCCCGTGACAGGGTCTATACCGTTGAAACTCGCGTCAACAGAAAAGCCCGGCAGCAGCGGAGAGGAAAAGTTCGGATGATTAAAGAGATTAAAAATCTCCGCGCGCAGTTGGAGTTTGACACGCTCTGAAAACGGCGTCGTCTTGAAAATAGAGAGATCGAAGTTGCGATAGCCGGGACCTATGAGAGAGTTGCGGCCCAGGCTGCCGAAGTGTTGCGTGCCCGGAAGGCAGGAAGCCGCGCTGCCGTCGCCCGCAGGGTCCAGCGTGCATGGAACCTTGAAGGCGGAGAGATTCAAAAAGTTATCAGGCGTATGCGTGCCCGCGTATGGGTCGCCGACGAGGTCCGGTCGCGGGAAGAATTCGCCCGTGCCGTTGTAGTCGTCGAACAGAGTGACGTGGAAGGGAGCGCCGCTGCGTAGCGTGAGGATGCCGTTGACTTGCCAGCCGGAGCCGATGCGCGGGTGGCTGCTCAGGAAGTTGGGCACGTCATAGCCGAAAGTCCAGACGAACCTGTGGCGCACATCAAAGTTTGAACTGGCACGTTCCAGGTCCGGCCTGTAACTATTGTCCGGCTGCGTGGCGTTGGCGACATAGTCCTGCCCGTCCGAAGCGTTATCAATCGAGTGCGACCAGGTATAGTTAATCATGGAGGTAAAGCCATGAACCTGTCGCAGAGTGAAACTCGTCTGAAGCGCGTTGTAAACAGAATTGGCGGATGTCTCAAGCTGGTTGACGTAGAAGAAGGCTCCGCCGGATGGAGCGAAGGGACCATTATCAAACGGTCTCGCGGTCGAGACGGAAGGGTTGCGCGGCTGGTTGATGTCGCGGTAGCGGAAGAGCTTCGTCCCGTGCGAGCCGACATAGCCGATCTGTAAGACGCCGTTTCTGAACAGTTCGTGCTGTAAGTTCAAGTTGTAGTTTTGCACGTAAGGCGTCCGCAGGTGACGGTCAACGGCGAAGACATCCGAATCGGAAAAGTCTTTGAAGATGGGCACGCCCGCTTGAATCTGGTCCACCGTCGAGAAGGAGAAAAGAATCGGCGCTGGTCCGACTCCGTTATAGGCAGGGCCGGGATTGAAGGTATTGAAAGGAAGTTGGCCCACGAAGAAATCCTGCGAGAAGGCGTCGTAGAAGAGTCCCCATCCGGCGCGCACGACCGTCTTGCCCTTACCCGTCACGTCCCAGGCGATGCCCAGACGCGGAGAGAAGTTATTCCAATCAGGCTCGTAGAGTCTATCCAGGCCACCCGTCCCGACCTGCACGAGTCCGCGCGCGGGGTCGAAGTTGCTCAGGCGATTACGCTCTTCACCGATGACGCCGAAGTAGTCGTAGCGCAGGCCCAGATTGATTGTCAGGTTGCGATTGAAGCGGAAGCCGTCCTGTATGTAAGCGGCGTGCGAGTTCTGGTCGGTCCCGCGTCTGGAATCACCGATGGCGGCGCGGCCACCGCTCAGATTGCCCTGCAAGAAATCTTCGAGCGTGGCGAAGTCCAGCCGACCTCTATAGCCAGCGTCGAAGAAAGCGTTGACGAACGTGCGGCGAAATTCGTAACCGAATTTCAGATCATGCTGCTTTAGCTTCCAGGAGAAATTATCAATCGCCTGATAGTTGGTGTCTACGCGCCCGCGCGGGTTGCCGAGGTTAGAGCCGAGCGAGGCGAGTTGCGCGCCGCCGAATCCAGGGTCGCTCTTGAACCTGATGAAAGGGAGACCGAAATCCTGCGCGCCTTGAATGCCCGTGTTGAGTCCGATGGTGCGCGGGTCGAAATTATTATCTTCCGGCACGAAGCTCTCCCTGAACCTGTTATAACCCACGCGCACTTCGTTCACTTTCGTGTCGGAGATGATCTTGAGATATGAAAGCGAGACAAGCTGCACGCGCGTCGGCGTGACGGTGTTGTAACCGGGCAGGACGTTTCCCGCCAGGAGCGCGAGCGGGAATGATTGATGGCTGTTGCCGTAGTAGTAACGCCCCGTCAGTTGATTCTGTTTATTGAATGAGTGGTCCAGTTTCAAGATAAAGCTGTCAACGTCATTGCTGGCGCGCGTGGTGGCGAAGAGATTCGGGCTTGGGTCAAAGAGCGGGACGCGACGATTGGGCGCGGGCCACGGGTTGCGCGCGAGAAGCCGTGCGATGACGGGATTGACAGCGCCGCCAAGCCCGCTTATCACCTGCGCTATCTCCAAAGGGTCCGGCACGCGTGCGACGGAGTTGAGTCCGACGCGCTCGCGCTGTCCCTCGTAGGCTGTGAACCAGAATGTTTTATTACGCACGATGGGACCGCCGAGAGAGAAACCGAATTGATTATTTCTGAAGGCGGTCTGCGGGTCTGACTTAGGATTGAAATAGTTGCGCGCGTCCAATTTATCATTACGCACGAACTCGAAGAGCGAGCCGTGAATGTCGTTCGTGCCGCTCTTGGTGACGATGTTGACGATGGCCCCGGCGTTGCGCCCGTATTCTGCCTCGAAGTTTGAGAGGATGGCGGCCTCCGCAATCGCTTCGACGGGCAGGATGGTCGCGGGCGTGCCGAAGACACCGGCCTCGTTAATCGCGGGCAGGTTACGATAACCGTCGTTCATGTCCGTCCCGTCGAGCAGGTAATTATTCGAGCGCCCGCGATTGCCGTTCGCGCTGAAGAGACCGAACGAGCCGGGCGAGTCCGTCGCGCCGGAAGGGTCTCCGGTCGCACCCGGAACGAGCACGAGCAGCTTCGTGAAGTCGCGCCCGTTGACAGGCAAATCTTCAACCTCTTTGGCGCTGATTGTGCCGCCGAGAGTGTTGTTCGTCGTCTCGACCTGAGTGGCCGCGAGGATGGTCACCTGATCGCTCGTTCCTGCTGGACTCAATGGCACATCCACGCGCCGCTCGCCGGACACTTCGACCATCGCCTTGCTAACGATGAATCTCTCAAACCCGGACTTACTAACGATCACTTGATACTCGCCGCTGGACAATTCCGGTATCGTATAGTCGCCCGCCTCATCCGTGACGGTCGAGCGTTCAATGCCGGTCCCGACGTTTTTCGCGATCACGTTTGCGCCGGGGATGACCGCGCCGTTCGTGTCCGTAATAGTGCCCAGAATCGTGCCGCGAAAAGTTTGCGCCTGCGACGCCGAGACGGAGAGTAGAGTGAGAGATACGAGGACGAGAATAAGCGTTGCGGCCTTCCGCAAACTTTTGAGAGCGGCGAGGATTCCCATGCCATGCGACATCGGGAAGGGTGATGTGGTGTGCAGACTAAACATGAAGAGGCTCCTCAGTTCTTTTGAGTGCGATCAGAGTTGGCCCAATGAAGAGGGCCTGGTGCGAGGTGTTTCCCACAGAGAGCGGCTGGCGCAAGCATCCGCGCGGGACGTTCAGAGAGAGAGACATCGTCACGCTCAAACAATGGATGGCCCAACCGTCAACAGTTTATCTCATCCGCTCTGTTCCGTAATCTTTTTGACCGTGACCTTTAATTCCGGGTGCTTGGCGCTGCCCGCTTCGACAATCTCTTTGACGGCCTGTGTGGTTGACGCGGCAAAGTCATGCGCTGGCTCGTCCTCGCCCTCTATCCATAAGATAACTTTCAGTTGAATCGCTTTCCGCATGGTGCTTCCCTCTTCGCGCTATGACATCTTGTCCAACGGTATCCAACGCCCCTGTTGCTGCACTTCGACTCGCATGACCGGATGAATCTCCCAGATAGTCCCGCGCGTCTTTCCCACCTGATCCGGGTGTTCGGGGTCGAGCATGAGCCAGCCGCTGATACGCACGCGCTGTTGATCCCTGCCGATTTGGCGCAGGATTTTCGTGGTCCAATTCGGGTGGTTGGAGCGGACGGGCGGTGTCATCTCTATGACAATCGAATTGGTCCTATCGTCGCCCGCAGACTGCGTCAGCCAGATATGAAAATCATGGAAGTCGTGGTCCGCGCCGTGACAGTTGGGAGTCTCCGGCCCTTCCTCCCTGGCGTCCGCGAGATAACCTTCGACGGTGACTGGCGTGCCCTCATAACGCGCGATGGCGCTGGCATCATTAGAGGACCAGCTTGAGCGATTTTTGCGCTCGACTGTGGTGGGCCAGGGGAGTTTCTCAACCGCATCAAATTGGACCTGTATGTAATTGCCTTCGTCCACACGATTCTTCAGCATATTCAAGGCGCGGTCGCCGCCGTCGCCCTCCGGCGGGCATCCCTTGTATGGCTGGAATGAAGGCTTTGGCTTTTCGCGCATCTCCGGGAAAGCGCCGCCCGTCCCGGATGGCTTCCCCCCTGCGGTTGTGTCCGGCCCGTTGGTCGGCGTGTTCAAGCGGCTGCGCAGGCAGGCGCGCATGATGAGGACCAGAAAGACGACCAACAGAATAATGACGATGATAACGATGACTGGCTTATAAGACTTAGGCTGGCCGGGAAGATTCTGCCCGTTCATTCATTAGCTCCTGAGCGAACAACTATCTGAACTGCGACGAAGAGGAGGATTACCTGCGACCGCTACTATACATCAGATTGTTCGTCACGCAACGTAAAGTTGGACCAGGAATGAAAGAGCAGAGGCTAGAGGTTAGAGACTAGAGGCTAGTTAAAGACAACTGTTCTTACTAGCCTCTAGTCTCCAGCCTCCAGCCCCTGCTCTTTTCATTTGTGAGGTGCGAAGTAGCCGATGCGCGATGACACCTGGAGTTCGGAGTTTGAAGTCTCAACGCGCACGCGGCGAAAGCGACCGTCGCGCTTTTTGTCGAGCGGGCTGTAGTAAAGCGCGTACTGGTGTCTCAGTTCGTCGGCGACTTCGGCGTAGGTGGCGTCGAGCGCGTTGAAGCTGGCGGGTTTGTAAAGCCGTCCGCCCGTCGCGGCGGTGAGACGCGCGAGATTGCTTTCGCTCGCTTCCAGCACGCGCAGGCCCTCGCGCAAATCTTCTATCCGTAGCCGATTAAATTGGACCACAGAGGGCGTCGCCGCGAGCAAAGAATCCAACTCGCGCTGCTTGCGACCGCGCTCGATTTCGGTATTGCTGACGACGTAGACGGTGGCCTGCGATTCAAGCAGGGCGCGCAGGGCTGACTCAAGCGAAGTCGAGCCGCGACCGCTGTCAATGCCGTCCGTCAAAACGATGATCGCGTGTCGCCTCTGCGTGTGGGCCAATTGATCGTGCGCGGCCAGATAAAGCGCGTCGTTAAAGCGCGTGAACATGCCGGGCGCGATGCGTTGCAGAGAGCGATGCAACTGGACGCGGCTCTGCGTCCAATCCTGCAAGAGTTCTACGCGGTCATCGAATTTGATAAGGCTGACGCGGTCCTCCGCCGCGAGCTTTTCCGCGAAGCCCTCGACCGCGCGGCGAAAGTCTTCAAGATTACCGGAGACGCTGGACGAGGCGTCCACCATCAGCACCACATCAACCGGCACCTGTCTCAAAGCCAGATCGCTCAAAGGCTGTTCGCGTCCATCCTCGAAGACGCGGAAATCCTTGCGCGTGAGAGAACTCACGAGTTGGCCCTCGCGGTCGCGCACGGTCACGGGCAGCATCACTTCCGTCGTACTGACGGAGATGACATCGCCCTCGTCAATTTCCTGGTCCTGCCCGTACGCCTGCGGTGAAGGCAAAAGTAAAAAGGCAAAAGGCAAAAGTAAGGCGAGACGCCTGAACCTTTGCCATACTTTCTGCGCGCCTCGCATCTTCACTTTTACCTTTTGCCTTTTTTGCTTTTTAACTGTTATGGCGTCGTGGTCTCGCTCATCGCGCTCTTCATCGCGGCGATAATTTTGTCGCTGACGTGGCGGCGGTGCAGTTCCGTTATCTTCTCTGGTGTGAATTCAAAGTCCGCTGGCGATTGTTCGATGCGACGAATAATCGTGCCCTCTGTAAAGCCCGCTTCGGCAAGCTCTATGATGGATTGATTGTTGAGCGTCGGCGTCTTTTCAAGTTTGGGCGCGGCCCCGGCTTCAACCGGCGGGCGCAGGATACGCACGGTGGCGCTGCCTGTCGTCGTCGTGTCGCCCTCGTTTGCGCCGTTCCCTCCGCGCGAACGCGAGCGTCCCGAAGAGCCGTTGGTCGAGCCGAAAATGTCCGTGCTGTTCTCTTCACCGCCATTTGGTTTTTGAGAGTGCGAACCGCTGCTCGAATCACCGGAGAAGGGATCATCGCTGAGGTTCTCAAACGCCGAGCCGCTGGTCTCGTCACGCGCGAGCATGACGAGGATGATGTTCTCGCTGACGCCGTTGCGCTTGAGGTCTATCAAGCGATCCGGCGAGAGATCGAACTGCGCCGGGCGCGTG
>DASYML010000134.1:0-3410 GCA_036009045.1 Pyrinomonadaceae bacterium
GCTTAAATTTCTACGGTTCTCGCTCGCAGCCCTCTTGCTCGTCGCGCTGAGCGCGCTGGCGGTGATGGCGCAGTCCACTGTGACGGGCGCCATCGGCGGCGTGATTACGAATCCCAATAAGGAGGTCGTGCCCGGCGCGACTATCTCCGTGCGCAACATCGAGACCAACAACGAGGAGACGGCCACATCGGATGGCGAAGGTCGTTTCCGGGTCGTCAATCTTCAGCCCGGTACATACACCGTGACGATCAACTCGCAGGGCTTCAGCCCTTTTACACAGGAAGCGGTGGTGGTCGAAGTGGGGCGTGTGACATCGCTGGATGTGCCGCTGTCTGTGACCGGCGTGACGGGGACGGTGCAGGTGACATCGGACGCGCCCGTTATCAACACGACGCAGCAGGACTTCTCGACCAACATCAACCAGACCTCGATTAACGAGTTGCCGGTCAACGGTCGTCGCTGGTCCAACTTCGCCATTCTCACGCCCGGCACTGTGCCGGACGGCAACTTCGGCCTCATCAGTTTTCGCGGCATCTCCGGCCTCATGAACAACAACACGGTTGACGGCGGCGATAACAACCAGGCGTTCTTCTCCGAAGAGCGCGGGCGCACGCGCGTCGGCTATTCGATCAGCCAGGCGGCGATCCGCGAGTTTCAGGTCAACACCTCGAACTACTCCGCAGAGTACGGACGGTCTGCGGGGGGCGTCAACAACGCCGTCACCAAGAGCGGGACGAATGAGTTTCATGGTCAAGGCTTTTATTACCAGCGCAACAACAAGTGGGGGGCGCGCAATCCGCTCAGTTTTCAGAGCATCCTGGTCAACGGGGTCGTGAACCGCGTGCCGCTCAAGCCGGAAGATGTGCGCCATCAGTTTGGCGGTGCCATTGGTGGGCCAATCGTCCCGAACAAGGCTTTCTTCTTCTTCAGCTATGACGAGCAGAGACGCAACTTCCCAGGCGTTTCCATCTTCACCAGTCCGAGTTATCTGAGCACCGTCAACACTACCTTGCTGACGGCGGCGGTGAGAGGATTGACGACCGACCAGATTAATTCGTCGCTGAGTTTTATCAACAGCCTGACGGGCGTCGTGCCGCGCAAGGGCAATCAGAGAATCTTTCTACCGAAGTTGGACTGGAACATCAACAGCAATAATACCTTCACGGCGACCTACAATCGGCTGCGATGGGCTTCGCCCGCAGGAGTCCAGACGGCGGCCACTGTGACACGCGACCGCGCGGGTTTCGGCGATGACTTTGTGAGAGTTGATTCGCTTAATATGCGTCTCGCCTCGACGTTGTCGAGCACGCTGGTCAATGAGGCACGCTTCCAGTGGGCACATGAGCTTGACTCGCAAATCGCCAACCCGCCGCTGCCGGGCGAGCCGACCACGGCGAACGGAAATTCCCCGCAGGTCGCTCTCACGAACGGTCTCACTTTTGGCAAAGCCACCTCCCTCGACCGCAAAGCCCTCCCGGATGAGAGACGCTTTCAATTCGCGGACACGGTGACGCTCTCGGCCGGTAATCACACAGTCAAGTGGGGCGGCGATGTGAATCGCGTCAGAGACATAGATGACAACCTCTTCACAGGAGCCGGTTCTTATGCTTATAGCAATATCAACGACTTTATAGTTGATTACGTGAACTTCACTTCAGGCGGAACCCTGAGAGCGGCGAATAAGCAATGCGCTACCAGTACGCGACTTGCGGGTAAGTGCTACACCAGCAACTTCGCGCAAGGGTTCGGCCCGCCTCGTTTTCAGCTTTCGACCACCGACGTGGCTTTCTTTGTTCAGGATGACTGGCGCACGACCTCGCGTCTCACCTTGAACCTCGGACTGCGTTATGAGTACCAGCGTTTTCCAGAGCCTTTCCTGATTAATTCCGCCTTGCCGCAGACGGCGAACAGGCCGAACGACAAGAACAACTTCGGCCCGCGCGCCGGTTTCGCTTACGACGTGAACGGCGATGGCAAGACGAGCGTGCGTGGAGGCTATGGCATTTACTACGGGCGCGTCATCGGCTCGACCATCATTAACTCCCTGATCAACACGGGGCTTCCGACCGGCCAGGTGGTCAGTTCGGTGGCGGCTACAAGTGCTGCTTCGCCCATCTTCCCGAACGTTTTGCCGTCCGCACCTTCGGGCACGGCCTCTGTCCAATACTTTGCGCGCGGCTTTCAAAACCCGATGGTCCACCAGGGTGATTTTATCATCGAGCGTCAAGTGGCGCACAACACCGTCGTCTCTGCTTCTTATCTCTTCGCCTTCGGGAAGCATCTGCCGAACTTCGTGGACATCAATCTGAATCCGCCCACAGTCACCAGAACTCTCAACATTGTGGATGGTCCGTTTGCAGGTCAAAAGTTGAGCATCCCTTACTTCTTAGGGCCAAGACCGAATCCGTCCTTTGGTCTCATCATGGAGATTCGCAGCAATATAGAATCCAAGTATCACGCGCTGGTGTTGCAGGCAAATCGTCGTTTGACGGACGGGCTGCAATTTCAGGCCAACTACACTCTATCGCGGGCACAGGACAACGGACAGGGTTCGACGACCTTTACCCCTGGCTTTTCGGTCCCCTTCAATCCTTTCGACCAGGCCGGTGAGAACGGTCTCTCAAGCTTCGACCGTCGGCACAAGTTTGTCGCGAGTGTGGTTTACAACACGAGCTTCGCCAGCCTCAAAGATAACAGGGTCGGACGAGCCATCTTCAACGGCTGGACCATTGCGCCGATAGTCAGCATATTCTCAGGCGCGCGCTACACCGGGACCATTTCCGGTGGCGGAAATGTCAGCGCTGCCTTTGGCACAAGCCCGGCGGGCGGCACCATTAACGGCTCGAACGGCTCGCTCAGGTTCCCGCTGGTGCCGAACAACTTCTTCAAGCAGCCGCCGATCAAGTACGTTGACCTGCGTCTCTCGCGTCGTTTCAGCATTACGGAAAAGACGAAGCTGGAGTTGTTGGCGGAGGGCTTCAATATCTTCAACCGCACGGAGGTGACGAGCGTGAACAATACGCTTTATAACGCCACGGCCTCCGGCTCGACCGTGAATCTGACATACAACACCCCGTTCGGCACCACGACCGGCGCTGACGGCTTTTTCTTCCGCGAGCGGCAAGTCCAACTCGCCGTGCGCTTTGAATTCTAATCGAGGAAGCACACCACGGAGAGTCATTCTTAGTCAAAGAAAGAAGGCGCGGCTCCTGGCTCTCTGTGCGTGAGATTGTGATTTCAACGCCCATTTTGATAACTCTGAAGGAGTTCCCCGGTATGCTTAAATTTCTACGGTTCTCGCTCGCAGCCCTCTTGCTCGTCGCGCTGAGCGCGCTGGCGGTGATGGCGCAGTCCACTGTGACGGGCGCCATCGGCGGCGTGATTACGAATCCCAATAAGGAGGTCGTGCC
>DASYML010000135.1:0-8096 GCA_036009045.1 Pyrinomonadaceae bacterium
GCCTCTTCTTATGTGACCCGGCCAGGTGTCGCTTGCGCGCCGGGTGAATAATGCTTGATGACAAGCCCTCAAGCGAGGTTATTGATTCTCGATGGTCGCGTAAATCTGACCAGCCGGACTCGGCGCATCGTCAGCATTCTCCATCGTCACGAGCAGACCGAAGTCTTTCAGATTAGTCTCTGTCTGAATCTGCGCTTCGTTACGATTGCCGGTGTTGATGACCTGTCCGAGACGCACGAAGCTATTGTCAGGACCAACCCCCCAGAGGACTAGCCGCGTGTTGGCAGGCACTCTCTTCAAGCTATGGAAACGGAGTTTAATCTGCGTTGGGCCATCCTTGCGCGGTTCGAGGAAAATATTGGCCCTGGAATCCGCGAGCGTCGGAAAGTGCACGCGCAGGTGCGTATCGGTCCCGCGCCTGAAGTTCGGGATTCCGAGCATCGGCACGTTGTAGGCTGGCGTCGCTCCGGCGGTTGTCGTCGCCGCGACGCGGTCTCCGACCGGCGCGCCGTCCTTCGGGCCGCTCTGTGCGTAAGGCACGACGGCCAAACCCTGCGGCACTGCGCTCCTGAAGACGTAATTCGTGTCCGGGCCATAACTCGTCAGGTTGGCTTCGGGCGAGAGCACGAGCATGAACTTGTCGAGCGGAGAAGTGAAGGTCTGCGTGGCGACGCCGTTAGCTATGTTCACTGGACCAAGCATGGTGACGCGCCCGTTCGGGCTAATCGCGTAAGCATTGACGGCGCTCATATCGCCGGGCAGGCCCGTCAGATTGAGCTTGATGGTCGAGCCGTCGGCAGCACGCAACACAGTCGCGGTGCCGGTCGCGCCGGTGAGTGTTCCAGTGGGCGTCAGATTAACGGTCACTTCCTTGCCGACCGGATACTCTATAATTGAGTAAGTCCCGTCAGGATTCTGGACCGCTTTTTGCACGGTCGTTGTGGTAGTAGTGGTCGTCTGGGTCGGTGTCTCCTGCGCCGCCGCCAGACTCGCGAAGGAGAGAACCAGCCCTCCCGCAATGCAAAGTAAACGTTTGCTCATCAACTTTTCTCCTCCTATTTTAGAAAAGCATTCCTCACAGTTATGGGAGAGAGTTGGGGTTTAAACACCATGCATAAAGCCGCAATCAGCATGCCACTTTGTGCAATCCGTTAAGTTTTTAAGGCACAGAGTTTAGGAAAAATGAGGGACCGCAGCGGCGAAACATTACGATACATCAGTGTATCGCATCTTGCCGCTGGAAGGGCAAGAATGAAGCAGGAAGGCGGAAGGATGAAAGCATGATTATGCGTCTTGAATAGCCACCCTCTCATCCTTCATCGTTCATAATCCCCACTTTGTTTTAATATTTGTGCAACTCCGTAATCGCCTGCAAGACATCGGCTACCTGCGGGAGAATCGCGTCCTCCAATTGCGGGGCGTAGGCCACGAAGGTATCGAGCGCGGCGACGCGGCGCACGGGCGCATCGAGGTATTCAAAAAGTTCCGAAGAGATGCGCGCGGCGATCTCCGCGCCGTAGCCCCAGGAGAGCGTGTCCTCGTGCGCGACGATGACGCGGCTGGTCTTCCGCACGCTCTCCGCGACGGCTTCCCAGTCGTAAGGAGCAAGCGAGCGGAGGTCTATGATTTCGACGTTGATGCCCTGAGCCTCAGCCTGCCTGGCGGCGACAAGCGAACGCTGGACCAGCGCGCCGTAAGTGATGATGGAGAGGTCCGCTCCTTCGCGCACGCGCTTGGCCTTGCCGAAGGGAATCATGAAGTTGTCCGGCGGATACTGCGACTTGTTATAAGCCTGCCTGTAAAGATGCTTGTGTTCCAGAAAGAGCACCGGGTCATCCGAGCGAATCGCCGTTCGCAGCAGCCCGTTGGCATCAAGCGCGGTCGCCGGATACAAGACGCGCAGGCCCGGTATGTGTGTGAAGAGCGAGACGCCGGATTGCGAATGATAGACCGCGCCGCCCTTCAAGTAACCGCCGACGGGGACTCGCATGACGATTGGCGATTTCCAGTCGTCCGCAGAGCGCCAGCGCATCAACGCCAGTTCGTTGCGAATCTGATGATAAGCGGGCCAGATATAATCGAAGAACTGTATCTCGACGACGGGCTTGAGTCCGCGCGTCGCCATCCCTATCGCGCGCCCGACGATGTTGGCTTCGGCCAGCGGCGAATTAAAGACGCGCGCCCCCCCAAACTGCCGCTGCAAATTGGCCGTCACTTTAAAGACGCCGCCCTTGCCCTTTACCTGGTCCAGATATTTTTCACGCGAGACATCCGCCACGTCTTCACCGAAGACGATGATCGAAGGGTCGCGCGCCATCTCCGTATGCAGGCAACGATTGATGAGGTCCACCATCGTCCCCGCGTTGCCGTTTAGCAACGCGCCCTCTTCCGTATCAAACTCTTTGGAAGTCGGGTCAACTTCGCTTGAATAGACGAACCGCGTGGCAGTTTCGGGCGCGGGCTGCGGACTGGCTAGAGCCAGGTCAGCCGCCTCATTAACCTGTGCGTCAATCTCATCCTTGATGCCCTGCAACTCCTCCTGCGTGATGAAACCCTCGTCCAGGAGCCAGGCGCCGAAGCGTTTGATGGGGTCGCGCTCCGCGTCCGTGGTTCTCTCCTCGTCCGGGCGATAAAGCTTTTCGTCGTCGGAGAGCGAATGCGAGTAAGGACGTATCACTTTGGCGTGGACCAGCGCCGGACCCTTGCGCGCGCGACAGTAATCTGCGGCGCGGCGCATCGTCTCTAATGATTCGATGGCGTCCGTGCCGTCGCACTTCTGTAAATAAAGGTCCGGGAATCCGGCGACGAGTTTGGAGATGTCGCCGCCCGCCGTCTGCACTTCGACGGGCACGCTGATGGCGTAGCCGTTGTCCTCGACCAGAAAGAGGACCGGCAATTTCAGGTTCGACGCGGTATTGAGAGCCTCCCAGAATTCGCCCTCGCTCGTCGTCCCGTCGCCCACCGAAACATAAACTACCTCGTCTTCATGAAAACTTTCGACGCGCTCTCTTAATTCCTGGACCAGCCCGGCGCGATAGCCAGCCTCAGCGCACCCGACCGCTTGCAAAAGCTGCGTCCCCGTCGGCGAAGACTGCGAGACGATGTTCAATTTTTTGTGGCCCCAGTGCGAAGGCATCTGGCGACCGTGCGAGTTAGGGTCCGCCTCCGCGCCGACCGCCGAGAGCAGTTGCTCCAGCGGCGTCATCCCCAACTGCAAGCAGAGCGCGCGGTCTCTGTAATAAGGATAGAACCAATCATAACCGGCTTTGAGGACCATCCCGGCGGCGGCGAGGATGGCTTCATGTCCAGCCCCGCTGATCTGAAAGAAAATCTTATTCTGTCCCTTCAGCTGGATTTCCTTATCATCAATGCGCCGCGAGAGGTACATCGTGCGATACATCTGGACCATCTGTGCGCGGTCTAATTCCTTCTCTTCGCTCTCTTTGGTGAATGCGGTTGCCATCGCGTCCGGTCTCCTCACGAGTTTTAATACTTTGGTCTCACTCATAATCTATCTCAAGCGTCAAACGGTAATCTTCCGCCATCGAAGGATGACCGTGGGCCAACGCGGCCTCTATCCCGCGCTCGTAAGCGGCGCGCGCCTCGTCTCGCTGGTCCAATTTTTCCAGCGCCCGCGCCAGCATCCCGTAAGCCGCGCCCTCATCATCCGCGCGCTGCAAATATTCCTTGAGCGCGCCGACCGCCTCTTCATGCTGTCCCGCCTTCAAATACTCGTTGGCAAGCCCGAACCGCACCAGAGTGTTGTCCGGGTCGCTCTCAAGCATCTGCCTGAATGTCTCAATGCGTGATGTCGCCATAACTTCCCTTAAATAATTTAGTGGTCGTTCGGATTGTCAATCGTCAAACCTTCAGCTATCGCCGCCGCGTTGAGTGCAGCATCAGCAGATATTAACGCTGGCGTTGGCAGTCCGACGGACCTTCGCTCGTTGCAAACTTCCAGTGCTGCGGCCAACTGAACGGCATCATAACCTCGCAACGCATTAGTTTCGGCAAGCGACATAGCATGTATCGTCAACGTTTGGTTTATCTCCACATGTAGGTAAAGCTGGGTCAGGTCAAGATTAAACTGCCTTAACGCGGCCTGTAGCGCAGACGGGTCGAGACTGCCTGCGCGCCCCCGCCGGGCGAGGGCCGAGACGACTTCGACATCTGTAATGCGCGCGATGAAGAAGCTGTTTTGCGTGTGCTGCGCGGTCAGGCTTTTAAGCCACGCCGTGCCTGCCTCATTGACATAGAGCTTCACGAGCGCGCTGCGGTCAAAGAAGTAGGCCGCCATTTAGCGCCGTTCCTCGATAATCGTTTCTGAAACCGGCTTGCCATCTAAAATCTCAATCGGTTTGAAATCACGATGCGCCGTGTAATCAGTGTTGCGCGGCGGAATGCTACTAATGATACCTTTCGCCAGCAAGTGTCGCTCAAATTCTTCTTCGGTCATTTGTGGTCCAGGCATATCCGTGAGCATGGTTTCCAAGGCTGCGCGAATTTGTTGTCGCTCTTCCGGCGTTAGAGCCTTGATTTCACCCAGCACTCTTTCAACTTCGGCGCTCATGACTATTTCCCTCCGATGATGATTTTGGCAATGGTCTGCAACTGCATGTTGGAGGTGCCTTCGTAGATCGCGCCGATTTTGGAATCACGCCAGAATTTTTCGACCGGGTAATCTTTGACGAAGCCATAGCCGCCGAAGAGTTCGATGGCGGTGGAGGCGATGCGCTCGGCGACGCGCGATGAATAGAGTTTAGCCATCGCGGCTTCTTTGACAAAGGGCTGGCGCGCATCCTTGAGACGCGCGGCGTTGTAGACCATCAGGCGCGCGGCTTCGAGGTCTGTCGCCATCTCCGCGAGTTGAAATTGGACGGCCTGGAAATCGTTAATCTGTTTGCCGAACTGCTGGCGCTCGCTCGTGTACGAGAGGGCCGCGTCGAGCGCGCCGCGAGCGATGCCGATCATCTGCGCGCCGATGCCGATGCGTCCCTCGTTCAGGGTCTCTATCGAAACCTTGTAGCCCTTGCCGATTTCGCCGAGCACGTTCTCCTTCGGCACGCGGCAGTCTTCCAGAATAATCTCCGTCGTCGAAGAGGCGCGGATGCCGAGCTTGTTCTCCTTCTTGCCGACGGAGAAGCCCTCGAAACTCTTCTCGACGATGAAGGCGGTGATGCCGCGATAGCCAGCCGAAGGGTCCACGTTGGCGAAGACGATGAAGATTTCCGCCTCGTTGCCGTTGGTAATCCAGAGCTTGCGACCGTTGACGAGAAAGTGATCGCCCTGGTCCAAGGCGCGCGTTTGCAGGGCGAAGGCGTCGGAGCCGGAACCCGCTTCGCTCAAAGCATAAGCGCCGACCGACGCGCTCGCCAGTTGCGAGAGATACTTTTCTTTCTGCTCAGGGTTGGCCCAACGCAGAAGAGCGTTGTTGACGAGCGTGTTCTGGACATCAACGAAGACGCCGACGGATGGGTCCACGCGCGAGAGTTCTTCGACGGCGACGATGGCCGTGAAAAAGCCCGCGCCCGCGCCGCCGTATTCTTCGGGCGTCTCGATGCCCATCAGGCCGAGATCGAAACACCGTTTGATGAGCGCCGGGTCCAGTTTTCCCTGCTCATCCATCTGTTCGACACGGGGCCGCAATTCGCCTTCGGCAAACTCGCGCACGCTGGCGCGAAACATCTCCTCGTCCTCGGAGAGCATCGTCAAAGGCTTGCCGCCAGCCTGCTCCGCAATTACAGTTTGACTCATCACATCTTCGCTCCTGGTCGGACCCGCCAATGATTTTGAACATAGCATGATAATCAACGCGAAAGCCAAAAGGCAAAAGGCGACGGGGCATCCGGCCTGAGAGCCAGACCTTTTTACTGCTCAACTGCGACCGCCTGCATCATTCAAACGGGCCGCACGCGCGACAACTGTCGGATTATTACTGCTTTATAGAAGTCCAAAGTCCAGGGTCCAGGGTCCAAAGTCAAGAAGCGGAAGAGTTCTCTTCCTGACTTTGGACCCTGGACTTTGGACTTTTCAGACTATGAATCGGACGCTGGTACGAACGTTGCAGAGTTGAGATTGGGGGCCGTTTACCGTATCTTGCTTTATTCACTTTTCCCGAAAATATCAGGCATGAAAACATCGCTCGGTCCTTCAGCGCATGAGATGAACGAGAGTTTTGAGACGAAAGATAAACGCGGAAGATTTACTCCCGTAAGCATTATTTTCGCGGTGCTCGGAGCATTGCTCTTCGCTTACTTCATCAAGCGCGCGGGCGTGGAACAAATCTTTGAAGGCATGAAGCGGCTCGGCGCGGGTTTCCTGCTGGTCTTCGCCATCTCATGCGTGAGGCTCGTGGTGCGCGCTCTGGCCTGGACGCGCTGTTGCGAAGCGCCGCATCAACTCAGATTTACGGATGCCGCGAAGGCCAGAGTGATGGGCGACGCGCTCGGCAATCTGGTCCCTTTAGGGACGGTCATCGTCAGCGAACCCAGCAAGGCAGTGCTGGTCCGCGACCGCATCCCTTTGATGGCCGCGCTCTCTTCGCTCGCCATCGAAAATCTTTTCTACAGCCTCTCGGTCGCGCTCTTTATCTTCTGCGGGACGGCCTCTTTGCTGCTCGCGTTCCCTTTGCCGAAGCCCTTGCGTTACGGCAGCATCGGCGCGCTCGTCGCGGTCGCCGTCATCATCCCCGCAGCTTTTTTTGTGATCCGCAAACAGTGGAAGTTTGCGAGCGGCGCGCTCGAATATCTCTACCGGCGCGGCGTGTGGAAGAATGTTTTGGAGGAGCGGCGCGAGCGCGTGCGCCACGTAGAAGACCGCATCTATGGTTTTTACGCGCGCCATCGTTCGCGCTTTCTCTCCATCATGCTGCTCGAAGCCTGCTTTCACCTCGCGGGCATTCTAGAAGCCTACTCCGTCCTGTATTTTATCAGCATCGGAATCGCGCCGACGCTCTTCAATGCTTTCGTCCTCGAATCCGTCAACCGCGTCATCACAGTCGTGTTCAAGTTCATGCCTTTCCGCGCCGGAGTCGGTGAAGGCTCGACGGAGTGGACAGCCACACTCCTGGGATTCGGCAAAGGCATCGGCACGACCCTCGAAATCGTCCGCAAGGCGCGCGACCTGTGCTGGACCGCGCTCGGCTTCCTGCTCCTCTTGCGACGCGGATTATCCGCGCGCGCCGTCTCCATCGAGACGGCAAGGGCCGTCGCCGATGTCAACAAGGTCGGCACGCGTGGAGCCGTGCCAGTGAAGGAAGAGGGGATAGGGGCTGGGGGATAGGAGATAGAGGCTGGGGGTTAGGGAATAGGGTACGGGCATCAATCTATAGATGATGAGCCGCCGGGCTATTTCTTCTTTTCCCCAAACCTAACCCCCAACCCCTATCCCTCCCCAGCCCCCAACCCCTCTCTTAAAGTATTTGAGGTCGCGTTTTGTCAGGCTCTCTTGAAATAAATTCTGTTGGAACGAAGGCCGCCACTCCCCGGACGATGGAGCGTTCAAGCGCCGCCGCGACCAGTGTCCGGGGCGGTGTGCTGGCCGCGCTGGTCGTGTGTGTGGTCCTGGGTTTCGCCTTGCGCCTCGCAGGCATAGAGCGAGTCGGATTCGCAGAGGATGAGATTAATAAGATTGAAGCGGTCAGGGCTTACGAGCACGGAGACATCAGCCCGAACGCGGAACATCCGATGCTGATGAAGATACTGATGTACGCCTCCATGCAGTTGGCCCACGGTTGGAACGCGAGAGCGAGCGCCGTAGACCAAATCAGCGACGAAGCCGCGCTCAGGTTTCCCAACGTCCTGCTCGGCGCGCTCACAGCCATTCCGCTCTTTCTCCTGACAGCGGCGCTCTTTGAGAGACGGACAGCGCTCATCTGCGCCGCGCTCTGGTCCTTCGGCATCAACGCCATCACCTACAACCGCATCGCCAAGGAAGACACGCTGCTCGTCTTCTTCATGCTCTTCGCCTTCTACTTTTACCTGCGCGCCAAGCAGACCAGCGCCTTCGAGTCGCAGCGCAAACGACGTTACTACGCACTGAGCGGCGCATCCTTCGGATTGATGATGGCCTCGAAATATTTCCCGCACTATTTCGGG
>DASYML010000136.1:0-18617 GCA_036009045.1 Pyrinomonadaceae bacterium
ACCCCTTTGGCCCAAGCAGCCAGAGGGTTTCTTCCGCGACTTCGCCCGCGACGTACTTGTAATCCGCGCGCTCGAAGAGGGCCGCGCCGGTCGAAAGCGAGGCGCGGAAATCGTTGGCCGCGCGCTCGTCAATCATCAAGAGCCTGCCGCCATCGTCGTCGCCATAAAAGGGCGTCGTCCCGTCCGGCCTCTCTATGTACATCAAGTGGTCCAGGAGCGCAGTCAATTTTTCTTTGAGCTTATCCGCGACCGCTTCGCCGTTGAGACGCGAAAGGATGAGGAGGTGCGTGTAGAAATCCGTCGTGTAGCGGTGATAGTAGCTCGACTGCTCGAAATAAACGCCGTCCGCCCTGACGTGGCGCGCGAGTTCTCCGAGCAGAATATCCCGTCCGAGTGACTTCCACGCGGCGGCGCGGCGAAACTCCGGCAATAATTGGCCCAGGTAAAAAAGACCGAGCGCCTCGCCCGTCAAATGCGTGTTCGGGCTGAAATAGGTGGAGAGATATGTTTCCAGATGCCTCGCGTGCAGATAGAGCGATTTCAAGAGACGCATCATCACCGGCGGCGTCAGCGACGGCGAGTCCTTGAAGAAGTGCCAGGCCCAGAGCCAGTTGATGACGCGAAAAGAGAGTTCCAGACTACTGGCCCAATTAATTCCTATCTTCGGCGGGTTCTCGTCCATCCACCCCGTCAGGAGCGCAACGAAGGTTTGCGCGTAAAGTTCGTCGCGCGTGTACCAGTAAGCCTTGCCCAGCGTGGCGAAGTATTGATGACGATTCAATTCCCAGATAATCTTTTTATCGCCCGCGACCAACGCATCCAGATAATCGATCCGGCTCCAATGCAGGCGCGGCGTTTTCTTGCCCGCGACAGGTTCCAGATGCCAGTCCACAGGCATGCCGAAGCGGAGGTCTCGCAGGCCCAGCAGGTCGAAGCGTCCTTCCATGATGCGCCCTGCGCGTTCGATGGTGCGCTCTTCGGCGCGCGCGCCGAAGCGTCGCCGCAACTCACAGAGCGTCTCTTCCCTGTCCGCGAAGCCCGCGAAGAAACTTGGCCCTGTGCGCGCGCGAAAATGTTCTTGCAGACTTTCGGCGGAAAGCTTTGATTGGCCCACGCGCGTCTCGTCCAGTAATTTGCAAAAGGCTTCGTCCGACGGAACACGCGCCAGGGCCGAGAGACCATGCCTCTCAGCCTGCGCCTTGAGCGCCTGCGTCCCGCGCGTGCGCAGTTCGTCCAGGCTTCGTCCCTTCAGCTTCCTCAATTTTTTGAGACCATCAACTCTCAAGATATTCTCACAGAATCAAGACTTCAGCACGCTCACTTTCTGACGCGTCGCTATCTCAACCGACCGCGATCTTCTCCTTACCATCGGCCTTCTGTTCCGTCTCCGATGTCAGTGGCTGACGCTCAACATACGGTCTCCGCGCCACTTCAAGGTAAAGCTTGAGCCACTCGTCGCGGACTCTGGCCCAACTGTATTTAGAGCACTCCGCGTGCGCCCGCGAGACAAGCCCTTGAGCCAGCCTCTCATCTTCCAGCAAGCGAACGGCGCACGCCGCCATCGCCTCATGATCTCCTCGCTGGACCAGTAATCCCGTCTCGCCGTCCGTCACGATATAAGGGATGCCGCCCGCATCCGTCGTCACCACAGGCAGCCCCGACGCGAAGGACTCGATGATGGAACCCGGCATGTTGTCTGTGTCAGGACTGTTCAGGTAAATGTCCGCCGCATCATACAACTCGTGCATCACAGCGGGAGCGACGCGCCCCACAAACTCCGTCCGGCGCAGGTCCAATTCCTGGGCCAATTTTTCGAGTTCCGCGCGCTGGCTGCCATCGCCCGCCAACTTCAAACGGGCTTCGGGGTAACGTCTCTGGATGAGTGCGAAGGCGCGCAAAGTACAGCCGATATTATAGAGCGGCTCGAAATTCCGGTTCGAGAAAAAGATGGGCCGCAAGGGCTTGCGCTCACGAAAACAAAAGCGCCGCGTGTCCACGAAGTTGAAGATGGAACGCGCGCGAAGATTAAAGCGCGCGAAGACATCCACCAGATAGCCCGAAGGGACGACCGTTTCATCAACCAGCTTGATGAGCGGAATCGCCGTCCGCCGCCAGCGATTGAGATGGTCCTGAGCCTCGCCGCTGCGATAGTTGAGGACGGTTTTTTTGCCGTAGAGTTTAGCGACCAGAATGGCCGGAGCGGGCGCGAGCAGAAACGAGAAATAAGAGGCAGAGAAGATATGTATCACGTCATACTTGCGAACGCGCGCGAGAAGACTGGTCCAGTAAAGCAGCGAGGTGACAATCGTGCGGACGTACTTAATCGCCTGCAACTTTCCGAGCGGCCCCGGCAGGCGAGGATTGATGGGCAGGAAAGAGACTTGCAGTGACGGCTCTTCCTTCAGGCGCGAGAGAAGACGCGCGGCCTGCACGGCTTGCCCGCCGAGTATCTCAAGCCCCGGAGCCACGATGAGAACGCGAATCGGTCGCGTCGTCTCATCATCGCGCACGGGAAATTCGAACGCCGCGTCCTGCCGCGTCTCCGGTTGATTCTCTCTTTGTGGAGTTTGAAAGCTCAATGCTTGCGCTCTTGATTACTACCGAGTTTTTTCAAAGACGAACTCGTTACAGCCCAGTTTGAAATCGAGTTCGCTGCATTTAAGTCTGGCGAGGGTAAAGCCGCGCGCCCTGTAGAAGTCGAAAATCTCTTCCGGCGTCGCCACTTCGTAAGGGTAGCCGCCGATCCAATCAAGGTGGTCGTGCCAGCGGCTCATGCCTCTATTCTCCTCATATCTGGTCCAGGAACGTATGAACTTGCCCGGCGTGAATTGCAATAACGAGCGCGTGAAGGCTTTGGTCTGGCCCACGCTGACGATGCCGAGCGCGAAGGGCAGCTTTAATGAACGAGGCAGTCCGTTATAAATCCTCTTGATTCTTCTCCAACGTACAGACTGGCGACCCGTGTCGTTATAGATGGCGATGAACAGCTTGCCTCCATCCGCGACGGGCAGCAAGACATTCTCCAGCGCGCGCCACATCTCGCCCGTGTGATGCAGCACGCCCCACGAATAAACGACATCGAATTGGCCCAGAGACTTTAGATAATTCACATCGAGGGCCGAGCCTTCTTCTATCTTCCAATGGTCATCGTCCGTGAAATAGCGTCGCCTCAGTTCAGCCGTGCAGGCCACGGATTTCGGATCGTAATCGAAGGAATGGACGGAAGCTCCGAGCCTCCGCGCCGCGAGACTGAACAGCCCGCTGCCGGAACCTATATCAAGAAAGCTACGGCCTCTCAAGTCCTCGATAGACAGCATCTCCCTGAGCGACCTCTCCGCCTCACGAATGCGCGTCTCATCAAGGACGCCGAGGAACTGGCTCCAATTCTGCCCGAAGTCGAACCTCTGCCCACCGGCAATCTCTTCCGCATGTGAACTCATTTCTTAAGACCCCGCATCATCATTCATCACACTAAATTCCAACTCGCTCTCAGCCTGTTCACGACGCACGCCGACGCCCTCCTGCATCCCTTGCATGGTCGGCCCCGCGAGCAGGCGATCATAAAGACTCTCTGTGTTTTCAAGCTGCGCGCGGCTCGAAAATTTTTGTTCCAGAACATGCCGAGCACGCAAGCCCATCTCGCGCGCCCTGGCCGGGTCGCGCAACAGCGAGACGATGCGCGCGGCCATCGCCGAATCATCGCCAGACGCCACCAGATAACCCGTCTCGCCGTCCGAGACGGCCTCGCTCGCGCCGCCCACATTCGTCACGACGACGGGACGCGCCGCGCCCATGTATTCCAGAATCGCATTCGAGAAGCCCTCGGATTTTGAACTCAGCGCGCACACTTCCGAGACCGTGAGAAGCTGCGCGAGATGCTCGCAGCGGCCTATCAGAAAAACATCGTCGCGCAAACCAAGCTGAGCCGCCAGCGCGCGCACAGGCTCTACCAGTTCGCCTTCTCCTGCGAGCACGAAGGCCGCCTCCGGCACTTCATCACGCACACGCCGCGCCGCGCGCAGAAACATTTGATGGTCCTTCACGTCGCTCCGCAGGTTAGCCACGAGGGTCACGAAGCGGCGGCCCGCGCGCGGCAGGCCCAACCGGGCGAGCGCTTCATCGCGGCTGAAATCGGGCGGCGTCTCGACGCGCGCCAAATCCAGCCCGTTGTAAATGACCGCGATCTTCTTCGCGGGGACGCCGTCAGCGACGAGAATTTTTTTGACTCTCAAAGAGTTGGCGTGGACGACATGCGCCAGTTGAAAGGCGCGACGCTGTAAGAATCTTTGCGCGCCCGTGCGAGCCTCGCCGGTCTCTCCCCAGAAGGCTATGCGTGCGGGGACGCCCGCGCGGGCGGCTCCGATGATGCCGAAGACGTTCATGTAAAAGTCCTGCGAATGAGCGATGTGTATGGCGCGCTCTTTGACAAAGCCTGAGAAGCGGCGAAGCTGGACCAGCATATTCCGATCATAAAAACTGGTCAGCGGGAATTCTGGAATCTCTCCCAGGCCCAGCCGCGACGCTTCATCCAGCAAGACTCCGCGACGATGCAGACACGCCATGTGAACATCATATCGGCCATGCTCCAATAGAAGACGCGCGAGCAGCACGGCCTGGCTCTCAGCGCCGCCCATCTCAAAGCTGCCGACCATAATCAGAATGTTACGCTTCGCCGTCATCTCATCCTTCGGCCACGGAACTGGCCCACTCAAGGCTCAAGCTTCTTCCATCCGTGACGTGCGCGGGTGTGCGCCTCTCATACCGTTCATGTCTGAGCCATGATTCCAGCACGAAGATGTACCACAGTTGATTCGGAGACCAACCCGCGCGCGCGGCTTTCTCCAATTGGTCCAGGACAGGACGGGCGCGAATCCATCCCTCCTGCTCTAAAACAGATTCGCGCAGCATCTCTTCGACGGATGCGCGCCACTGTCCCGCAATCCAGCGCTGCACGGGTATCCCGAAACCGCGTTTGCGACCGCGCGCCACACGCTCGCCTATTTTACGGCGGGCCAACTCGCGCAAAATCGCTTTCAGTTGACCGCGACGCAGGCGCAGTTCAAAGGGCAGCGCGGCGGCAAACTCCCAGAGGGATTGATCCAGGAATGGCGAGCGCGCCTCAAGCGCATAATGCATCGTCGCGCCGTCCACCTTGGTCAGATATTCGCCGGTGAATCGCGTCCGGCGGTCATACTCCAAAAACTCCGACAGCACATGCTGGCCCGAATTTCTGGACCAGAGTATGGAGCGGCTGGCGACCCTTGCGGATTCAAGCCGCGCGCCGAGCAATCCATGCTGCTGGTAGACGGGCAGCCCATCATGCGCGCACGCCACCGCGCCGAGTCCACCCGTGCTGTAATCCATGAAGGAAGCGGCACGCTTGAGCAAACCCCGGCGCGGAAAACCTTCGCGGCAGCTTGACCATAAACGCGCGGCTGGTCCGGGAATGGCACGCGCGAATTTTTCGGCCATCCGCAGATGACGATGCTCAGGATAGCCTAGAAAGACATCGTCCCCGCCGTCTCCCGTCAGCAGCACGGTGGCCTCGGATGCGACGGCGCGCGAGACCCTCAACATGCCGAGCGCGGAGGCGCAGGCGAAAGGCTCCGCGTATGCCGTGACCAGTTCGCGGATGTCCGGCGGCTCCGACGCGTTCAACTCCAACACTTGATGATTAATGCCAAGCTGCGCGGCGGTCGCCTTCGCATCCGTCGTCTCGTCCCAGGGGTCGCCGGGCGTCCCTATGGTGTAGGCCGTGACATCGCCGCCGAGTTGCGCGATGGCCCAGCAGACGAGGCTCGAATCAACTCCGCCGCTCAAGAGCGCGCCGACTGGAACATCCGCCTGAAGGCGCATCTCGACGGCCTTGAGAAACAGCCGCTCTGTCTCTTCGACGGCCTCTTCAAAGGTGTGCGCCGAAGTGTTGGAGACTGCGGGCGGTCGCCAGTACTCGCGGCTCTCAACCGAATTATTGGACCACTCGACGATTGTCGCGGCGGGAACTTTCATCGCCCCGCGATAGATTGAGCGAGCATCCGTGACAAACCCGAACTCCAGATATTCCGCGATGGCTTGATCGTCAATCTCTTCAACGAAGCCGCCCTCGCGCAGAGCGCGCACGGTCGAAGCGAAGGCGAGACGACCGTCTCTCAACGCGTAGACGAGCGGCTTGACTCCGAGCCTGTCCCGGACCAGAAATAATTTTTGCGCGCGGTCATCCCAGAGACCGAAGGCGAACATGCCTTTGATTTTCTGGACCAATTCATCAATGCCCCATTCCCTGTAACCGTGTATGAGAACTTCCGTGTCCGTCCCGCTCTTGAATTGATAGCCCCTGGCAGAGAGGTCCGCGCGTAGTTCCGTGAAATTATAGACGGCCCCGTTGAAGACCACCCCGATGCTTCTATCGGGCGACAACATGGGCTGGCTTCCGGCTTCGCTGAGGTCGAAGATGGCGAGGCGACGATGGCCTAGGACAGCGTTGGGCCAGGCTTCCAGGCCCTCGCCGTCAGGCCCTCTGCGCGCGAGTTCGCAGACCATCAGGGAGACGGCCTGCGCCGCGCGTCTCAAGTCAATTTTTCCGGCCAGCCCTGCGATACCACACATCGAACGTTTTACCTCAACAGAAAAAGATACGCATGAGAGAAAGAGTTAGCGGCGACTATTTGAGACAGATAAAGATGGTCGCCGGGACGAAGGTCAGGACCAGATGCTTGAGAGGTTTCGATCTCTTCATCGAACTGAAGACGGCCTTCTTCAAAGGACCGCCCGACTGTATTCCTTCCGCTTCTTTAAAATCAACGAGGTCCAAAACCTGTTTAAATCCCACGTCATTGAAGAACCTGCGAAGCTGCGGGTAAGTGAATTGATGAAAGTCTATTCCGAGCTTCATGATGTCTTCGCCCTGCCGCGCTTTGCGGAGGCGAAAGCGCCAGCTATCGGGCATCCAACCATAAAGCGGAAAATCATATTCGCCGGAGGTGAAGCTGAATTTGTTGGTGCTGTCAAAGTAGAAGAGTCCGCCCGGCTTTAACGCGTCGTAAATTTTCTTGACGCCTCGCTGCCAGTCCTCTACGTGCTCGAAGACTGAAGCGGCGACGATGACATCGTAAGCAGAGTCGCCGATTTCGGTCTCCTCTATATTGCCGACTTCGAGATCGAGTTCGGCGTCGTACCTGCGCCCGACCTCCAAAGCGAACTCCTTCAGTTGCGGGCTAATCTCAAGGCCGCGAATATTCAAACCCTGCTGGCGACAGTAGATTTGAAACCATCCGCTGCCGACGCCTATCTCAAGCAGGCGCGAGCGCGCGTCAATCTCTTTATACTTTCTGATGTTTCTGAGGATGGTTTCAATCGTCGGTTTCTGGTCCTCAAAATCAACCTGCGCGTGGCTCTCTATGTACCTCGCGACATCCGAAAGTTGTTCATAGTGAATGTGCATCTAAAATCTCCTGAGACCTTTCAATCAGTAGTGGCTCAATGTGATCTTGAATGTTAGGGATAATGAGATTCACCACCGCAGACACAGAGCGCACAGAGTTATCACAGAGAAAGGCATTCAACTCTCTGTGCTGACTCTGTGTTCTCTGTGTCTGCGGTGGTGAGCGCTTCTTTCATAATCCCTCAATACCAAACGAACGCATCGCTTTTCAGTCTCCCTTTTGACCCTTCTGATAAACGGCGATGATGAACGGCGAGAACCAGGGGTTGACGCCTTCGGGGAGCGACTTGCTCAAGCGTTCGAGCAGGCGTGTCGTCCGCCACATCAATCGCATGTTGAGCCAGGAAAGCTGATGATTACCGCCGACCCAGAAATCATACTGCCCGCCCGCGTAGCGCGCTTCGATGAGCCGCGCGTTATTTCTCCTCGCGGTCTCTTTGAGAAAACGCAGGTTCATACATTTCGTGTTATGCAGCCGCAGATTCTCACGATCAAAAAGCCAGTGCAGGACCTTCTGCCCGCGCGCGAAATTCGGGACCGTGATGACGACGAAGCCGCCCGGACGCGCCAGTTTGAAATGCCTGTCAACGACCTCTCGCGGGTCCGCGAAATGTTCTATGAAACCGAACGAAGCGACGATGTCATACTGTCTTTCTGATTCCCACTGCAAAAAATCCTCCCTGTGTATCTCGCCGACGTTGGCCCCTTTCGAGCGGATGCGGTCTTCTATCTCGCGCGGGTCCGCCGCGTAATCAATCCCGTTCGCCACGTAGCCCAGCCGCGCGCAAAACTCTGCGCTGATGCCGCCCGGCGCGCAACCTATCTCGAAGAAGTCCAGACCCTGAACACGCGGGAGATGTTTCGCCACGTCGTCGAATAACTCGAAGCCGTCTTTAGTCCCGGACTCCTCCCAGGTTGATTGCCAGTAAGTTTGCGAAGTTAAGTTCATTAATTCTTTCAAACCCTCTCTCATTATTGGCCCACTATTTCGTCACTTCCTGGCCTCGCGGCAGAGCGCCCGGACGCAGCAAGGTTTTGAGCAGGTGGGCCAACCTCTCCGGCCTCATGTAAAGCGAAGGGCAGGTCACTAAAGAGAGTCGCGCCGTCGCGCGTGCCAGTTCGCCCTCGCCCGCCTGGGCCAATTTGCGCGACGCCTCGTAATGACAATTCCCTGCGGTCCAGCGACGTTCGATGTAGTCGCTCCAATGCAGCAGCGGCGCACACCACAACCCGACACGCAATCCGAGGGAGCGACGACGACGCGCGTCGAGCGCCTCCCTGTAAATTCGCAGATAGTCTCCGGCCATCCGCTCAAGGCTGAACTTCTCAAGCGCAAGACGCGCGCACGCTTCACGTCTCGAACGCATCCCTTCCGTATCGCGCAAGGTATCGAGCACGAGAGACGCTAACTCTTCCGGCGCGGTCTCGAACGGGTAGAGCACTCCGCCGGATTCCCGGACCACTACTTCGTTGACGCCGCGCACGTTTGTGCCGATGACAGGACAGCCGCACGCCTGCGCCTCAAGGAGCGCCATCGGGAGACCTTCGCTAATCGAAGTCGAGAGCACGCAGCCGCCGCTGTCCGCGACCCCCTGAAAGAAAGCGGGCAGTTTATCCTTCGAGACCGCGCCCCAGAATTCTGCAACGGGGCGCAGCGCACGCGCCGCACCGGGCACGACCTTCTCAACCTCATCAGGCCCGTACGGGTCCGCGAGACGGATTCTCAAGCCCGCGCGATGCAAAGCGGGAGCGACCGCCGCGAACTTATCAATCCTTTTATGGACCATGTCCGTGCCGCGTCCGACCCAGGCGACGATAGGCTCTGACGATGTAGATGATGGAGTTGATGAGAGCGTGGCTGGCTCGGACGGCTTGAACTTCGTGGTGTCTATGCCGTTGAGCACGGTGTGAATGGGAAGGTCGGTGTAAGCCTTTTGCTCAAGGGCCTGCCATGCGGAGCAGCAGACGAAGGCATCGCAGTTGGTAGAGTTCCAACCGGGCACAACCATCCCGTGAGCCGTGATGACGAGTTTCGCGCCGACTTCGCGGACGGCTGTGATGCCGTTTCTCCAATCGCTGCTGTTGGCGTGAACGATGTCGAAGCCGCGCGAGCGAACCAGTCTCAGCAGGTCCGCCAGGTCGCCGAAGTGGGCGACGCTGCCGGACGGCAATTCTTTCTCCATAGGCCCGCGCGTGAAGAAGAAGAATTCGCATTGATGCCCCTCCGCGCGCAGCACGGACGAGAGCGAAGCCATGAAGGCTTCGACTCCGCCAATTAAGCACCATTCGTATGCGAGCAATATCTTCATCAAGCTTTCTTCTTTTAAAGTTCTCTGGTCCAATTAAAGGTCAGCGCGAACGCTAGACCTTGGAAGCCAACTCGCCGAGCGACCGCTCCGTGTGCGAACTGTTGCGCGCGGCATCCTTCTCCTCTCTGCGGAATTGCCATTGATGCGGCATGTAAAAATCCCCGCGCACGGTCTTACCCTTCTCGACGCAGAGCGTGGCACAGCGAAACTGCCAGTCAATAGCCGTGCCCGCGAGCGCGCCTCGATTCGCAATCGTCAGGTCCACTGTATAAGCGCCCGGCAGCAGGGAGAGTTCCGGGCAGTAGAATTCAACCGCGCCCGTGCCCGGCTCAAGATCAATCCGCGCGCCGCTCAACTCTGTCGTCAACTGGCAGCGCAACTGGCCGTCCTGCGAGTAAAAGAAGACTTCAAAGACCGCATCCTCCACATGCTCGTCAGCAGTGTATTCGACGCGCACGCTGAGCGGTTCGCCGGAACAGAAGGATGAGGCCATGACGCCCGCCGCATCGCGGAAAGCGAGGTCGGTAATCCTGGCCCAGCGCGGCAGGCTTTCTATCTCTCTAGTCGGAGGCGCGGACGACACGAAGCTCGTCGTTGCCTGGTTGTACTCCGAGATGACCTCGCGCGTGGGTCCGGTTTTGATAAGCTCGCCGCGCTGCATGAGCAGGACGCGGTCGCACAGGCGTTCGACGGCGGTCAGGTCGTGCGAGATAAAGACGATGGTCTTGCCCGCCTGCTTGAGTTCCATGATGCGCTGTAGACACTTGCTCTGAAAGGCCGCGTCGCCGACCGCGAGGACTTCATCTAGGAGGAGGATGTCAGGGTCTAAGTGGGCCGCGATGGAGAAGCCCAGGCGGACGTACATGCCGGATGAATAACGCTTAACGGGAGTGTCTATGAACTGCCTGAGTTCAGCGAACTCCACGATGCTGTCGAGCTTCTTCGTAATCTCGCGGCGGCGCATGCCGAGGATTGAGCCGCTCAGGTAAACATTCTCGCGCCCGCTCAATTCCGGGTGAAAGCCTGAGCCGACTTCGATGAGCGCTGATAGTCTGCCGCGAATCGTAATCTCGCCCGAAGTGGGCGAAGTGATGTTGGAGAGCAGTTTGAGAATCGTACTCTTGCCCGCGCCGTTGTGCCCTATGATGCCGAGCGCCTCGCCGCGCGGGACTTCAAAGCTGACATCCTTCACGGCCCAGAAATCCTGCGCTCGCTTACGCAGGGATTGCAGACGGCGCACGAAGGCATTCCGCGTCGTCAGGCCAGCCTCCTGCTGCTGCCAGACGCGATAACGTTTCGAGACGTGATTGAATTCCAGATCAAGGTTGCTCATGTGGTTAGAGATTGGTTTCCTAAATCACGTCCGCGACCGTCGCTTCGACACGCTTGAAATAGACGTAAGCGGCGACGAGCAGCAGCACGGAGATGAGCGTCGAGAGACCCAGCAAAGTTAAATCCGGCGACGCGCCGTAGAGCGTGACCTGCCGAAAATTTTCTATCAGGCCGACCATCGGGTTCAACTTGTAGACGGCTTGCAGTCGCGCCGGGACCGCGCTCAAAGGGTAGACGACCGGCGTCGCAAACATCCACAGTTGAAGCAGCAAGGGCATCGCCACGCCTATGTCACGAAAGCGAACCTGCGTCGCGGAGAAGAAGAGCGAGATGGCCGTCACGAAGCAGGTCAGAATCAAAATAATCGGCAGCACGTAGAGAGCACGCATGGTCAGCGCGACGTGATAATAGAGCATCAACCCGGCGAAGACCGTTGATGCAATTAGAAAATCGAAGAGCGATGCGATGACGTAAGTGAGCGGGAGAATCTCGCGCGGGAAATAGACCTTGGTAATCAGTTGCGCGTGCGTCACGAGACCGTTGGTGGCGTTGACCAGCGCGGTCGAAAAAAAGGTCCACGGCAGCAACGCCGCGTAGGCGAAGACGGCATAGGGCGTCCCGCCCGTCGGCATCCTCACGATGAGGGAAAAAATCAGCGTGTAGATGAGCATCAAAGAGAGCGGCTGCAAGATGGCCCACGCCGCGCCCAGCACGGACTGCTTGTAACGCACCTTGATGCGATGCACGCTGAGGGTATAGAGCAGGTCTCTATACTGGACCAGTTTGAAGAAGTCGCCCGTGAGGCCCTTGAGCGTCAACGACGGCGCGCGCAATGTCGTCACACGACGCGGCGCGCCGGGCCGCGCGAGCATCTCTTCAATCTGTTCGGCTGTCGTGTTGGAAGACATTCAGCGACAATTCCTTAAAAGCCTGACTGATAAATTCCAGAGATGAACATCAACACAATCGTCTGCTTCTTTCACCGACTCTCAACGAGCGCCCCTGTAAAAATGTTTGCCGTAGAAGAAGCCCACCAAATCCCAGACCGCGAGTTCGTGGGAAAAGCTCTGGCCCAAATCCCCGTTCCGACCAGCGACACTCTTGACCTTGCCGAGCAGCCCCTGCGCCGCGCGACCGTAGAGCCAACGCGGAACCCCGCAAAGATAGACCACGGACTGGCGATGATCCTTGTCGAGCAGCCCCATCCCGACGCCGCGCCAGAAACACCAGCGGCGATAATACTTCTTCGTCAATCTTTCGGGCGGAATGTAATGATGTATGCGTAGGTCCGGCAGGTAGAAGCCGCGCGCGCCCGCCGCCAGCAAGCGGTGATACATATCATCATCCTCGCCTCTTAACAACAACTTGTCCGTTGGCCCAAGCGAAGTTGAGTATGGCCCAACCTTCTCAAGCATCGAACGCTTGACGACGACGTTGCCGCCCATCAGGATGCCCGGAAAATCTTTTCCGTAAGCGAGCACCTCATCGCCGCTGTCAACCCACCCGATGACGCCCAGATAATCCTTCGGCAACCACACAGGAGGCTCCGCCCCCCAGCGCGGCACGTATGGCCCGCCGATGAAATCAACCTCGCCCTCGCTGAACGCCTGGTGCGCGCGGGCGTACCACCCGCCGTCAATCTCTTCGTCGTCGTCAATCATCCCGACGAGTTCGCCCGTCGTCGCGGCGATGCCCGTGTTGAGCGCGTGGGATTTCCCGGACCTTCCCTCGAAGAGATAAGCGAGCCGTCCCTCGAACTTTTCCATCTGCTCTTCGACTACCTGTTTCGTTCCGTCCTTGGAGTTGTTGTCAACCACGGTGACGCGCACGGACAAGCCTTGCGGCACGCGGGCCGCGAGCAGGCTGTCGAGCGTTCGCCGCAATAACTCACGGCGATTGTAGGTTGGAACTATGACATCCAGTTGCATCGTCTGATCCGTCTTGATGGCCGTATCATCAACATAGAGTTGGCGAGCGTTGCGGCGCTCAAGGGATTTCAAGGGATTCACACGGCGACCGTCACGCGTCGCATCAGGAATCTTTGATAAATGTGATAGAAGCGCCGCAGCAGTCGCGGCGCAAGACGCAGGCTGAGGAGCGCGAGTTTCAACTTGTGGCTGTGATAATAAAGGTTCGCGCGTTGCAAGGCTTCCGCCGCTTGAGCATACTGTCCGGCCATAATCTCTCGCTTGCCAAGACGCAGAGCAAGGTCCGCGTGGCATCTCTCAATCTGTCTTTCAACCGCGCGGCGTTGTTCGGGCGAGAGTTCTAAAGTCGCCAGCAGTTTTTGATAGACCTCTATCTGGCTTTCAAAGAGGGCCTGTTCATTCGACGCGAGGCTCGCGCCGTGAAGGCGACGATGGCCCAGGACTCTGTGCTGGTAAGCGAACCGCGCGCCCCTCTGCGCGAGCCGCAGCCAGAGGTCGTAATCCTCCGAACGCACGAATCTCTCATCGAAGAGTCCGGCATCAATCAAGGCTCGCTTGCGCGCCACCACGCACATCGTAATGATGGCGCATTGCATGCTCAGCAGTTTCTCAAAAGTGACGGGTTCCTCGGACGGCCAGCGCTGCATGAAAGTCTTGCCCGCGTGAATTGATTCGCCGAAGAGTTTCGCATCCGCGCAGACCAGAGCGAGCGACGCATCATTATTCAAAGTCTGGACCTGCGCCGCTAGATATTCCGGCATCCACAGGTCGTCGCTATCCAGAAACGCTACATACTCGCCCGCAGCCTTTGCGATGGCTTCGTTACGCGCACGCGCGGGGCCGCTGTTATCCTGTTTGAGATAGACGATGCGATTCATGTAACGCGCGAGCACGCGCTCAAGCTCAAGCGTGTCGGGCGAGCCGTCGTTGACGACGATCACTTCGTAATCTTCAAACGTCTGCGCGAAGACGGAGTCGAGAGTCTCGCCGATAAAGTTCGCGGAATTGTAAGCGGGAATCACGACGCTCACGACGGGCCGCAAAGCCGTGCGCTCTAAAGACGCCGCGCGCTTTGAATCTACGTTTGAAGTCTCAGTTTGTGACATCAGCTTGCTTCTTAAAATCCGCGCGCGAGGGAAACGCAATCCGCGCGTGCGGCCTTCACTTCAACTACATCTTCACACGGCCTGCCTGCCGTCGAGCGAGATGGCGTCGCGTGCGTTTATCGCATCATCAACCAGCACGCTTTGTCGGTTCACGGCCACAGTGTTGATTCTCAAAGCGTCCGGCCTTGTCTCATAAAGCCTGCGCAGGCAGATGGCATAGCCCACCAGATAATAGACGTTCCACACGTAGGCGACAGAGAGAAAGAAACTGGTGATCATATAGCAGATCAGGCTCGACTGTAATCCTACGGCCAGATAATAAAAGTGCGAACCGCGACGCTCAGCGAACGTCTCGCGCTCAATCCGCCTGAGCCGCTTGAGCGGCACGATGAGGAACATCATGTAGACCAGCAGCGCGGCCATCCCCATCTCCGATGCCACCTGTGTATAAGAGTTGTGGCTGACCTGTCCACGCACCAGCAGGTTGTGATCGTTGCCCATCCCGACGCCCAACAGCGGATGCCTGAGAGCGACGAGGATGGAACCGTAGAGTAGTTGGCGACGCGTTGAGGCGGAGAGGTCGCTGTTCGGGTCCGCGATGGATGCGATGCGGTTCGCGTAGCCTCCGGGCGCTATCGCCACCGCCGCGCCGACGCCGAGGAAAATCAGGAGGATCACGACGAGACGGCTGCGACGGCTCAGTTTCCACGCGAGGACCAGCCCGCCGCCAATCAGGCCCAGGAATGCGCCGCGCGAATAAGTGACGAAATTACCGGCCATCATCAAGAGCGCGCACGCGCCGTAGAGCGCCTTCATTAACAGGTTGCGCGTCATCAAAAGAAACGCGATGACGATGGGAATCATCGTCACGAGATGCAGCGCCATGTCGTTCTGATTGCCGAACATGGCGAGGCCGATGTTGCCCACGACGCGAAACTCTCCGTGCCCGTCGCTCCCCGCGCGGTAGTTGTTGAGAGCGCCGAAGCTAATCACGCAGCCGATGGAGATAGCCAGAAAGATCATCCACTTCAAACGCCGCTCCGTCCGCATCACGTTAATCATCACGATGAACATGATGACGGCCTTGATAAAAAGGTAGTTGAGTTCGTCCCAGGCTTCAGCCGAGTTGAGGGCCAGGGGGATGGAGAGCAGTCCCGCCAGAAAGAGCAGGAGGATGAGATTGACTTCACGCGGGCGAGCCGTGAGCGTGCCTTCCAGAACAAGCTGCGAGGGGAGGAAGACGAGCAGCGTCGCGATGGCGACCCAGTAAGAGAGCGAGACCAGCGAGGGTATCTCGAAAATGTCCGCCGGACGATAATAGATGAGCAGCGTGTAGAGAAAGAGTCCCGCGTAACTCAGCGCATGACCGCGCCTGACGGACCAATGCTCGCCCTCCTTCAACTTCAGCGCAGGCCGCAAGGATGGCGAATCTTCCAGACTCTCAGCGTGCGCGTTATCAACATGCGCTTCACCAGCGTGCGCTGCATCAACACGCGCCGGGCGCATTTCATCTTCATGCGTGGGCCAGTCTTCCGCCACGGCTGCGGTCTCGCCGGACCGCGCTCGCGCTCGCCCGGAACGCGTGACGGGTTCGTAGTCAAAAAATTGGCGGCCCTTTGTCATGTGCGGCACTCTTTTGAGCTAACGGCCTACGCTTCAACAGCGCTCGCAGCGGGCTGTTTTGAAGCGAGGAGAGAGACGGACGGCCAATCCTTTAAGTCCTTTGAGCGAGGGGCAGACGCTCGGCTGACTTTTTGCTGGCACGCATCTCGTCAACACTGTAGGCATGGACGCGAAGAAGCGTCAAGAGACCAGGGACCGAAATTCGGGCCTGGTCTCAAAAGTATCCACGGTCCTCTTGACGAACGTTGCGCGGCGTGTTGCGCGGTCAAAAGCTTTTCGCGCGCCGGAGTCCCTTTGTCAGACAGGGACACTCTCTTCATCGCCCGCAAAGACCAGCACGCGCACGCGCTCGCGCAGGGCCATCTCGAAACGTCTGGCCTCTTCTATCTCCGCGAAAGAGAGCGCGCGCAATTCCTGTTCGATGCGGCGACGATAATCGGAGACGAGCGAATCGGAGACGCCGAGCGCGGCGGCCACCTCAAGCTGTGTCGAATGGTTCGGGCTTAAGTAACAGTACCAGAGGACTCCCAGCATGCGATTGTATTGCTTGACTTTGCCGCGCACTGTCTCGCGCAGGCTCTTGAGAAATTGGTCCACGAATCCGGCGGCCTCGCGCTCAGACTCGCGCCGCAGCAATCCCTGCTCGGGATTATCCTGCGCGTCCACAGGCTCAAACTGGTTGCTGTTATCGTCCGGGTCGTCGCCGCCGAGCGGGACCAGATAAATATCCATCACCGGCAGCCTGGACATGACGAGGCTCCGCAGGCTCCGCACGTCAACCGGAGAGTCCGCCGCGTCGAGCACCGAGATAATCAAATCTTCGAGGTCCGAGTTGCTGATGACGACCTGCGAATCTCCCGTGCAGCCGACCATCCGCGTGTCCCTCTGGCGCACGGGAATCATCTGTATGCGCTGCTCAAGTTCGTGCGTCTCGCGCTTCTGCTTATGGTCCATCCATTCTGACAATCCGTAGACTCTGTCCGCGAGGCGGCGGTGCGGTTCGTCCGCGATGCCGCTCGAATCAAAGCGTCGGAAATTGGCGCTCGACTGGATGAGCGTGGAGATGCGGCGCGCGAGGCGATAGGATTCCGGGTGACGCTTGCGTAGCTCAGCCGTTAAGAGGTTGGTCAGTTCGATCTGTCCGATTTCGCATTCGATTTCGGCGTCCGTCATCTCCGTATCGAGGTAATGCTGGAAGCGGCCCTTGCTTAAAAGCTGGACGAAGAGTTCCTGCGTGAGATCCGTGTAAGCATTGTGCGCGCCTTCTTCGACGAGGAGGCCCGCGCTGCGCGAAGCGCGCACGAGCGGGTGATGGCAGACGATGCGGTGCAGTTCAGCCCACAGGCGGCTGACATCCGAGGAGCGCAAGCTTTCGACCCAGTGGCCGCTATATCTGCCGTGGCGGCTGGTGGCCTGCTGGCGCGGCGCGGGGGATTGTTCCTCAAGAGCGCTCATCATGGAATCTTTCAGGGAATTATCACTGGCGGATTTCACAGTATTATAACTATATCCGTCAAACTGGATCGGAGATTAGAAGTTGTCTCGGCGTAGCATCTTGACATCGAACGTGCGAGCCATCTCTGCTGCGGCGCGCGAGGCGTCCACGGATGACCGTTGATACTGCTGACTGACATGCCTGTGCCGGAGATGAAAGGAGCGGAGGGGCCTGGCGGTTGTGTCCAGAGGGAATGCACTATCTTGGGAGCGACCTTCGTTTGCCGTACCCCTCAGCGGAAGAGATAACCATCTGTCGCCTACAGGCCATGGGATGTTTTGGAACCTTGCCGGGTGTATGCGCCAGATGACCGCAAAGGGGAAAGGCGCGGTCAACCTAGAAGGAACTTGAAGGAGCTTGCCTCGCTCCCTGACTGACGGAAAAGATGTTATCAGCAAAAACCTTTTTGAGCAACATCTTTTTACATCCGGCGCAAAATACTGATAACGCTCAACAAAAAAGGGCTTCCCCCCGGCACAAACTTATGGAAGAGACGGCCTATTAATGCTTTATCTTTGTTGACCAGGTGAAGAGCCAGTAAAGATCGCCCGTGGCTCGCGCGTAAAATTTCGCCCCTTATCCTTGCCGCTTAGGGTCCCGTAGCCGCTGGCGAGACATCTCGCCCCAGCGTCTTGAGATTGAGTGTACAGGTGTGCGGATTTTGGGGGAGGCGCTATGAACTCTGCAATCGCTAACTTATTTTTCAAGCAAGCCACCTGCCCTTCATCCGAAACGCTCTTAGCCTATGGCGCAGCCGCACTGGCAACAGCGAAGAGTCGTTGCATCGCGGAGCATCTTGCCACCTGCGAATTTTGTGACGCGGAATTGAGACTGCTCGAAGAACACTTTCCAACCGAACGGGAAGAATGTCCCATCACAACTATTCCACTGGACCTGCGCTGTTTGGCCGAGGCGCTTCTCAACAGAAACTCTCAGAGCATGGAAAGCCTCTCAGGAGTCATCTATGAAAAAGAGGGTCTCTCTCTCACAGATGCATGAGCAAGTGCGCCGCCCGCTCAACTAACCCCGCTTAATTAACCCCGCTTAATTAACCCAAGCCTCGTTCACAACCCGCTCAAGTCAACCCGCCGCGCTCATCTCAGGCTCAACTGCCAACGCGCGCGAGCGATTTCTGATCGCTCTTATCAACGCGCACGTTTGTCCGCGAACTGACCCGCTGGATAATAATTTGAAAGTTAAGCGGGCACGCCTTCATGTATGGCGTGCCCGCTTGTTAATTGAGCGCTTACGCGAAGACTACTGCGAACACTCGCGGTTGGAGTGAGCCGCATAGCTGCTGAACCGCTCCTGATACTCCTTGGAGGTGATGAACGAACACACCATCCCCCGATAGTTCCCAGGCTCCTGGTTGTTCATCACATT
>DASYML010000137.1:0-35133 GCA_036009045.1 Pyrinomonadaceae bacterium
GGCTTCGGGCATGAAGCGCCTGCGCATTTACATGAGAGACAAGTTTCGCTGCCAGTACTGCGGGGATAAAAAGATGGCTGCGGAACTCACGCTGGACCACATCTTCCCGCGCTCGCGCGGCGGAGACAACACACCCGTCAACATCGTCTCGGCCTGCCTCGCCTGCAACAACCGCAAGGGCAGCCGGACGCCGGATGAGGCGCGCATGCCGCTCCTAACTACGCAGTCGGCCCTGCGCGTCAAGCTCGAAAGAGTAGTGCTTTGCCACTACGCGGAGGCGCGCACGGAGTGGAGAAAATATCTCTTCCTGGATTCGCCGGATGAAGGCGCATCCGTTGGGAGAGCGTTGACGGCTTGAACACGGCACTGAAGGGCGACAGCGCGCCCGGTCGGATAGCTGAGACGGATTATGCGCTTGCCTGAAGAGCAAGAGAGGTTGGTTCGATTCCAACTCCGACCATCAAAAAACTTTTTGTGGTGTAACTCAATCGGTAGAGTGCCGCTCTGTTAAAGCGGAAGTTGTGGGTTCAAATCCCACCGCCACAGTTCTCTCTCGCAGTCCTCTTCAAGCGAGGGCCGGTTAGCTCAGTTGGCTAGAGCGCTTCTCCTACAAAGAAGATGTCGAAGGTTCGATTCCTTCACCGGCCATTGTGAAAGTTTTCGGGGCGTGACTCATCCCGCGCAGCAGGTGTGACTGCGCGTCGGACCGTGGAGTAAGAGAGGCTGCCACATGCAACCTTACGCCCCGGCCAAAATCTTTTTCCGGCGATGAAGCTCAAAGGGCAAGAGCACTCGATTCGTAATCGAGCGGCTGAGAGTTCAAATCTCTCCATCGCCTCCACAAACCTTTTGTGGGCCTGTAGCTCAGTTGGAATGAGAGCATCTGCCTTCTAAGCAGAGGGTCGCAGGTTCGAGTCCTGCCAGGCTCATCTTTCTCTGCGATGCGGAGTAGCTCAGCGGCGAGAGCACTGGTCTCATAAACCAGAGGTCGCGGGTTCGATTCCCGCCTCCGCTATCATTTTCCCAAGGGGCCGTAGCTTAACTGGCTAGAGCGACTCGCTTGCAACGAGTTAGATGAGAGTTCAAATCTCTCCGGTTCCATCACAGACCCTTTTGCGGCGTAGCTCAAAATTGGTCCAGAGCGCTCGTCTTGTAAATGAGATGATGCGAGTTCAAATCTCGTCGCCGCAGCCACTTCAAACATTTTGCGGGCATGGAGCAATGGCGGCTTCCCTGTCTCATAATCAGGAGAACGCGGGGTTCAAATCCCCGGCCCGCAACCACTTCTTTCAAGTCCAACCTGGGGTCGAAGCTCTAGTGGCAGAGCATTGGACTTTTAATCCAAGGGGTGAGAGTTCGAGCCTCTCCGGCCCTATTAATTTTCAATCGGACATGTTCATATCCGGCACGGCCTCTCAAAAACTTTCGCGCGGTCTGGCTCGACGGTTGAGAGCATCCGACTAATAATCGGAAGATGGTTGTTCAATTCCATCAACCGCGCCTGAGTCCTCTTCTTCGGGATGTAGCTCAACGGCAGAGCGCCTGCGCGACGTGCAGAAGGTTGTAGATTCGACTTCTACCATCCCGACCAAAACATTCAACGGGGCATAGCTCAATTGGCAGAGCAGCCGCCTGATACGCGGTATTAGCAGCAGATTACTGCAAGGTTGTAGGTTCGAGTCCTACTGCCCCGATTCATCTTTCATCATCTCTTGCGGGATAGTGTAACTGGCAGCACGCCGGGTCTTGGCCCCGGAATTGAGGGTTTGAATCCTTCTCCCGCAGCCAATTCTTTCACTGGATAATTGGTCCAATTCGCAAACGTCTCTTTTCCTGGGCCAACTGTCCCAATTCACAAAGGGTACTTCAATTGTCGTCCGTCTCGTCGCGGAATAGTTCGCGGACATGAATTTATCAACGAGGGAGGTGTCATCATGAAACTAGCGGAGGCTTTGATTCTGCGCGCCGACTGCCAGAAGAGATTCGAGCAGTTGAAGGCCAGAGTTTTGAGAAGCGCGAAGGTCCAGGAGGGCGACCAGCCAGCGGAGAACCCGCAGGAGTTGGTCGCGGAAATCGAGCGTGTGGCGGCTGAACTGATTGATCTGGTCCAGCGCATCAATCGCACGAATTCCAGGACCGCTTATGCGGATGGCAAGACCATCTCGGATGCGCTGGCGTTGCGTGATGTGCTGGCGTTGCGTCGTGCGCTTTACAGCGACCTGGCGCAGGCGGCCTCCGTCACGCAGGATCGTTATACACGCTCGGAAGTGAAGTACAGAAGCACGGTCAATGTCAGCGAGGTCCAGAAACAGGCGGACGCTCTGGCGCGCGAGTATAGAGAGCTTGATGCGCGCATTCAGGAGCTTAACTGGCAGACCGAAGTTGATTGAGTTGAGAGATGCAGAAGGTAGCCGAATCGCGCGGAAGCGAGCACGACCCGCGTCAACCGGGCAAAGTTGACATTGCGGTGAAAGCCGCAGCACGGTGGCGCTCAAGGGGCGAGCGCCAGCGGGTTCGATCCCCGCAGATAACAAATGAAGCCCAGTAAAGTGACAGGCGCAAGGGGTACAAATAAAAGTTACTACCGTGTGCTGGTCCGCCGGTTCGGTGAGGGGTTTTTGGGTAAGGGGCGCTACATCTTTCAACTTAAGACTGAAGCCTGGTTGTCAGTACCGCCTGCTTAAGCCGGGCGGGTCTCAACGCACAGCACCCGCCCGGCTTAAGCAGGCGGTACTGACGCGGTAGCGACCCAGGCAATCGAAAGGAGGTGCGAGTTCAAATGTTGGCCGTTCACGTTGAAGAGACTGTTTACCGCAACGCCGCCGAAGTGCTGGCGTTAATCCGCGACTTTAAATTCTGTACACTGCCGCGCCAGCAATGGACGCACCGCGCGCATCTCACGGTGGCGCTCTGGCATCAACTGCGCTATCCCTGGCCGGAGGCCGTCAAGCTCATGCGCGAAGGCATCAAGCGTTATAACGACGCGCATGGTATCGTCCAGACCAGAGAGAGCGGATACCATGAGACCATGACGCTCTTCTGGATGCGGCTGGTCCGGGAATATTTGAAGGGCGCGGCATCCGGCCAGCGTTGTTCGCTGGCGTCTCTCGCCAACGAACTCGTCGCACGCCACCCGAAGAATTTGCCGCTTGTCTACTACAGCCGCGAGCGATTGATGTCATGGGAAGCGCGAGAGCATTGGGTCTCGCCAGACCTTCTGCCGCTCGCCACGGGCGAAGATTAGAGGCTAAAGGCTAAAGGTGAGAGGCTAGTAAAGACATCTGTTCTTTACTAGCCTCTCACCTCCAGCCTCTAGCCTCTGCTTTTATGGTCCACAATCGCGGTTGGTGGAGGTGACGATGGAACTGAAGCGTTCCTGGTATTCCCTGGAAGTGAGGAAGGCGCAGACCATCGCGCGATAATTGTTGGGCACTTTATCGTTGAGCACGTTGAGCCAGAAGAGGAAGCCGGGTTCCTCCGGGTCTCTGCGCAGATAACCGAAGTATTGCATCAGGACGAAGGCCGAATTGTACTCAGCCTGTGTGAAAGCGGGATTGTCCGCGACCAGTCGCACGATGCGCGCGCGGCTCGCGTGTGCGTTGTAGTCGTCAATCAACGCGGCGCGCTGGCTTGAGAGGTCCACTCCAGAATTTTGCTGCACGGTTTGCAACAACTTATCAATGAATGCTGGTCCACTCAAACTGGCGTCATACTTTTGCTTAAACTCCGCGCGCTGGACCCAGGCATCCGCGAATTGTAATTTGCTCGCCTCAAGATTCGCGCCGCCGACCACCTGGCTGCGGTCAGGCATGAACTCGTTGTAAGTCGGCCTGCGTCCGAGAGAAGCTTTATAGAAACGGTAAACGAAGTTGCCGGTCTCCTGAAATTCCGCTTCGATGAAGAAGGCCGCGCTGACGCCTATGCGTCGCTGGCGTTCGCAGGCAAGGTCGCCGCTCGCGCACGGCGCGGGATTATTGGCCGCGTTGCCCTTAATGCGTTCGGTCCAATAATCGAGTCCGCCCTGATCCGGCTGGCGGCTGAGAAAATCCATGTAGTGTTGCCGCACGAAAAAGCCAGCGTCGTTGATAGGGTTGACGACAGGCGGGCTTGTGTCATTGTCAACTATCGTCAGGACAGCCGTCGCGCCCTGCGTGAGAAGGCAACTGCTGAGAGTTCCCTGCGGATTGCTGAGGCTCAGGTTAATGGTCTCGTTGCCCTCGACGTAAGTATCATCGGTGAGCAGCAGGGTGAAACTCTGGCTGGTCTCGCCTTGAGCGAAATGGAGCGTCCCGCGCGTCGTCGTATAGTCTCCATGCTCGGTCGCCGTGCCGTCTGTGACGGTGTAATCCACGCTGCCAGCTTCGGCTGCGCTGCTGTTGGAGTTGCTGACCCTGCTGACAGTGATGGTGACGCTGCCCGCGTCCTCCGAGACGCTGTAGCCGGGTTGCGCGAAGGTAAAGCAGTAAGGCTCCTGAACCGGCGTTGGAGTGGGGCTGGGCGTCGGCGTCGGAGTCGGAGTCGCGGTCGGAGTCGGCGAAGGGCTGGGTGTGGGCGAGACGGTCGGACTCGGACTCGGCGTTGGTGATGGACTGGCCTCCGGCTCAGGCGCAGTCGTGAGCGCCGCACCCGCGTCAATGCGCTCATAGCTCTGACCATTAACGCGCGTCGCACTGGTTGTCATCTGCCTGACGACCTTATCGTTTCTCAGGAAGGGGAAGGCCGCGCGGACCAGCGCCGCTTCGCCCGTCGCAATCGGTGCGGCCATAGAAGTCCCGCTCCATATCCCGTACTGCCCGCCGGGCACTGTGCTCAAAATATATTCGCCGGGAGACATGACCTTGATCCAGGAGCCGCGCGTAGAGAAAGCGGATAAATGGTCCTGTTCATTGCTGGCCGCGACGGCGAGCAGCCCGCCGATATTTTCGGCTGCCGGATACTGCTGCGTGTTGGGAATAGTGAGGCCGCCGTTGCCAGCCGCCGCGACGACCACCAACCCCGTACTGCCGACGCCCGGAAAATCGTCGTCCACG
Source organism: Pyrinomonadaceae bacterium (assembly GCA_036009045.1). GTDB lineage: Bacteria > Acidobacteriota > Blastocatellia > Pyrinomonadales > Pyrinomonadaceae > DASYML01. Next base: position 5,031 of record DASYML010000137.1, read on the forward strand.
CCCGGCACTGTGCCGCAAATTTTGTCCAGAATACTCTTCAGCAAGTTCGTGCGGCGCACTGTGCTGAGGCTCAAATTGATAACGGTCGCCCCGTGGTTGGCGGCATAGGCCAGGGCTTCCGCCAGCACCCAAGCATTCCCGGCACCATGCTCGTCGAGAACTCTGAGAGGCATGATCTTCGCTTTGGGAGCGACGAGCGCGATCAGGCCAGCGACGTGCGTGCCGTGCCCGTATGGGCCAATCTCACGACTGCCAACTTCGCTCGGATTATCATCGTCGTCAACGAAGTCGTAGCCCTGCACAAGATGTCCGGCCAGTTCCGGATGCGTCAAATCCACGCCCGTGTCGAGCACGGCCACCGTCACGCCCTCGCCCTGCGAGATGGCTTGCGCGTCTGAGAGATGTATCTTCTGCGGAAACCACTGCGCGTGATACGCCCCCGTGTCGCCGCCAACGGTCCATGACGCGCCGACGGTCCAGGAAGCCCCGCTGCTCTCCGGCGCTTCCTGTAAATAATCAGGCTCCGCATAGACCACGCGCGCGTCCAACGTGAGCGCCGCGACCTTGTCGTTGACAGCACCGCCGTCCGCGATCAGCAGTTTGTAAATCGGTCTGCTCCCGAACTGGCCGCCCGTGGGCGGAGTCGGGTTGAGTCCATACTGCGCGGCAACCGCCGGAAGGTCCGCTTCAGTCGCCAGTTTGACGATGACCTCGCCGGGGATAAACCCGTTATCGCCGCCGCCGCTGGCCTGCGCGACGGGAGTCTCCCTGCCGAGCCAGGCGAAAGTCAGGACGAGCAATAACAGGCCCAGTAATGTCAGGGATGTGCGGCGTAGTTTCTTCATACCTTGATAGCGAGTGGGAGTCGGAAGTTTATCAGGCATCTCTTTTAATGATATTTACAATCGCCGGAGCGAAATGGCCCGAATCAAGCCAAACCTCTCCACAGTAAACGCCCCCCTGCGTGAACAGTGCGGGCGAGCGGTTGAAAAATACAACTTGACCGGGATTTCTTTTCGATACGGGGCGGGGGCCAAGTCAATCAGATGCGCGAAAACGGGCGGACGCTTGCTGGCAGGGGAGATAAAAGGCAAAAGGTAAAAGTAAATAAGCTTGAACGATTTGCTATGACTGTTCAGAAACCCTTCAGTTAAAAACATTTTTGCTTTGACCAGCCCCTCGCCTCTAACCTCCAGCCTCTCCTTTTACCAGCGCCCGACGAGGACGAAGGGGGACCAGAAGAAAGGGTGCGGCTGCTCTTTGAGGAGCCGTAGTTGGGCGTCGCGGAGGGCTGCGGCGGGGCGCGCGCCCTGGCGTAGGCGCGTGTAGAAGTTGACCATGAGGGTGGCCGTCGCTTCGTCGTCCACGGTCCACAGGCTGAGGAGGAGCGTGGGCACGCCGTTGGAGAAAAAGCCGCGTGCCAGCCCTATCAGTTCGTCGCCCGGCGCGACCGCGCTGACGCCCGTTTCGCACGCGCTGAGCGTGACGAGTTCACAACGCAGGTCCAGGTCGTAGGCATCTCTCACGGTCAGCCAGCCGTCGCCCAGACGCAGGGATGAGAAGAGCGGATTGTCCGGGCGAAACTGCCCGTGACATGCCAGGTGCAGAACATCCGCGACGGGTGCGCCCTGCCTCACGGCATCCAGCGTCGCACGCTCGTCGAGCAGCGCCAGCGATTGCGGGAAGAGCGGCGCGAGCGCTCTTATCTCGTCGCGCACGCGCGGCGTCTGTTCATCTGCGACGCCTAAGAGTAAGGCGCTCTCAAGTGCGCGCAGGGGTTTCGAGAGGCAGTGACGGAGGACCGCCGCGCTCGGAGCGTATGTCACCTCGCGCCGCTCTATGACATAGCCCGCGCCGTCGTGCAGCGCGTGAAAGGGGACGTAGTGCAGCGCGCGATGAGGCACTATCACCAGCCGCCTGTCTCCGATTCGTTCCTCGATGCCCTTGAGCAACAAGCCGTAGAGTTTTTGCAAGTGATGTTGGACTCGCTCTGTGAGATGCGGGAGATGCTTGCGAAGACGAGCCGCGCCGTAACGCAGTGCATCCGTCTGAAAGCGAAACTGTTCGAGCGCGGCGCGCACTTCCTCTTCGCTCCCCAGGTGACGAACGACTTCGACGCTCTCATCCGTCATGATGAAGGCCAGTAGCTCGCCGTCGAGGCTCGTATATTCGACAAGCGCGGTTTCTCTTCCGAGGTCTCTTTGAAGCTGCGCGACATCGAGCGGTTCATCACTGGTCAGGATACTCTCGCCGCGATGCTGTAGCTGCCGCATGATTTCCAGTGTCTTCTGCTCGCGCTCGCTGACCGCCGCGTGGAGCGACGCCATGTCATTCGCGCCGCGCGTCGCGTCTCCCTGCAAGGGGCGATTGATGCGGCTGTAAAACCAGTTCAATTCCTCGCGCAGTTCATCGAGGCGCGCGTGCAGTTCCGTCTCAAAGAGATCGCGCGGCTGCGGGCGCAGTTTGAAAGCCCCGCCCAGCATGTCAACCAGCGCGCGCGCGCGTGCCCGCTCGACCAGATAGAGCGCTTCGGTCGCTCTGTCCCTCGTCTCGTCTGCGAGGCACAGGCGCACCAGTTCGTCATAGGGCACGAGTTTGTCCGCGAAGAAGGCAGAGCGAAATTCCTCCGTCGGCAGCGGCGCACGCATCTCTTCGATGAGCGAGACGGCGCGTTTAAAGGAAGCCTCTGCGGCGTGCGCGTGACCCTCCTTTTCCGCCAGCAGGCCGAGCGAAGTATGACAGCGTTGGGCCACCTCCGGGTGTCCCTGCGCTTCAGCATCGCGCAGCGTCGCTTCCAGCAGCGAGCGTGCCTTTGCGATGTGACCGCGCGCGCGTTCGGACTCGCCGCACAGCCAGCGCGCGATGAGCAGGCGTCGCCAGGACCCAGCCGCCTGCAATGGCACTTCGGCTTTCGTCGCCGCGCGGCAAGCTAAAGCGTAGTTGCCCTCCGTGTAATGCATCTGCGCCGTCGTCAAAGTCACCAGGGCCAGCCCCACCTCGTTGCCTTCCGCGACATAGAGTTGGCCCGCTTCGTGCAACAATGCGTGCGCCTGGTTGATGTGGCCCAGAATCATCTCCGCGCGCCCGTGATAGGCCATCGCCCGCGCCTGCTCCGCGCGCATTCCCAGTTCGGCGAAGGTGCGCGTCACGCGTTCGTAAACGACAGCTGCTTCGGGAGCCAGATTCAATTCCAGGTAAGCGTCCGCGATCTCCTGTTCGGCGATGGCTGATTGATGCGGCATGCCGAGGGCTGTGAACTTACGACGCGCGCGTTCCAGGTAATCCAGCGCGCGGTCATAACGCCCCTGAAAGAGCGCGAGGTTGCCCATGCTCGCTTCTATCTCTGCCTGACGGAAGTTCAGCCCGGCGGCCTCCGCGCGTTGGAGGGCTTGCTGGTAGAGTTGTTCGGCGGAGCGAAACTTGTGTTGCAGGGCGTGAATGTTGGCGAGGCAGTTGTCTATCTCTGCGAGTTGCTTTTGATCGTCAAGTTCCGCATAACGCTCGCGCGCGGCGCGTTGAAACTGCTCCGCCTCCTGGTAGCGGTCGCGCCTGTAATAGAGCATCCCTATGTTGTGCTCGATCTTGCCAATCGCCAGCGTGTCGCCGTGCGCGACGAGGACCGCGCGTGCGCGCAGGCCGCACTCCGTGGCTTCATCATAACGACCGAGCATCGCCAGCCCGATGAGTTTGCTGACCTGCGTCGCCGCCGCCGTGCGCGTATTCCCCAGCGCGATAAAACGCGCCTCCGACTCGTCCAGATGAGCGATAGCGCGTTCCATTTGTCCGTCCACTAAAGCCGCGATGCCGCTGGCCCAATCCGAGAGCGCCTGAATCTCCGACTCTTCGTTAGCCGCCGCCAGCATCCTGAGCGTCGCCGCCGCGCCAATCGCGCGCGCAGGGTCGCTCCCCCAGCCATCAAGGCAGATGTCCTTGAGCGCGTAAGCCAGCAAGACATCCGCGCAAGCAGCATGGTCGCGCAACAATGCGACACGTTCCGTATCATCCGCGACCAAGAGACGCGCCGCCAGTTCCGCACGCTCCATGCTTTTTACGCTCTTAACTCAAATTCGGGAATCTCGATCTCCAGATTGCTCAGACGCAGGCGCAGGGTATAACTGCCAGCCGCGACGGGCGGCAACGTAAACTCGCAGAGTTCGTTCAACTCTGCGGCGGCAGCATCGCCCGCCGCACTCTCCAAATGGACCTCTCCTCCCGCGCACCCCTCTTGTCCGAGCACCTGCCCCGAAACTATCCAGGCTTCTTCGCCCGGCGTCACGCGCAGGTCCAGATCATTCTCGCCCGTGCTGTAGAGCAACTGCCGCGTCGCCGTCTGCCCGGAGCGCACCCCGTAAGCCGGTGTCAGGCTCGCGGAGTCAAAGCTGAGCGCGGCCAGGACGCGCCGCAAGACGCCTTGCTTCGCGCTTGTCTCGCGTCTCTGGAAAATGTTCACGGCCTGCGAGATGACATCTCGCGGCGCGTCTTCCAGAGTGTCGCTGCGCATCAGGTTGACGACCTGTGAGATCTGCTCAAGTTGAGCCGAGCAGCGCGAGCAGGCTTGGAGATGGGCCAGCGAGGCGTCGCGCTCAGACGCCAGCAGGCTGCCTTCAGCCAGATCGGCCAGTTTTGCGAATGGTATGTGTTGAGACATTAGATTCATCTTTCATGCTCCGGTTTGGAGGGATGCCAGACCGTCACTCAACACCACAGTGCGCCCGCGCGCACAGTAAATACATAAAAAATCATTTTTCCATTAACTTGAGCAATTTTTGCAGGCAGCGCGCGCGCGTCGGACCAATACTGCCCTCGCTCGTCCCCGTCGCCGCCGCGATGTCAGAGTAAGACGGCGGCTCCGCGTTGTAAAAAAGCATCGTCAGGAGTTTGCGGCAACGCTCGTCCAGAGCCTCCACGCTGCTGCGGACCCTGTGCTGCTCTTCCAGTCGCAGCAAGACCTCGTCAGGCAGCGGGGCGGCGTCCGGCAGTTCGTTGATTTTGGACTCGCCCTCTTCCGTCTCATGCTCGTCGAAGCTCTGCAAGTTGCGGTCGCGGCTGATGATGCGCCAGGTTTTGCGGCGGGCCGTCGTGACCAGCCAGGCTTGCAGGCGATCCGGCTGCTCGATGTCCGCGAGTTTCTCAAAGAGCGTGGTGAAGACCTCTTGAAAGACATCTGCGGACTGGTCTTCGTCCAGACCCGCGCGGCGTGGAATCGTGTAGATGAGCCGCTGGTAACGATTGACGAGCGTTTCCCAGGCCGCCTCATCGCCCCGTCTGCAAGCCAGCAACAACTCCTTGTCGCCCTCTCCCATGCGCCTCCCCGCGAACTCTTTTTAGGCTGTCAGGATAGGATGCCCCCTTCGGGTTTGTCTAGCGGTCAACGGCGAAAAAGTTTATCTCCGCCACGTATTTTACGAACCGCACGCCGCACTGTGCGTGAGTGTAGCGGAGAGTTACCGCTTCTGGACGGAGCGATAACGTCCCCGCGCGCGGCAACATCCTTTTGTCACCCGATGGGGAGAGGGTGACAGGAAGACCGTGGGGAGGCGTCACTTAGTGGTCAGCGCCTCCCTGCCGGTCTTTTTCAATTGCGGATTGCGGATTTGGGATTGCGGATTAGTGAACGAGTTGAAGCGACTTGATGGTTCATCTTTCAATCCGCAATCCGCAATCTGAAATCCGCAATTGAAGAATCCGCAGGCACGAAAAATTTTATGTATTTTTGGACCACCTCACGAGACTGTGAGTACGCAAGTAGACTTTGAAAAGCAAGGATGAAGGCGGAATGATGAGGGATGAGAGGGTGGCTATGCAAGACGCATAGCTCTGCTCTCATCCTTCCGCCTTCCTACTTCCGACTTGCTCCTGGGAGCACAAGATGAAAAATACGGTGAAATATGTGGTGCTGGCTGTGGCTTTCTGTGTCGGCCTCGCGTGGATAGGATTCCGCGCGGATTTTCATGTCAGCGCGAGCGACGAGCATCAAATGCTTTCGGCTTCGTTCGAGCATAGAGTGCTGGCGACAGAGGTCGAAGCGCCGCTCCCCCTGCGCCTGTTCGAGACCGCCGTCAAGACGGACTCGCGCGGCAGAATCATCACAGGGGAACAGAGCGACCCCGTCAAAAACATCGTCGGCGCTGAATCTGCGGGCATCCGCGCAGGTCTCGAACGCTTTACCAAAATCATGTTCGGCGCGAGCTATATTGACGGGCGACCGGACCCTGGCACGCGCATTGACCCGAACAATCCGCAGGTCAAGAGCGGCAACCAGTTATGGCCCAATCGCAAGCAGCCGTTTCGCAGCGAGCCGCGTTCGCTGGCTCTCACCGCCGACGGCAAAAAGCTCTACGTCACGCTGCCCGGCAGGGAGGGCTACCCGGACTGGCGCGTGGCCGTCGTGGACACGGCGAACCGACGCGTCAACAGGTGGATTGACCTCAGACCGCCCGGACAGACGCGGGGCTTGCGTCCCATCGGCGTCAAAGTCTCGCCTCTTAACACGAGCATCTACCCGAATCCTTATGTCGTAGTCCTCAACATGTACGGCAACTTCGCGAGCGTCATTGATACCGCCAACGACGGGATTATAGGCGAGTTTCAAACAGGCTTTTATGGCGAGAAGCTGGTCTTCAACAGCAACGCCACGCGTCTCTACATCACGGACCGCTTCAAAGACGAGGTGCGCGCCTTCCGTATTGATCCCGGTCCAACATTCACGCAAATCGCGGAGATACCGACGGGCACGACCGAACTCGAACGCGCCAACCCGCGCGATTTGGACCTGAGCGCGGATGGCAAGACTCTGTACGTCGCCAACACGATGGGCCACACCATCGCCGCCATCAATGTCGAGAACGACGCTAACACTTTAATCAAGAACCTGCCGGTCGGCGGTCTCTCGACCGATGTCAAAATCGCGGGGCGCTGGGGCATCGTGAGCGGGCAGGAGACGAACACGAAGTTGAATCAGAGGGAGACGGGCCACGGTTTGCCGACGAAGGATGCGAACGGCGTCGCCATCAAGAATAACGGGCAGCCGCTCGGCTATACTCCGGTCATGTCGGACGCGACGAAGGCCACGACCTTCGACGACATCGGCAGCGAGTTGAACATCTTCGACACCAACACAAACCTTTTCGTCTATCGCTATGTTGACGAGGGACGCGACATCTCTCAACTGGTCACGCCCGGTCAGTATGTGGACCTGCACGACCACGCGGACGCGCAGAAGATTATCAAGGGCAGCGGCCCCGAACAGTTGGCCGTGCGCGGCAATCTGCTGTTCGTCACCTATACGCATTCGGAAAGGGTACAGGCTTTTCGCATCAACCCGAACGCCACGGACCCTTCGCAGATTCTCACACCGCTCGGCGTAGAATTAACCGGCGGCATCTCTCCGCAGGGCGTTGAAGCCGCGCCCGACGGCAAGACAATCTATGTCGCCAACTTCCAGACAGAAGACGTTTCATTCCTCGGCGTTGATTCAAACGGCAACTTGCAACGCCAGATGTACCTGCCCGTCGGCGTCACGCCTTCGACGCCGGACCCGACCACCGGCGGCAACGGCCAGAACCTCTTCGCCACGGATGAAGAAGTGGGCCTGCGCTGGTTCTTCTCTTCGGCCTATTCGGATGACGGGCAGAAGTCCTGCGGCTTCTGTCACTGGGATGGAAGGCAGGACGGCTGCCAGTGGAATGTCGCGGCCAACGCCGTCGGCGGCACGAAAGTCTGTCCGCAGAACAAGGACATTTCGGATAACTGGCCCGAATGGTACGAGGGCTTGAACAACGATTTCATGGCTTATGCTTCGGCCTGCAACGGCGAAGTGCTGCTCGGCGAACGCACGCCCACGCCCATCTTCCCGCAGGCCAACCCGACAGACCGCTTCCACGCGCGCGAGGATTACGTGCTCAACAAGACCGCGCAGGACTCGCAGGCTATCGGACGCCCAGACTTGAAGAGTAATGCCTTCAAGGTCGGCTATTTCGACCTGGCTTATTTGCAAATTCTCTGGTCGCAGAACGAGACGCGCCGCCTGCCGAACCCGCTGGACCAATTCCCTGACGAAGCGGAAGCCGCGAAGATCGCTCGCGGTAAACAGATTTTCTCGACGAGCGTCGCGGCGGGTGGCTCCGGCTGCGCCGAGTGCCATCACAACGGCAACAAGATGACCAATGGGGTCAAGGATAATACCTTCCAGGATTTCAACATCCACGAACCCGGCGTCATCAGCGAATCAACCGTGGATGGCAATGGCCCATTTTTCCGTCCGACCAACGATTACTTCTTTATCAAATTTGGACCACCGCAGGATGTCGGCACGCCGCAGAATTTCAGCAGCCGCAACACCAAACACCTGCGCACTTTCTGGGACGCAGTGCCGCGTTATCTGCACTACGGCTTCGCGCACAACGTGCGAGAGATACTGCTCCCGCCGGATTCGCCGCTCCTCCAACCGGGCGAGCGCGGCTTCAACTTCCGCACGGTTCGCACGGACCAGCGACGCGGGGCCAACAACCTGCCGACCGAAGTGCCCATCACTCCGGGCGACAGCAAAGGCGGGCTCGCGGGCGACGGCATGGGCCAACTTTATGTCAGCCTCGACAGCCCTTTCGATAAGGACGCCAACGGCAAGCCTTTGATTGACCGTCTCGGAAGCAGCAACGTTGCCCCGCTCGTCGTCGGCGGGCAGATTAACCCGGAACTCGCGGCCAATCACATACAGGTCATCAAGGAGACTCACGGCAAGACTTCGCATCTCTCAGCCGCAGACTTCGAGGCGCTGACCCTCTATCTGAAATCACTGGCGGGCGACAAGAATAACGACTCATCAGGAGGCTCGTCTTCGCCAACGCCAACGCCTCCGCCGTCATCAACGCCAACGCCTTCTTCATCTCCGTCGCCGACTCCGAGTCCCGCAAGTTCGCAATCCAGCGTGCAATTCAGCACGCAGAGTTTCAGCGTCGCGGAGAACGCAGGGAGCGCCATCGTCACCGTCACACGTTCGGGTGATACAAGCGGCGAGTCGAGGGTTGATTATTCCATCAGCGACGACAGCGCCACGCAGAAGGGTGATTGCATGGCGACGGCTGGCAACCTGCGTTTCGCGCCCGGCGAGACGACGAAGACTTTCAGCGTGCCTATCGTGGACGATGCTTACGTCGAGGGAAGTGAAACGCTCAATCTCTCTTTGAGCAACACGAGCGGCGCTTCACTGGGCAATCAGGGCACTGCCTCTCTGGTCATCATGGATGACGACAGCGCTCCCGCCGCGACGAACCCGGACGACGACTCGCGCTTCTTCGTGCGTCAACATTACCTTGATTTCCTGGGCCGCGAACCGGACGAGGGCGGACTCAATTACTGGAGTTCACAACTGGCAAACTGCGGCGCGGACGCGGCCTGCATCAAGCGACAGCGCACAGCCGTCAGCGCGGCCTTCTTCATCGAAACGGAATTTCAGGAGACGGGCAGCTTCGTCTATCGCATGTACAAAGCATCCTACGGTCGCCAGCCGGACTATGCCGAATTCATGCCGGACCGGGGCCGCGTCGTCGCCAGCACGGACCTCGAAGCGAACAAGCAAACGTTCGCGGATCAGTGGGTCCAGCGTGATGCCTTCCGCATGGCGTACCCGGACGCTCTGACGCCTGATGATTTCGTCAACAAATTATTCGAGAAGGCTGGCCTCGCAACAGACGCGAGCGCGCAGGGGTTAGCGGCGGACCTCCGCGCTGGCAACAAGACCCGCGCCCAAGTCTTACGCGCGGTCATAGACAGGCAGGATTTCAGAGGACGTGAATACAATCCCTCCTTCGTCCTCATGCAGTATTTCGGCTACCTGCGAAGAAACCCCGAACAAGGCGGTTATGATTTCTGGCTCAACGTGCTCGACAATAAAGTGCCCGGCAACTATCGCGGGATGGTCTGCGCCTTTATCACCTCAGCCGAGTATCAGGACAGGTTCAACTCGACCCGCACGCATAACGATGCGGAGTGCAGGTAGCAGTAACCAAGACATCCCCGTAGGGGATGAATATGATAGCCGGGGGCAAGCGTGAGCGTCGCCCCCGATCACAATCGAACAAAGGTTTCGACCCTGAAGGGGTCGCACATGCAAGGTTGAGGTGCGACCCCTTCAGGGTCGGCTGCTATCTTGGACCAGTGACCGTGGGCGCTGCCCCCGGCTCTCATATGTATCCACTGTCGTGGATCAGCTTGAAGGGTGTGCTCTGGCTTACGTCGAACTCACGTTAAGTACTGAATATTGATATGATGCCTGCCTCTTGTTCAGAGTTCGTCGCGGGAATGTCTTTAATCTATGGCGCGAGAGAATACGGGATGCGCCATCAGGCTTACGCCTCAACCGTCGTGTGAAAACTCAATCCCTCAAGACACTCCGACGCCGCAGCCTCCTGGGCCAACACCGAGGCGGTCAGGAGTACGAGCGCGAGCCACAACAGGTCCGCCAACAGTAGATGCGTAAGTTGGAGCCAGAGGGGAGCCAGCAGCGCGACGTTGACCAGTCCCGCTCCTAATTGGACCAGCACCAGCGCGACCAGTATCAACGCATAACGCCTGACCCATAATCGCGGAAGCCTGAGACCTGCTATCAACGCGACCAGGACGATGAGCGCAGAGTCTGTCAGGGCCAGCAAAGGATGCAACAGCCGCAAGCGGACGAAGAGGTGCGCCGTTGAAGAAAAATCCTGATTGAGTCCTGCTGTCAACGAACTGACCGGAAAAAGCGTGTCGCCCAGCGCCGTCACAGCCCCGCTCACCGCCAGGACCAGCGTCAACAAGAGCGCCAGCGCGCAGAGCCAAGCGATGGCTCCGCGCCCTCTCAGTTTTAATATTGGACCACCCGAAGCCCACCACGCCGTGAGCGTCAGGACGGCCAGCAACACGAAAGTATTAATCAGGTGAACGGACATCGAGACCGCGCGAAAAACCGAAGCGTCGTCCGCCACCAGCTTGAAGAGCACCAGCCCAGCCCCTATCAACGCCTCCGTGAAAATGAAAAAGGTCGAGAGCACGGCTCCCAGTCTCACCGCATGTCTCTTCGGGTAAGCGCGAAAGGCCCAGACGGCCAGCCCTATCACCATGATGAGCGTCAGCCCGCTCATCATCCTGTGCGTGAATTCGATGAGCGTGTGCGTCTGCGTGGCATCCGGGAGCACCTCTCCGTTACAGAGCGGCCAATGGCTGCCGCAGCCCGCGCCCGAACCCGAAGCGCGCACGTATGCGCCCCACAGAATCACCAGTAGGTTCCAGGCCACAACCGCCCACGCATAGAGGGCGAACCGCTTCAGCTTCATCTGAAAATGATACTCCAACCGTTGATGCTGACCGCTACTTTTTGAACGTGCGAGCATAAGCCACCAGCGAGGCGATCTCTTTCTGCGTCAGCTTTTTTCCGAACGCGGGCATTCCGCCGCGCCCGTTCGTGACGGACGAGACGAGCGATCTATTATTCGTCCGCTTGGCCCACCACTCCGCATCCGTCAGGTCCGGGGCGTTGACGATTCTCCCGATGGTCGTCTCGCCGCGCCCGTCGTTGCCATGACACCTCGCGCACTTGCTCGCAAAGAGTTCTTTAGTCGAAGACGCTGGCGAGGCAGAACTCTTTCGCGTGCTCTCTCTTTTTTGGACCAATTCGCCCGCCGCGCCCGACCAGCACCCGAAGCACAGCAATCCGGCGGTCAACAACGCCGCGCATTTTGCTCTCAGACTCATCCTGATTGTGCTCACTTCCAAATTTTATAATTGTCTTTCCACGCGAACAAGGGTTTAAAGGCAAAGGTCGCAAAGGAAATCCGCAAAGGTCGCTCAGCGAGTTTTCCCTTGCGTCCCTTGCATCCTCTCTTTGCGACCTTTGCGTTTAAATCCCCTGTCCCGCCAACATCTTGACGCTTACTCCAGAGTGAACTTTTGCATCAAGCCGCCGATCATCACTTCAAACTCGCCGGGTTCTACGAGCGGTTGATTATCCGCGCCGATAAACGAGAGATCGTCGGCTCGCAATTTGAATGTGAGAGTGCGGCTCTGGCCCGGCTCAAGAGAGATGTTGGCGAAACGTTTGAGCCGTTTGCCCGGCGGCGTCAGCGAGGCCACGAGGTCGCGCACGTAAAGCTGCGCGATTTCCCTGCCCGCGCGCTTTCCCGTATTCGTCACCGTCACAGAGATTGTCAACTGTCCGTTCCGCTTCATTCTATTCTGGTCCAGGCGCAGGTCGCTGTACGCGTAAGTGGTATAGCTCAACCCTTGCCCGAACTCGAACTGCGGATTGAAGGCCATGTTGCCGAAGCTGGTCGCCTCCGTCTCGAATATTTTATGGTCATAAGCGATGATGCCGTTCGGCGTGCGCGGGTAAGTGAAAGGAAGTTTGCCGCCCGGATTGTAATCGCCAAAGAGCACGTCCGCGACGGCGTTGCCGCCCTCGTTGCTCGGATTGTAAGCCAGCAGGATGGCCTGCGCTCCGTCCACTAGACGATTGATGACGCGCGGGCGGCCTTCGACCAGGACCAGCACGACGGGCTTGCCCGTGGCCTGGATGGCTTCCGCCAGTTTGAGTTGCGGTTCATCCAGCGTGAGGTCCGTGATGTTGCCGGGAGTCTCCGCGTAAGAGCCTTCTCCAAGACAGAGCAGGACTACGTCAGCATCGCGCGCGGCGCGCACGGCGGCGGCGATGTCAACCTCTTCATTGACATCCGTCGGCGTACTGTTGGAAGGGCCGTTCGGCGATCTAGTAATCCGCGTCCCCGGCGCATACGAGACGTTCTTTCCGAGGCGAGCCTCAATCGCCTGTAGAATGGTCGGCCTGTCTTTCGGGTAGAGGTCCGCATTGCTTCCCTGCCAGACATAGGTCCAGCCGTTGTTGAGCGACAGAAGCGAGTTCGCCGTCGGACCAGTGACGAGAACTTTTCTATCTTTGCTGAGAGGCAGGAGATTGTTCTCGTTCTTGAGCAGCGTCATGGATTCGCGAGCCGCCTGCAAGCTCAACTGTCTCGCGGCGTTGGTCCCGATTTTAGATTTCGCAGCCGCGTTCGGCATCGCGTTCTCGAAGAGGCCCAACTCGAATTTGACGCGCAGGATGCGGCGCACGGCCTCGTCTATACGCGTCTGCGGGACCGCGCCCTCTTTGACGAGCGCGAGCAGGTTATCGCTAAAGCTGTAATCGCTCGGAACCATGCTCATGTCTATCCCGGCCATGACGGCCATGCGCGTCGCGTCCTTTTCGTTAGCCGCGACGTGCCATTGGCCCACGAGCTTTTTGATGTCCTCCCAATCTGAAACGACGAAGCCTTTAAAGCCTAGCTCGCCGCGCAGGATGTCCGTCAGGATGTGATGATTGATGTGTCCGGGCGTGCCGTTGATCTCTGCGGAGTTGACCATCACCGTGTGCGCTCCGGCCTTGACCGCCGCTGCGAAGGTCGGCAGAAAATATTCGCGCAAATAATTTTCGGGAATCCAGGCGGGCGTGCGGTCTCTCCCCGTCAGAGGCAGACTGTAGCCCATGTAATGCTTGAGGCTCGTGGCGACGTGGTCCTGCGAAGAGATGTCTGTGCCTTCCATCCCGCGCACGAAGGCCACGCCAAGAACTTTTGCGAGGTACGGGTCTTCACCGAACGTCTCGTAGAAACGGGGCCACAGAGGTTGACGGCCCAGGTCGAGAACGGGCGAAAAGGTCCAGGGTATTCCGGCGGCGCGCGTCTCGACGGCGGCAATCTCCGTGAGGCGTTGCATCAACGCGGGATTCCACGTCGCGGCCATCCCTATCTCCTGCGGAAAGAGCGTGGAGCCTTGCACGTAGTTGGCCCCGTGAATCGAATCAATACCGTAGAGGACCGGAATGTGAAGCCGCGTTTTTTTCGCCGCCTCCTGAATCTGCCTGATGATGTCGTGCCACTTCTCAACCGGGATAGCCTGATCCTTAACATTCAGGATTGAACCGACGCCGTACTTGCCGACGGCCTTCTCCAGCTTCGCCGCGTCAATCGCTATTTCCTGGTCCTGGCTCGTCGTCACCATGCCAATCTCAAGCTGCGTCATCTGCCCTATCTTCTCTTCGAGCGTCATGCGTTTGAGCAAGGCTTCGACCTTCAAAGGCAGGTCGCGCGCAGGCACGGGAGCGCGCACGGCTTGCTGAAAGAAAGCGTCGCTGTCGTTGACATCTACCATGACGGGCTGACTCTCGCCGCCCGCCTGCGTTTGCGCTTGAGACACTTGTTGAAGACCTAAAATCTGTGAACAGACAAGTACAAAGACCAGAGCCAGAGCAATGTTTTTCATCTCGATTCAGGTTGTCCTTAAAGAAAATGATAGGGCTACAGAGCTTGGCCCACATTGTCACTCGCACGGACGCTTTAAAGCAAGAATAAAAGAGCAGATGCCGGATGCCGTATGTCAGACGCCAGTTGAATTATAAAACTGTAGAGGTTCAGTGTGAGATAAAAGGAAGAAAAGACGGTTCACGCAAAGCGCAAAGACGCAAAGGTGTTGATAGGCTACTTATCCGGCGTGCTTTCTTTGCGTCTTTGCGCCTTGGCGTGAGATTCTTTCCTGGCTGTTGTTCTATGGAATTTCAAACTCAACCGCTACTTATAAAACCGGCATCTAGCGTCTGACATCTGCTCTTCATCCCTTCCTCGTCAACTTCGAGCAGGCGCACGGTGGTCGCTACGTGTTGTTGATGAAAGGGCCTCGCAATCGCCGCGCCGATCTCCTCAAAGTTATTCTGGACCAGCGCGAGAATGCTTGGCCCCGCTCCGCTCAGCGCCAGACCGAGCAGGCCCGGCACGCGCGGCATCGCCAGCACCTCCGCCAGACCCGGTATGAGCGCCTTGCGCTGTTGCTGATGAAGCCGGTCCTTCATCGCCTCCCACACCAGATCATAAGCCGCCGCTTCCATCGCCGCCGTGAACAGGGCCGCGCGTTGCAGGTTGTAAACGGCGTCCGCGTGACTCACCGTCTGCGGCAAAGCGGCGCGCGCGCGCTTCGTCTCTAAGGGCACATCCGGCGAGACGACGAGGATTTTGACTTCCGTGGGCCAACGTTTTTTGAGAGCCAACACGCTCCCGTCTTCCGTCGTACAGGTGACGGCCCACCCGCCATAGAGCGAGGGCGCGACATTATCTGGATGCCCTTCAAGTTCCGTCGCGTAGGCTAGAATAGTCTCGGACGGTATCTCGCAACCGCAGACGAGAGCGCAGAGTTTGATGCCCGCGATGATCGCCGTCGCGCTGCTCCCCAGGCCCTGCCCCAGAGGAATTTCGTTGTGCAGGACGAGCCTCACGGGCGGCAATTTTTGGCCCAGTCGAGCGGCGACTAAAGACATTGTGCGAAAGATAAGATTATCGGTCGTGCGCGGCAGCGACGCGCCTCCCTCGCTCCGGCTGGCGCGGACGCGGCAGGCTTCTTTCGCATCGGGCCGGAGCGTCGCGCGTACCGTCAGGTAAAGTTGTAAGGCGAGACCGAAACAATCAAAGCCCGCGCCGAGATTCGAGGTCGAGGCGGGCACGCGCACCTCAAATGTTGGCCCACGCCTTGAGCCGGTAGGTTGTCGTCGGGATGAAGGATGAGAGACCTGCTCACTCAAATTTAATAGCTCATCTTTCATCCTTCATCCATCATCCTTCCTACTTGCTTTTCATCCTTGATCCTCGCTTTTCCAAGCGCGACGGCGCGTTGATACGCGGCCCACACGGCCTTCGAGAGAACTGTGCGGAGGCTGCCCTTCTCCATCTGGTAGATAGCTTCGGCGGAAGTGCCGCCCGGCGAAGTGACCATGTTGCGCAACTCCGCCGGATGCTTGTGTGATTCCTGCGCGAAGAGGACGGAGCCGAGCATCGTTTGCTGGACCAATTCCTGGGCCACGAGCCTGGAAAACCCCATATGCACGCCCGCGTCCACGAGCGCTTCCATGACGAGGAAAATGTATGTCGGCCCGGTCGCGCTCAGCGCCGTCGCCATGTCAATCATCTTTTCCTCTTCGACGTACATCTCTCTGCCCAGCGCGGAGAGCATCGCGCGGACCTGCGCCCGCTGCGATTCGTGGACCTGTAAGGTGGCGGTCCAGGCGGTCATGCCCTGCCCGATCTGCGCGGGCGTATTCGGCATCGCGCGGACCACCGCCGGATGCAGCAATTCGCCCGTGATGGTCTCCAGTCCAGCGCCCGCGATAATCGAGAGCACCAACTGGTCCTCCTGCAATTCGCCGCGCAACTCTTTGAGAATCCCGCCGAGACGCTGCGGCTTGACCGCGAGGACGACGATTGAGCCGGAGCTATGGCCCATAGCGCCGCCGCTACTGCCGCTTCTGTCCCCGTGCCCGAACGCCGCCGCCTCACGATTACCGGCGACCACCTCGATGCCGTATTTCTCCTTCAACTCTGCGCGCCGCGCCTCACGCGGGTGACTGCCGACAATCTGCTCTGGCTTGACCAACTGGCGTCGGAGCAGCCCCGCGATGATCGCCTCCGCCATCACCCCGCTGCCGATAAACGAGAGTCGCACTTCATCAAGAGGATTCATTGTTTTAAGAATTGCGGAATGTGGATTGCGGATTGCGGATTGATAAAGGCGGGCCTGTTTTCAATCCGCAATCCACATTCCGCAATTTTATGTTCCTTCCTGTCGTTTGAGATATTCGGAGATGGCTGCGGTGTTGGCCCGGACGCGGACGGGCGGGTTGGCGTAGGTGGCCGCGATGCGGCGCAGGTCTTCCGTCGTCCCTTGATGATCTTCTGTTTCGCTCGCAGAGTCATCATGCATCGAGAGCGTTCCGCTGTGATAGTTGATGACGTAGTCCGCGTCCTTTAAGACGTGCCCGGTGAGGACCGCGACGACCCGTTCATCTGGTCCAATAACTCCGCCCGCCACCAATCGCTTGATGCCCGCGACGGTCGTCGCGGAGGCCGGTTCGCATCCGATGCCGTCGCGCCCGATGATGGCCTTGGCATCCGCTATCTCCTGCTCGCTGACGCTCAGGGCGCGACCGCCCATCCACTTCACAGCACGCAGGGCTTTCTTCCATGAAACGGGCGCACCGATCTTGATGGCCGTCGCCAGCGTCCTTGGAGAATCGAACGGTTTAAGCACGCCTTCAATGACGGCGTTATCCACGGAGGCTTCGCACCCGGCCTCGCGCGTCGTCTCGTTTGAAGCCGCGCGCACATTGCGCGTGAACATCTGAGCGAAGGGCGCTGCGCCTTCGGCCTGGACCACCCAGAGTTGCGGCAGGCGATCAATCACACCCAGTTCAAATAATTCCATCAAGCCCTTGCCAAGCGCGGAGCTATTGCCCAGATTGCCGCCCGGCACGACCAGATGATCGGGAACCGTCCAGCCGCATTGCTGAACCAATTCCGCAGCCACAGTCTTCTGTCCTTCGAGACGAAAAGGGTTGATAGAATTGACCACATAGATTGACTCATCCGACGCCAACTCGCGGATGACGCGCATCGCGTCGTCGAAATTACCTTCGAGTTCTAAAACGGTCGCGCCGTAATCGAGGCTCTGGGCCAACTTGGCATGACTGACCTGCCCGCGCGGGACCAGAATCGCACACCTCAATTCGGCGCGTGCGGCATAGGCCGCGAGGCTCGCTGCTGTATTTCCGGTGCTCGCGCAAACGACTGTGCGCGCGCCGAGAATGCGCGCCTGCGTGACGGCTGTCGTCATGCCCGTGTCTTTGAAAGAGCCTGTCGGGTTGCAGCCCTGATGCTTGAGCCTGAGGGCGCGCAGCCCGCAATACTCAGCCGCGCGCGTTGCATCATACAGCGGCGTATTGCCTTCCGCGAGCGTGACGATGGCTGCATCTTCATCGAAGGGCAGCAATTCTCTGTAACGCCAGACGCCGCTCCGGTCACGCGCATCCATTGATGCGAGCCGCTCTGTCCAAACCTTGCGGAGCGCTGACGCCTCGCCGATGCCTTTCGTCTCTCTCAAGACATCCAGCAATCCTCCGCAACGCGGGCACACGTAAAGCCGCTCGTGAAGCGCATAACGCGCGCCGCAGGTCGCCTCTATACAACCCTGCCACGCGCGCTCCGTCGCGGCCCCGGTCCCACCTGCTCTCAACGGTGCTTCCATAATCTATAATAAGTCCAAGGTCCAAAGTCCAGGGTCTTAATAAGTACACAGTTTACAGTCTAAAGTCCAAAGTCAAGAACCCCATGGCGGGTTCTTGACTTTGGACTTTAGACCTTGGACCTTGGACTTATCGTCAGATGTCAAAGTACATGCTGTATTCCAGAGGATGCGGGCGCATCCTCAAAGGCTGAATCTCTTTCTCTCGTTTGTAAGAGACCCAGCGTTCGATGAGTTGGGGCGTGAAGACATCGCCCTTTAAGAGAAATTCATGGTCCGCTTCGAGGGCCGAGAGTGATTCATCCAGACTGCCGGGCAGGCTCGGCACGTTCTTCAATTGCTCAGGCGTCAAATCATAGATGTCCTTGTCGAGCGGCTCTCCCGGTTCGATGCGATTCTGGATGCCGTCGAGGCCCGCCAAGAGCATCGCGGAGAACGCGAGGTAAGCATTGCAGGACGGATCGGGCGGACGAAATTCCAGCCGCTTGAGCTTGGGATTGGTGGAGAACATCGGAATGCGTATCGCCGCAGAGCGATTGCGCGCGGAGTATGCGAGATTGACCGGCGCTTCAAAGCCTGGGACTAATCTCTTATAGCTGTTGGTGGTTGGAGCGGCGAAGGCGACGACCGCCGCCGCGTGCTTGAGCAGGCCGCCGATGTAGAAGCGCGCCATCTCTGAGAGACCCGCGTAGCCGTCGCCCGCGAAGAGCGGTTTCTCGCCTTTCCACAGCGACTGGTGACAGTGCATCCCTGAGCCGTTGTCTCCATACAGAGGCTTCGGCATGAAGGTCGCGCTCTTGCCGTGACGGCGCGCGACGTTGCGCACAGTGTACTTGAAGAGTTGTAGATTATCCGCCGTGCCGAGCAGCGTCGAGTAGCGGAAATCAATCTCACACTGTCCGGCGGCGGCGACCTCATGGTGATGACATTCGACCTGTATGCCGACCCTCTTCAACTCCGTGGCGACCTCTGAACGAAAGTCCTGGAGCGTGTCGAGCGGGGGCAGAGGCACATAGCCTTCCTTGGTGCGTATGTGATAACCGAGATTGGTATTGCCGCTGCCGCCGTCGCTATTCCAGGCAGCCTCCGCGTTGTCCAGAGCATAACCAGCCGCGTTCGGCTCGTTATAAAAACGCACCTCGTCAAAGACGAAGAATTCCGCTTCCGGTCCAAAATTGATCGTGTCTGCGAGGCCCGTAAACTTGAGATAACTTTCGGCGCGACGAGCGACGGCGCGCGGGTCCAGCCAGTAGCCCTGCTTGGTAATCGGGTCCACCACATCCGCGATCAGGCAGAGAGTTTTTTGGCCCATGAAGGCATCCGTCCAGTAGCGGTAAGGGTCCGGCACGAGCAGCATGTCGGATTCGTGTATGGAGGCCCAACCGCGCAGGCTTGAGGCGTCGAAGCCGAAGCCGTCTTCAAACGAGCGCTCGTCCAATTCCTCAATCGGGAAGGTCAGGTGATGCCAGGCCCCGACGAGGTCCGTAAAACGAACATTGACAAATTCCGCCTTTTCATCCGAGGCGAATTTCAGCACATCTTTGACACTCATAAAATTTTTCCTTTAGGGGTCTGAGAAAGTTTTCGATGAGAGACGAGCGCGCGGGCAATTGTGCTCGCCGCTCGCCAACACAGTCATGCGCGGCTGCCGTAGAGAGACACGCTCAACGGCAACCGAACATGGAAAGAGATTACTTACGCGAACTTCTATCAGCTAAATCCTTCAACTTTTTTACTGGCCCAATATTTCTCCTTTTTATTGGCCCAACGTTTCTCCTTTCGCACGTCTCCCCGCCGGGCGCGAGCAGCAACCCACGCGCCTCGCCGGGCCATTCAACAGGCAGACACCGCCATTACTGGTCCAGCGTCGCGCGGCTATCAGTTGGGCCATATGCAGGCCGCATACCGACGCCGTCCTCGCTTCATAGAGCCTCTCTTGCATCCTTCTTTGACTCCTCTGTGTGTAGATGGTGTGGGTCGGGTCTCTTATCTCCCGGCAGGATTGATGCGTTCACGCCCTGTCCCTTTACAACCCGCGTGCCAGCCGCGCTCCCGCCAGCGTGTAAGATCAATCCGACCCGCATAAGCGTAAAGACAACACGCATTTGCAGAGTTTGAGCGTCAGCCTGTGGGCGCATGAGAAGAGTTTTCTGATTCTCCGCTTTATAACAATTTTGTTTGAAACGACGGTGCTCCTGACGAAATTGTTGGATTTGATATTCTCGAACTGATATTTTAGTCTGGGAGGGATGAGACGAGCCTGACACGAAGCGAGCAGAGACGAGCTTTCATGCGAAGCTCGCTGGCAAGCATGACGCCCGATGCTGGGGAATCCCTTTGAGACCGTTTTGATTAAGCTCTCTTTTATCCCTTGCGGTTCAATCAAAGATGCGTGCCGGGGTTGACGATGATAATGACAAAATTGTTGGATGGAATCAGTTAACGCACAAAATTGTCGGAAATTGTCGGGCCAGTTAATGAGTTGATTTCTTCGCAGAGATTATTTCCGCTGCTTTTTCTGGATGCTATGGAAACAAATATCGCAGGCGCGAGACAGGGCCTCAAGGATTTCGTCTCGACCGATTCGATTGACGGGCAGAAGCTGGCGACGCTCCTGGCAATCGGTCAGACTCTGGCCGATACACGGAACTTGAAGGGCGCAATGGTTCGCGTTCTCGAAACACTGGGCAAGCATCACGGCATGCTACGCAGTTTCATCATGCTGCTCGACGCGGATGAGGATAAGCTACGCGCGGAAGCCTGTTACGGTATCAACGCGGAGACGGCGCGGCGCGTGCGCTATCGCGTCGGCGAAGGCGTGGTCGGTCGCGTCGTCCAGAGCGGCAAACCCATCATCGTCACGCAGGCTAGCCGAGAGCCTTTGCTCCTCAACCGTTTGAGAGAGAGAGAGAAAAACAGCAGCCGTCGCGAGTTGAGTTTTATTTGCGTGCCCGTGCGACTGGGGGGAAAACCCGTCGGCGTGCTCGGCGCGGACATGCACTATAAACAGGACCGCGATTATGAACGCGAGACAAAATTTCTAGCCATCGTCGCTTCCATGATGGCCCAGGCGCTCAAGGTCAATCACCTCATCGAAGCCGACAAGCAACAACTGCTCGAAGAGAACACGCATCTCAAGCAGGAACTTAAAGAGCGTTATGACTTCAGCCACATCATCGGCAACTCAAGCCCCCTGCGCGAAGTCTACGAACAGGTCACGCAGGTCGCGCGCACCAACACCACAGTCCTCCTGCGCGGCGAATCCGGCACGGGCAAAGAGTTAATCGCGCACGCCATCCACTACAACTCGCTGCGCGCCAACAAGCCTTTCATCAAAGTCAGTTGCGCGGCCCTTCCAGAAACCCTCATCGAATCCGAACTCTTCGGTTACGAGAAGGGCGCGTTTACCGGCGCGCAGGGAAGAAAGAAAGGTCGCTTCGAATTGGCGGACGGCGGCACGCTCTTTCTGGACGAGATCGGAGACCTCAACATCTCGACGCAGATTAAGCTCTTGCGCGTGTTGCAGGAGAGAGAGTTTGAAAGACTCGGCGGGACCGAGACCATCAAGGTCAACGTGCGACTCATCGCCGCCACGAACAAGGATATGGAGCGCGCCATCGCGGACAACCAGTTTCGCGAAGACCTCTATTATCGTCTCAACGTCTTCATGATTTACATGCCCCCCCTGCGCGAACGCAAGTCTGACATACTCTTATTAGCGGACCATTTTTTGGAGAAGTACGCGCGCGAGCACGCCAAACGCATCAAGCGTATCTCGACTCCGGCGATAGACATGCTGACGAGCTATCACTGGCCCGGCAACGTGCGCGAACTTGAGAACACTTTAGAGCGGGCCGTGCTGGTCTGCGAGACCAACGTGATACACGGTCATCACCTCCCGCCGACGCTGCAAACGGCGGAAGGCTCAGGGACGGTCACGACGCTCAAGCTGGAAACGGCGGTCGAAGCCTACGAACGCGACCTGATTCAAGATGCCTTGAAGACGACGCGCGGCAATCGCGCGAAGGCCGCCAAATTGCTGGACACGACGGAACGCATCATCGGCTACAAGATAAAAAAGTACGGCATAGATTGCCGCCGCTTCCGCCGCTGAAAAGGCAGAGGCTAGAGGTTAGAGGCTAGAGGCTAGGAAAAGCAAAGATGTTTACAAGTCCTGCCCAGACATGTATCTCTTTTACTTCACGTCAACCAGTTCGACATCGAAGAGGAGGGTGGCGTTGGGTGGGATGTCAGGCGGCTTTCCGAGAGTGTCATAGCCGAGTTTGGGCGGGACGATGAGCTTTCTTTTGCCGCCCACCTTCATCGTCATCAAGCCTTCGTCCCATCCCGGTATGACCCGCGCGCGACCGATGGGGAAGGTGATGGGCTGGCCGCCGGGGTGATCATACGAGCTATCAAACTTGGTCCCGTTCACCAGCGTGCCCGTGTACTTCACGCTGACTATCTGGCCCGGCTTCGGGCTTGCGCCCTGGCCTTCGACGATGTCCACGTATTTCAACCCGGACGCGGTCGTGACCTCTTTACCGGAACCGCCGCCACGATAGGCGAAGAAATAGATGAGTCCACCGGCAACCAGCGCGAGGATCAAAGCCCCCGCCAGGAATTTGGTGATGTTGTCCGAACGCTTTTTACCGCGCGATTGCTCTTTACTATACGCGCTCTGCGGATTCTTCCTGGCTTTAACAGTTCGTCTCTTCCGGCTTCGAGGCAAGATTAATTCTCCTTACAACTAAATATCTGAATGATGAGAAAGGCGAACTAAATTTCTCACAGCAACCGAGTTTCAATCAAGTGGTGCGCCTTGCGTCGAGGGACACGGATTCATTTGGCGCGCGCGAAATCAATAAAGCCGCGTTCGGGGTTTGTCTCTATGAGGCGGACGCGGACGCGGTCCCCGACATCCAGGCCGTGCTCGCCGCGCATGACGCGGCCTTCCGCCGGTGGCTTGATGAGACGCACGAACGTGCCCTTCTCCGAAACGCCCGTCACGATGGCATCGAAGACTTCGCCGATGCGTTGGCCCAGGAGGACTGCTGCCGCTGCCTTTCGCATCAACCGCTCGACCTTGCGCGCCGCGCTCTCCATCTGGTTACAGCGCGCGGCGATGGCGTTGAGTTCGCTCTCGTTGTAAGGCAGGGTCGAGCCTCCGTCATCGTCCTTGTGCGAACGTTGAGCGATGACTGCTTTGAGCAGGCGTTGCGTGATGAGGTCCGGGTAGCGACGGTTGGGAGCGGTCGAATGCGTGTAGTCGTGAACGGCCAAGCCGAAATGACCTTCGCTCGACGCGCCCGGATGCTGGACCACATATTCGCCGGGTCCGAGCAGTTTGACGACGGCGAGCGAGAGGTCCGGGAAGTGTACGGGGTCGGCGGCCTTGCGGCGCGTGAGGAAATCCGCGAGCGCGCGCGAGTCAGGCTCCTGCGGTAACTCTTCGTCGAGTGATTGGGCCAATTCCACGATGCGCGGCCAGCGCAACGGCGTCCGCACGACGCGCCGGATGCAAGGCACATGATGGCTTTCCAGGAAAGAGGCCATCGCGCCGTTAGCCGCGACCATGAAACCCTCTATGATGTCGCGTGCTCGATTATGCTCTGTGGTCGAGAGGTCGGAAACCTTCCCGTCAATCATGACGGGCTTGGCCTCAATCGTTTCGAGATTGAGCGCGCCGCTCTGCTTGCGTAGCGCGCGAAGTTTTTCCGTCACCTCGTACTGCAAGCGAAGTTGCTCTTCCAGTCCCGGAACGACAGAGATGAAGCGCGGCGGAGTGGGGTCTTCGCTCTCCAGCCATGCGCCCGTCGTCTCGTACACGAGTTTCGCATGATTGCGAACCAGGGCGCGGTAGACATCCGTCGCGCCGACATGCCCCTCATCGTCAACGACCAGATCAATCACGATTGCCAGATGGTCAACGCCTTCGAGCAGCGAAGAGAGGTTTGTGGATAAACGTTCGGGCAGCATCGGAAACGTCTCGACGCCTGTATAAACCGAAGTCGTGTTGTGTCCCGCACGGGCATCAACCGCAGAATCCTTCGGCGCAAATTCGTCCACATCCGCGATGCCGATTAAAAGGCGGACGCCTCCCTCCGGCAATCTCTCAAGAAACTCGATCTGGTCCAGATCGCGCGAATCTTCATTATCAATCGAGGACCACAAAAGAGAGCGCAGGTCACGCACCTCGCCCGCGACGCGTGCCAGCACAGAAGCGCCCTCCACAGCCTGCGCTTCCCTCAACGCGTCCGGCGCAAAATCCGGCGCGAAGCCCTCGTCAATCATCGCCTGTCGCGCCATCGCCCGCAGGTCCAAAGAAGAATGTTGATGCATGCCCATACCTTAACAGATGAAAGCCACAGAGGCACAGCCGATTGTGGATGGCGGAATGCGGATGGCGGAATTAAAGCAGGCCGGGGTTTATCAATCCGCCATCCGAATTCCGCCATCCGCATTCGATTAACTGACTGATGCGAATTTGCTGGCGAGGACGAGGCTCAGTGCGCCCATCAGTGTCGGCTGCTCGCCGAGTGTGGAGGAGAGTATGCGCGCGGAGGGGAGACCGCGACGGACGCTGCGCTCTATGGTCTGTCCGAGCGCTTCCGCGACGAGCGACCAGGTGCGCGTGATGGCCCCGCCGACGACGACCACTTCGGGGCTGAAGCCGACGACCAGATTTGAAATGCCGATTCCCAAATAATGTGCCGTCTCCATCAACGCGGACTGTGCCGCCTGCTCGCCTTTGAGCGCACGCTCGACCACCTCTCCGAAGTGTGCCTCTTGCAGAGGGTGACTCCCGTTCGATAATTGTAGATAGCGCGCCACGGCTGAACGCCCCGAAGCGAAAGCCTCCCAGCAATCGTAATTGCCGCAGGAGCACGCGACCGGCGCGTGTGGACCAATAATCATGTGACCGAACTCGCCCGCCGCGCCGCGCTCGCCCCTGTAAATCTGCCCGTCGAAGACGATGCCCGTGCCGACTCCTTCAGCAACCAGGACCATGATAAAGTCGCGCGCATCGCTCACCTCCGGGCGACCGAACCAGAGTTCCGCGAGCGCCGCCGCGTTGGCGTCGTTATCAATCGTCACGGGCAGGCCGCTGGCCTCCGAAATATCCTGCGCGATGGGCAGGTCGCGCCATTTGAAGTAGGGCACATAAATGGCCCTGCCCGTCGCCGGGTCAACGAGGCCGGGGATGCTGACGCCGATGCTGTCAATGCTGTCGCCGCTCGCGGCGAACCGGCACACAAGCTCAATCGCCGCGCTGATAGTCTCTCGATAATCCGTGCTGGTCTTGAACTGCTCTTGCGCGAGAACGCGCCCGGCCAGATCGCTCGTCGCCACGGTGGTCAACGTCGGCGTAATGTCAACTCCGATAGCCATCGCCCCGACAATGCGCAGGCGCAAGAGAGTTGGTCGCCGCCCGCCTGTGGATTCGCCCGCGCCGATCTCTTCAACGAGGCCGTCTTCCACCAGCGCATCAACGATGGTCGAGACCGTCGAGCGTTGAAGCTCAGTCTCACGCGCGATTGCCGCACGCGAAATTGGCCCACGCTCGCGCACGTAGTTGAGGACGATTCGCCGGTTGATGCCGCGAATAGTATTGGACCGCGCCGCCTGTGCCGTCTTGAGATCAATACGTCGCATCATATCTGTCACTGCCGCTCCCTAGAGCATACGCAAAAGACCAGATAATAACGATACGCGACGACCGCGACAACCTTTATTTGATGGCGAACTTTTTTGATGAGCGATGTTGTCAACGCAAAGGCCGCCAGACAGCCCCGCCAGTGACGCTACGAGGTTGTCTGAAAAGTCAGAGCACACCCTTCAATAAGGTCGGAGAAAACTGATTCAATTTATCCCTGTAAGGGATACCTATGATAGCCGGGGGCATCGCCCCCGGTCTGCTCGCATCAACACAATTCGACCCTGAAAGGGTCGCACCTTCAAGATTGAGGTGCGACCCTTTCAGGGTCAAAATTTATCTTGGACCATTAACCGGGGGCGACGCTGAGGCTTGCCCCGGCTCTCACAGGTTGCCCTTTCAGGGCACAGACGATTGTTCAGATGGCCTCTAAAATTTCCCCCTCCGGGTTCTCTGCGATTGCTTTCTTTGTCATCTTAGCAACTATCTTTACTTTACAGAGTTGAAGTCAAAAGCATCCCGGACATCTCTTTCTCACTCTCTTGAACTTCCTTTTCCGGCAGCGTCCATGTTTGGCCCAACTCTGTCAGGGCCACACGCCAGCTTTGACTTCCCGCGACGGCGAGCAGGCGCTCGATTGGTTCCGTGGCAGGCTCGCGGCTGAGACGAAACGTCTGATGATGCATCGGCAGCAGATAGCGCGCGCCCATCTCTCGCATCATCGCCCAGGACTGTTCCGGGTTGGCGTGTGCGTGAATCCAGGGATCATAAGCGCCTATCGGCAAGATAGCGAGGTCAACGCGGACGCGCCCGCGAAGACGCGCGAAAGCCTTCGTGTACGCGGTGTCGCCGCCGAAGACGAGCGCGCGATTATTCTTCTCGATGAGAAATCCGCCATAGCCGCGATGCTTGTCCGTCAACTTACGCGCGCCCCAGTGATTGACTTCCAGGGCTTCTATGCGCGCCCCGCAAACTTCAACAGACTCGCCCCAGGCCAATTCATCCACGCGCTCAAAGCGTCTCAAGAGGTCTCGATTGCCCTCCTGCACGACGGCGTGCGTCCCGCGCGGCAAACGCTTGAGCGTGCCCGTGTCGCAGTGGTCCATATGTGCGTGCGAGACCAGCACGACATCCAGCGGCGGAAGCTCTTTAATCTCAAGCGCCGGTCGGACCAATCGTCTTGGGCCAAGAGTCAGGCCCGCGAGGTTGACGCCGATATGCGAACGCAACGTGGGGTCCGTCAACAACCACGTCCCGTAAAAATTGATGAGGACGGTCGCATGTCCGAGCCAGGCCACAGTCAGACGTTCATCGCTCCAACTCGCGGGCGAGGGCCTGTGGGGAGCCGCCGGAATCTGCGTCCGAATTTCGCTCACACGCTCTCCGACAAAGCGACGCGCGTGCTGCCGCGCAAATCGCGCATACGTTTTAAGTTCGTTTAGCTTGATACTCACGAGCAGTTAGATGCCCCCGGACGGCCTCAAGGTGCTCACCAAAAATTCACGAAAATCCGTCAAGACAGTGACAGGTGACGAGTGACGAGCAAGAGATGAAAGCCGGAGTATGTTGTCTCCTGTTCGCCGGGCACGCGCATAACAGGCATCGTGTTATATTGTTTGGCGAATCGTTAAGAAGCAACGTGCCGGAAATTCCAAAGCAAAACAGCAATGCGACGGTCGCCTGGCTGCCTGACATGATTTATACGGGCGGGCGTTTTGAGCGTGGGCTGGCGCTGGTGTGCGATGAGGATGGTCGAATTAGAGGACTGGCGCGCGAGGTTGATGATGCACAGAGGTTGGTGCGTCTCGAAGGGCGCGCGATGCTGCCCGGACTCGTCAACGCTCACTCGCATGCTTTTCAGCGCGTCCTGCGCGGGCGCACGGAGCGACGCACGCGCGCACACGACTCCTTCTGGACCTGGCGCGAGATGATGTACAGCGCCGCCACGAGGCTCACGCCGGAGGACATCTACGATGCCTCGCGGATGGCTTTCCTGGAGATGGTCCTCGGCGGCATCACTGCGGTCGGAGAATTTCATTACATACATCATGCGGCGGACGGCCAGCCCTACGCGGAGTCGAACCTGATGGCGAAGCAGGTCATACGCGCGGCGCGCTCTGTGGGCCTGCGCATAGCCTTGCTGCGCGTGGCTTACGCGCGCTCCGGCTACGGGAAAGAGCCGGCCCCAGGCCAAGCCCGCTTTATCGAAGCGGACCCGGAAGAGTACCTGCGTCAACTGTCTCAATTGGACCAGGAATTGAGACGGTCGGACGCGAGCCGCGCATGGTCCGGCATCGCGCTGCACAGCATCCGCGCGCTTCCCTTTGATTACCTGCGTCGTGTGGCCCAATTTACGCATCGGGCGGGCGCGAAATTTCCGGTCCACATGCACGTCGCGGAACAACCCGCCGAGATAGCCGCCTGCATGGTAGAGCACGGGCGCTCTCCGGTCATGCTGCTGGAAGATTTGGGACTGCTCAACGAACAGTTGACAGCAATTCATGCGATTCACATGACGGCGGAAGAGGCTCTTTTAATGGTCCAATCAGGCGCGGGAGTGTGCGTCTGCCCGACGACCGAGCGCAACCTGGGCGACGGTATCTTCCCTCACGGCAAGCTCTTTCTGGATGAAGGCGGCACTCTCTCGCTGGGTACGGACAGCCACGCGCAGATTGACTTGCTTGAGGATGCGCGCGAGCTTGAGTTACACATGCGCTTGCAAAACCTGGAACGCGCGGTGCTCGCGCCCACAGGTGAGGACGGACATTCGGCGCTGGCCGCGCGCCTCTTCGCTTGCGCGAGCGTGGGGGGCGCAGAGAGCATAGGCGCGCGCGGCGCTGGCAGGCTTGAGGCAGGATGCCCGGCGGACTTTTTCACGGTCACGCTGGATGATCCGTCAATCGCCGGGGCGGGCACGGATGATTTGCTGGCGGGCATCGTTTTCTCTCTCTCACGAACGGCGATTCGTCAAGTCTTCATCGGCGGACGGCCCGTCATAGAGGACGGGCGACATCAAGCGCAGCGCGAAATCGTGTCGAGATTCGATGCGCTGCAAAAAAGATTGTGGGGTTAAGACGAAAGATGACAGTTGAACAAACTCTGGCCGAACTGGTGCGCTTTGATTCCATTTCATCGCGCTCGAATAGAGAGATTATCTCTTACGCTGCGGCGTGCGCCGAAAGCCTCGGACTCCGCGTGCGCTTGCTCCCGTACACGGACGAACGCGGCGTGGAGAAAATAAACATGGTCGCTTTAGCTGGTCCAACTTCAACCGTTAATAATGGTCCAGTCGGCTCGACGGCAGAGGATGTCGAACTGGCGCTCGTCGGTCATACGGATACAGTTCCCTTCGACCCCGCGTGGACCGGCGCGCTGGAATTGACGGCGCGCGATGAAAAACTTTACGGGCGCGGCTCCTGCGATACGAAGGGATTCATCGCCGCCGCGCTGACGGCGATGGAAGATGTTTTGCGAGAGAGCCTGCGACGCCCGCTCGCGCTCATCCTGACGGCGGATGAGGAGGTGGGTTGTCTCGGCGCGAAACATCTGGCGGACGAGAGAGCGCTCAAGATACGTTATAGCATCGTCGGAGAGCCGACCGCGCTGAGGCCCATGCGCGCGGGCAAGGGTTATTGCCTGGCGGAGATTAACGTCTTCGGGCGCGAAGGCCACAGCGCCTATCCCGCGCTCGGAGCCTCTGCGATTTTTCGCGCGGCGCGGCTCATCAAAAGCATCGAGCGCATCGCGGAGGAATTGCAGACGCTTGACAGGCAGGAGGCGTTTGAGCCGCCTTACACGACGCTCAACGTCGGACTCTTGCAAGGCGGGACGGCGAAGAACATCATCGCGGGCCAATGCGTTTTTACGCTCGAATGGCGGCCCGTGCCCGGACAGCGCGCGGAAGCGGTGCTCGATCTTGTGAGGGCCGCGATTGAGGATGAAAGAAGACGCGACGCGGACTTTGATTGTGAGATTGGAGTCGTCAGGCTTGATGAAAGTATGGAGACGCGAGCCGATTCTCCGCTCGTGCGAATGCTCGAAGATGCGACGGGCCAACCTGCGGGCACGATAGCCTTCGGCACAGAAGCGCCGCAGATGATCGAACTCGGCGCGCAGGCAGTAGTTCTTGGACCGGGCGATATTCGCGTCGCGCATCGGACGGAAGAGTTCGTCCCCATCGCGGACCTGCATCAATGCGTCGAAATCCTCTCGCGTGCTATCAGGCATTTCTGTATGTGACAAATAAGAGGAGAAGGGTGAGAGAGGTGTGATTCAGATGGAGTTGAGTAAAGGTGAGAAGGTTATTCACCACCGCAGACACAGAGCGCACAGAGTCAGCACAGAGAGTTGAATGATTAACTCTGT
>DASYML010000138.1:0-25280 GCA_036009045.1 Pyrinomonadaceae bacterium
GACGACCTTCTTCGGCGGCTTTCTGACGGCGCAGTTCGGGCGCACTGGACAGATGCCGCTCAAGCCCGGCGAGACGGCGGGAGAGATGGCGCAGTTGAATTATTCGCTAGACGAAATCACGCCCGTCGCCATCACGCTGCCCTTCAGCGTCACCTGCACGGACATACAGCAAAAACTGATTAAGCGCGACGGCTCGATTCAGGCCATCAACACGATTGACTGGCTGACGCAAATCAAGATTAAAGACGAGACTGGCGAGCACGATGCGCTGGTCCATTTAAACAAGCCGTACGACTATCGCGGCTATCGTTTCTTTCAGGCCAGCTTTATAGGGATGGGCCGCGCGCGCAACATCACCCTGCGCCTGACGCCGCAAGAGGGCGGCACGCCGCAGGATGTGACCATCAAGCGCGACGGTTCCGCCACGCTCGGGGACGGGACCAGAATTGATTTTATAGAGTTCTTCCCGGACTTCACCTTGAACGGCAGCAAGCCTGAGACGGCCTCGCCCGAATATGAGAATCCGGCGGCTCAGTTGAAGATTACTTCGCCGTCCGGCGAGACGAAAAACGCTTACGCCTTCGCGATGCAATTACCGGAGGGCGCTCCCGTCGGCGCTCCCGTGCTCGGCTATAAATTGCACCTCGCGGATTTCGAGAAAGTGCCGGAGAGGCACATCCTCTCCGTCCAGCACGACCCCGGTTCTAACATCGTCTACCTTGGCTTCAGCATGTTGATACTGACACTCTGCTCCGTCTTCTTCTTCTCGCACCAGCGCGTCTGGATGGTCATTGAAGGACGCGCGGAGGGAATTTACGAAGTCGTCCTGGGCGGCAATACTAATCGAAACAAACTGGGATTCGAGGATCGCTTTAAACGTCTCACGCAGGCGATCAGCGGCCAACACATAGAAGGAGAGGAATCATGAGCGACGTATTACATCAAGGGGTCGCAAGAAGCGCATCACCCGACCTCAATCTGAAAGAGACGTTCCGCTCCTATCTGCCTGCCATCCTGGCAATCGGCGGTTCCATATTAATGGTCCTGCTGAGAATACAGATTGGCGGCGCGCATTTCATGTCCGACGGCGCGTTGATGATGCTGGCGCTGGCCTGCTATCTGACGGCGGCGGTCTTTCACCTGACGAACCTCTACGCTCCTTCAAACTGGGCGATGCGCCTCGGAATCTGGCTCGCCACGGCGGGCGTCTTCTTCAATTTTTCGAGTTGGCTGGTGCGCTGGATTAACGCGCGCGATCATGAACTCGCCATCCTCCTGCGCAACGGCGGAGAGATGCCCTGGTTCTTTCGTTACATTCCGTTCGCCAATCTCTACGACCTAAGCTTAGCCTTCGCCTTCGGCGCTGGCATCACGACGCTGCTCATCGCGCATCGCAAGAGCTTTCGCTTTCTGGGCGCAATCTCGCTTCCCCTGGCCTCTCTGATTCTTCTTCTCGCGCGCTTTATCGGCAACGAGTTTATCAACCTGCCGCCGGTGCTTGATTCTTACTGGCGACCGATTCACGTCGGCATCGCATCCTTGAGCTACGGCGTGGCGCTGGTCTGCTTCGCCATCGCGGTCGTTTATTTATTAAAAGACGGAGTCAAGACGGAGGCGATGGCTATCTGGTCCAGTATCTTCGCGCTCGCTGTCTTGGCGACGATCAGCCGCGCCTCCGTCATCACTTCGGGAGTCTACAGAGCTACCGCGATGCTCTCAGGTGATGGCTCGCGGACGCCGACGGGCTTGCGCGTGGATGTTCCGTACGTCGGCTGGGCGCTGGTCCTCTCAGGCTTGCTGCTCGTCGGAGTCATCATCGCCTTCGGGATTTTCCTGGCGAAAAAGGACGAGGCCGCGCGCATCTGGGGACACAGGCTCTTGAAACTCTCGCTGGTCGCGCAGGCGTGTGCCATCGCGCTCCTCGTCGGGCAGGTCAAGACCATGACGAACATCCCCGCGCATGTGGACCAGAGCCAGTACGTCACGTTCGGCAAATGGCTGGCCGAGCAGCAGGGGTTGAAGCCGCAGCAGATAGCGGCATTAGGAACCGACGCGTTGGAGCAGGCCGCGACCAATGTGATTCAACGGAGTGGCTCACAAATGGTCCTTAGCACGAACGCCAACCCGGTCGAACTGGCCGCGCTCCTGACGGCCTTCGCGGGCACGCTCTTCGTCATCCTCTTCAGTTTCCGCACGGGGCGTCTGCGAGAAATTTTGCCGCCTCTGGAAAAGCTTGACAGCCTGATGTACAAGACCGCGAGCGTGACTTTCGCGGGGCTGGTCATGTTGCTTATCACGGGCGCTGTGTGGGCTAACGAATCGTGGGGCGCGTACTGGAGTTGGGACTCGAAGGAGGTCGGCGCGTTCGTCGCCATGCTGACCTACGCGGGCTTCCTGCACACGCGCGTCGTGCATAGCTGGACCGGACGCCGCTCAGCCTATTTCGCGCTCGTCGGTTTCCTGCTCATCATCTTCACTTACCTCGGAGTCAGCTATCTACTCCCCGGTCTACATTCTTACGCCTGATACAACAGTGACAAGTGACGAGTGACAAGCAAGAACATGTCTTTAACTCGTCACTTGTCACTTGTTACTTGTCACTGCTTCCATGAATAAAGAGAACATCCTGTTTGCCATCATCGGACTGCTGCTGGGTTGTATCGTCGGCTTTATGGCGGCGAATTTCATGAACCAGAATTACACCGGGCCGCGTCCGAAAGCCGTCGCGGGTGCGGGCCAGGGCGCGGGCCTGCCTGCGGACCATCCGCCTGTGAGCGCGTCGAACGATGTCGCGGAAGCGCCGCAAGGAGGCATGGGGGCTGGCATGCAGCCCGCGATACAGGAACAGATTCAGAAAGCGCGCAGCAATCCTAATGACTTCGACGCGCAAGTGACCGCCGCGGGGCTTTATTACCAGATCGGTCGTTACGATGAGGCGGTCGAATTTTTGTTGAAGGCCAACCAACTCAAGCCCGACAGCTATGAGACCATAGTCAAACTCGGCGATACCAACTTTGAGGCCGAGCATTACGAAGTGGCTGAGAAGTGGTACACGGCTGCGCTCGCCAAAAACCCGAAGGATGTCAACGTTCACACGGACCTTGGGACGACCTTCATGGCACGCCAGCCGCCGGATTTTGAGAGGGCCATTAAAGAATACACGCGCTCGCTCGAACTCGATCCCAAACACGAGCAGACGCTGCACAACATGGTCATCGCTTATACGAAGAAGAACGACGCCGCTAATGCTCAAGCGATGCTCGACAGGTTGGTGGCCGTCAACCCCAACAACGAAGACTTGCCAAAGCTACGCACGGACCTGCAAAGCCTGCGCTCGACCCCCAACGCCCCGTCCAGTTCCATCACACACTAAGCGCAACAAAGTTGTAGGGGCGGGGACCGGCCCTGCCCCTACCTCAACCTCTTTTCTTGATGCAATCTGAGTTTAGCCGCCGTGTCTGAATTCAGGATAGAGCGTCATCCCGCCGTCAGCAAAGAGGCTCGCTCCCGTCACATAGCTGGCATCGTCCGAACAGAGGAAAGCGACGACAGAGGCTATCTCCTCCGGTTGGCCCATCCTTTCGGTCGGAATCTTCCGCAGCAAATCTTTGAGGCTCTCAGGGTTGGACCACACGTTTTGATTTATCGGCGTCGCAATCGCTCCCGGCGCGACCGTGTTGACACGCACTTTCTGGTTGGCGAGTTCGAGCGCCGCCGTTTTAGTCAACATATCGAGCGCGGCCTTCGCCGCACAATAATGTGCATAGCCGCCCCAGGGGATGACTTGATGCACAGAGGTAATATTGACGATTGCACCGCCCGCGCCCGATTGGACCATTACCCGCGCAGCCCTTTGCGCGCACAAAAAAGCCCCCGTCAGGTCAACTTCTATCACCTTGCGCCACGCCTCCGCAGGCATCTCCAGAAACGTATGAAAGGTCTCCATCCCCGCATTGTTGACCATGATGTTCAGACCGCCGAACTCGCCCGTCACACGCGCGAACATCTCATCCACCTGCGCCTCGTCGGAAATATCCGCCTGGACCGCCAGAGCCTTTCCGCCCCCGTCCATGATCTGCTTCACGACCTCGTCTGCGGCCTCCGGGTGCGTCACGTAATTAATCGCCACCGCCGCGCCCTCCTGCGCCAGCCGCAACGCTATCGCGCGCCCGATGCCGCTATTAGAACCCGTCACCAACGCAAGCTTGCCTTGCAGCCTGCGAGGCACGTTATTTTCACCGTTACTTTTTTCCATATGACCCCTCTTGATTATTCGATGGCGATGTTGAAATCGCGTCCTTCCCACTTCCCCGCCCCCGTCCAGTAGAAGGTGAACTTGAGCACGTCGCCCACGCTGAACGCGCCGGGCGCAAACTCAAAGGCATAGATGCCTAACCCCTCGTCCTGTAGCTCATCATCGTGGACGCTGACCCATTCATTATCGGTCCAATGAAGCCGGGCCGGATCATTCGTCTCTAGACGCAGGCGCATATCAGAGCGCGCCGCGCGAATCTTGTGATTGAAGAGCCACGCGCGCAGGTCGCTCGTCACGCCCTGCTCTACGAAGCGACGATGCGCTGGTCCAATTAAGTCGAAGATGGAACCGTCACGCGCCGAGCGCAGGAGTTTGACGTATTCCGCATGCGCCCACACGAGCGGCATCGCGGAGCCTGTCGGGCGTCCGAAGTACATCAGTTTCTCAGGGATGTCCATCGTGTCCCAGACCTGCTCTGGAATCATCGCGCCCTTATTGGCGAAACATTCCATCGCCAGAATGTACTCGCGCACGTCATTGCCTGCGGCCAGTTCTCTGTGCGCGCGTTCACCTGTCAGGAGAGGCCAGGCACGCCCGACGCCCGTCCCGTCGAACGCCTCGCCGTCGGCCTTCTGCCCGTACCCGTCGTGGTTATAACGATGCCAGCATGGACCGCAGGGCGTCTCGCTCTTCAATATCGCATCGTAGACGAGAAGCGTCTTTGTGACGTGCTCATCCGTCGCGGCGCGCAACCCGTAGCGGACCAGTTCCAGAAAGCCGCCGTCTATGATGTCGTAGACGGGAAAGTCCGTCTCGCCTGAAGGCACGTTATTGAGTTGGATGACGCCCGTGTTGGGGTCGTCGTCGCTCTCAAGGGTCAGAGGGTCCAGCGAATCCAGGCGCACGTAATACTCTTGACGACCGTCCAGCGTGCCGCTCGTGGTAAAGGTCCAGCGTTCGATATTTGTGGCCCAGTAATCCGCGTTGCGCTGGCACAGACTGGCGGCCCTTTCGTCATTATGCGCGGAGGCCAGTTCGGAGGCGCACACCAGCGCGGCGATTTGCGCGGCCAGCGTCGAAGGCGAGAGGCCAGCCTCTTCCTCCCAGCGTTCCTGCGGAGAGGCGGGGCCGCGCTTGATGAGATAAGACGCGGCCTCGCGCACCATCGGGTAAGGATTAAAGTCCGCGAGCAGGCCCAGAGAGTGCAGACGCCACGCGAGCATGATGGGAAAGGCGACTTCGTCAAGCTGTATTCCGGTCCAGTATGGACGCCCGTCCACCCAGCAGTTCTGCGGCATGCCTCCGTCCGGCAATTGAATCGAGGCCAGATAGCGAAGCACGCGCAAAGGGAGTTGCGTGTCACCGATGGCAAGCGCGGCACCCGCTGACTGGCAGAGGTCGCGCGGCCAGACCAGATGATAGCCGCCTATGTCCTGGTCGCCGTGAATCTCGCCCCACGGAATCGAGAGCGAAGCGCAGAGAGCGCCCTTGTGCTGGCGGTCTTCATGCGCGCGCAGGACCATCGCGCTCGTATAATAGGTCCTGCCACCGTCGCCGCTTTCGGCGCTCAGGTCCAGGAGGCCGTCGCAGTAAGCGCGCCAATCGTTGACGTAATTTTCACGCGCGGCGGACCAGCCACGCTCCAATGAACCGAAGGCGGCGCGCGCAGCCTCCTCCACGTTTGCGCCGAAGCCTATGGCGAGCGTCCACTCTTTATTTTCCGAGTGGTCCAGTTGGCCCATCAACGCGATATTGCCGTCCGTGGCGGAGTCGAACTCCCAATCCATACGCGAGTTTTGGTGCAGGTCCGTCCAACCGTCGCTAGCCCCTACGAAGCCGCATGAACGTTTGAGAAAAGGAATCGAGGCGACGATGGCGAGCGCCGTGCCCGCGCGCTCCGCGACCAGACAGGCGCGGCCATCAATCGTCGCAGCGCGTCCAGAATTGTTCATCCCCTGATTATTCAGATGCGGCGCGAGCAGCGCGTAGATTTGATAATCGTCTGCGGCGGGTTGGAGCGCAACGTAGCGCGTGTGGACCAGTACGACGGGCGCGAGAGGGTCCGTGATGGTCTCTTTGATGATGCGATAGCGACCGCCCCTGTCGCTGTTGGTCTGGCGAAAAGCAAGCGCGCGCTCGTCCGCATATTCCAGTTGGTGGTCCAGGTCTCGCTTCTCTTCGTGAAAGAAGGTGCGGCCATCCGTCAC
Source organism: Pyrinomonadaceae bacterium (assembly GCA_036009045.1). Classification (GTDB taxonomy): domain Bacteria; phylum Acidobacteriota; class Blastocatellia; order Pyrinomonadales; family Pyrinomonadaceae; genus DASYML01. The sequence continues at coordinate 6,463 of DASYML010000138.1, forward strand.
CAGATATTGCGCGTCGCGCGTGTTGGCCTGGTCCACTCGCGGGTAATAGATTTCGTTGAGAATCCCGTAAGCGAGCGTGAACCACACGGGCGAAGCGTCCGCCAGCGCCGTCCCGATGCCCTCCTTGGAACTCGAAGTCCACTTCGGCTCGCCTCCCGGATGCCCGAACGCCTCCCTCATTATCATCAACCCCTCTTCTCCCGAAAGCAGTGACAAGTGACGAGTGACGAGTGACAAGTTAAAGCAGTGCTCTTACCTGTCGCTCGCTCCTTCTCACTTAACACTCTTCGTTCAATAACAGTCACGCATCATATACTATTCATCACTCATCACTTGTTTTAACTTGTCACTCGTCACTTGTCACGGTTCGATGGACATGCGGAGGATGTTGGTGAGAGGTTGTCTTTGGACCTTTCCATCTTTGGTGATGATGACGACCTGTCCGCCTTCGACGGTGACGCGGCGGACGGTGCTCATAAAGCGTTCGACCTTCATCCCGTCGCGCGTTTCGATGATGAGACGGGGGCTGGCTGGCGGTGAGGCTGGCGCGGGATTCGGCTCGGCCTCTGCCCGGACGGGTTCGACTGGAGCGGTCCTGGCCTTCTCAGGCGCGGGCGTTGGCCTGGCTTTGGGCACGCGCGTCGGGCGTGTGCGAGCAGGTCTTGCGGTGCGAGCGGTCCTGTTGGGCGGCTTCGGTTTGTTTGCTGGCTCGTTGGTCCTTGATTCGGTGGGCGTTGGGTTATCAGTCGAATCGGTCCTGGCCGTTTCGGATGGCTGCGGTGTGGGAGACGGTTCCGCAGCCTTAACCGTCTCGACGGGCGGGGGAGGCTCTTCGATACGAGCGCCGACGGAGGTCACGCGCCTTGTTTTCTGGTCCGCACGGTCTGATGAGGAGGCTGGCGGCGTGTTGGCTTCCGGCGCGGTGGCGACTTCGCCCGTGATAGGCTCGAAGCCTCCCTCGAAGCGTATGCGATAGCCGCCCTGATCTTCGTTCGGGCTGCGCGCTTCGATGCGTAGGATGAGGGCTTCGCGTCGTTTGAGGTAGATGCTTTTGGAGGCGCTCGTGACGGCCTCGCCCGCGTAGAGGCTAATCTTGGCGAGCGGTCGCAGCGTGCCCGCCGTGAAGAGGTCCACGTCTCCGTCCAGGTTCTTGCTTTCGACGGTGATGATGAGGTCGCCGGGCGTTCCCGTCAGAGAGTAGAAGTGGCGTGTCGGGCGCGGATCGCCGACATCGCGCGGCAGGATGACGGCGTTAATCTCGCTGGCGCGAACGGGCGTCGGGAAGTCTATCTCCGTACTCTGGGCCAACGCGCCAGTCGCCGTGAAGAGCAGGCAGAGAGCCGCACTCAAAAAACAGGGCAATGATTTCGGTTGACGACGTGCGGCCTCTCCTCTATGACTCATCTGGACTCCTTCAAGCGTTGAAAGCTGAACCGTATGCTCTGCCCTGGACAGCCGTGGCGCGTGCGCTTCCTCATCTCTCTCTCTTGCGCGTCATTCTACAATAAGCACACGGATGTTGCATTGTGCTGTACGGTTGACGGAGATTCTATGCATTTTCAACAGAAAGAATTATAGTCAAGTCAGAGATCGGGAAGTGGTTTAGTTTAGACTTGAGTGAATTGGACATTGTCATTCACCACAGAGACACAGAGCGCACAGAGTTTGCACAGAGTTAAGCATTCAACAACTCTGTGCTAACTCTGTGTCCTCTGTGTCTCTGTGGTGAACCCATCTTTCATAAACACTCAAGCCACATTGAACCACTACTAGAAGTCGGCGATAGTGGCGGTCTGCTATCGAAAACGGTTATAATCACTCCCGCCCGACATTCTTGAATGCTCCTGCGTTCGACATCCCAATTCATTGTAAGGACAACATGACTCACAAAACCACGCTTCGATGCTGCCTTCTAGTACTGGCGTGCATCCTTGTTGCGCTCCCGCTCAGGGCGCAGCAGAGATGCCAGCCGCCCACGCCTTTGACCACTTCACCGGAGCCGAATTTTTTCACGGAAGAACAGGAAGTTGATCTGGGCGATGCCATCGCCGAACACATCATGCATAGCTTCCGCGTGATTAATGATGAGGAAGTGACTGGCTATCTGACACGCATCGGCGAGCGCATCATCAAGCATCTGCCGCCTTCCAAACTACGTTTTCAATTCTTCCTCATAGACCTCCCGGAGGCCAACGCTTTTGTGCTGCCCGGCGGGCGCATCTACGTCTCGCGCAAGCTCGTCGCCTTCGCGCAGAGCGAGGACGAACTGGCGGGTGTTATCTCGCACGAGATGGGCCACCTGCTCGCGCGGCAGGGTTCGATAGAGATGACGCATCAGATGAAGGAGGTGCTGGGAATCACAGGGGTCACTGACCGCAAGGACATCTTCGAGAAGTATAACCAGTTGGTGGAGAACGCCGCGCGCAAGCCCAAAGCCTTCAAGAAGGATGAGGAAAAGGACCAGATTGTGGCGGACACTATTGGCCTCTATGCGCTGGCGAGCGCGGGCTATGACCCGCAGGCACATGTGCGTCTCTGGGACCGCTTCACAGAGAGCAAGGGCAAGACGGGGGGCTTTTTATCCGACCTCTTCGGGACCACCAAGCCTGAGTCCAAGCGTTTGCGCGAGATGATTAAGGCCAACGGCGATCTGCCCGCCGCGTGCATAGAGGCACGCGTGGCGAATACCGGCAACGAGTTTCAAAAATGGCAGGCGGCAGTCGTCAGTTATACGGGCCTCGGCGGTAAAGAGTCTCTACACAACGTGGTCTCCAAAACCGTGCTCAACCCGGCGCTGCGCGGGCAGGTCACGCACCTGCGCTTTAGCCCCGATGGCAAGTACGTGTTGGCCCAGGATGATTCCGGCATCAACGTTCTTTCGCGCGAACCTTTCGCCGCGCTCTTTCGCATCGAAGCGCCGGAGGCCAGCCACGCGCAGTTTACGCCAGACTCGCAGGACATCATCTTCTATAACTCGGACCTGCGCGTTGAAATCTGGAACGTCGCGGATCAAAAGTTGAAGACCGCGCATGAAATCGTCGTTCGCAAGAGATGCCTGCAATCGGCGCTGGCTCCAGACGGCAAGACGCTGGCCTGCCTCGATGGAGACCTTAATCTGGACCTCTATGACGTGGAACTGGGCACGCAGGTCTTTCAGAAAAAGTCTTTCTACACGCCGAGTTTTATAGACCTCTTCACGCTGCAACTCTTGAGCATTCTCAACAATGATGAGTTCAGCGAGCGCGAGGTTGAATGGATTAACATGGACTTTTCCCCTGACAGCCACTACTTCGTCGCCGGGCAAAGCAGCATTTCCTTCAACAGCCTGGGCGGGGTCGGGCAGGAGGTCTCGGCCATCGCCGTTGACCTGGGCACGCACGCGCCTATCGCGCTGCATGGGCCGCTCAAAAGGATGCTGGCGGGCCACTTTACTTTCGTCGGGCCGGACAAGGTCATCGGGGGGAACAAGGATGACCCGAAGAAGGCGGCGCTCGTCTCCTTCCCGGCGGGTGAATTACTGGACCAGCCTCCGTCGTTCGGCACGGGCAAATTGACGACCCCGACGCGCGGGAATTATTTACTGATTCGACCCATCTCCAAATATGCTTTAGGCGTCATGGACCTCGCCAAAAAGAATATCTTCATGGCGAACAAAGAGTCGGCATTTGATATTTACGATGATATGTTCGTCTCCGAACGCGTCAACGGCGAACTCGGACTCTATCGCCTGGACAAAAACGAGGCGCAGTCCGTAGTCAAACTGCCGCGCAATTCTCTGGGCCGCATACGCGCCTCCGCACTCTCGCCGGACTTCAAATGGCTCGCCATCTCGGAACGCGCGCGCGGCGCTGTCTGGAATCTCTCCAGGGGGGAACGCGTCGCGCATGTGCGCGGTTTTCGCGGCGGCTACTTCGGGGAGGATGGCGCTTTCTACGCCGACTTTCCCAAGTTTGAACAGATGGAGCGCAACATCGCCAGACTGGATTTGAGCACGGGCACCGCCACCGCTGGCCCACAGATAGAAGAGTCTCGCGCCTGGCAGAGTGGTCCATTTATTCTCTCGATGAAGCCAACCAAAAAAGGCGGCAGTTATAACGGAGATGTGACGCTGGAAGTGCGCGACTCGCGCAGTATGAAGCCGCTCTGGTCCACGCCATATCAGAAGGAAGCGCCCGAAGTCTGGATAGATGCGCCGGATGGCACGATGGTCCTGGCCTGGTCCGTTTCGACCAATGCGGCCAAGGTTGAGATTAAGAGCGACCCCGCGCTCACACAGCAACTGGCGGCGATGAAGGAAAAAGAGGGAGACTATTTTTTACAGGTTCTGGATGCACGCACGGGCGCGCAACTGGGCCGTCTCTTAATCGAAACCGGAAAGGGTTCCTTCCGCATCTCGAATGTCTTCGCGGTCAAGGACTGGGTGGTGATTTCCGACACGCAGAATCGCGTGCTGGTCTACTCGCTCAAGACGGGCGCGCAGATGGGCAAGATGTTCGGCGGGCGAGCCTCCGTGGGCCAGGCCAGCAGCCTTCTCTGCGTGGAGAATGAGACGGGCCAGTTGACCCTTTACAACCTGGCTTCGATGGAGAAACTAGACCAGTTCAGCTTCTCCAGCCCGGTCGCCATGACGCGCTTCAGCCCCGACGGCAAATCCCTCTTCGTGCTCACCAGAAACCAGACCGCTTACGTTCTGGATGTCTCGTCGAAGGCAGGGATGAAGTAATACCAAGTAGCAGTAGAAAGAGAGGTCAGTACCGCCTGCTTAAGCTGGGCGGGTCGCTGCTGAGCCAGGAAACCCGCCCAGCTTAAGCAGGCGGTACTGACTTGAGTGACACTCATTTTGCATACAGCAATAAGAGGTCAAGAGCGCAAACCTGGAATCGAGGAATTGAGTCGAGATGGATGAGAAACTGATTGCCGCTGCGGCTGAGGCTGCCGTCAATGACCTGCAACTTGATTGTCAGGTGGCTTCAATTTACCGACGCAAGGATAAGGATGCGTGGTGCGTCAAATTCTCCGGCAGCTATCGTGAATTCTGCGATGAATTCCGCAGCCGGTTCGGAGAGGAAAACAGCGCGGAGGTCGTCAGGGAAAAGATTAAGCGCCACCTCCTCAAATCGCCGAAGCCGACCGGCAGAAGAAGGGGAGTCTCCAACAGGTCCCCCATGATTGGCCCGGAAAGCAGCCTGCTTGATCTCCCGCTGCAAATCGCCGGAGACGCGCTCGAACAAACGGCACGCCTCGCCGGAGAGATTATCAACGGAACCGTCAACGCGGCGGAGACGGCCATCAAGACCGTCGCGGATGCGGCCATCGCCGCCGGTCAAACGGTCATCGAATCGCCACAGTTGCAAACGACAGGCATCATCATCACCGCCCGCGATAGACCCCGCAGTTCACCCGCTAAAACTCGCCAGCCAGCGAAGAAGCGAGCCACTAAGAAAGCCACTAAGGCGAGCAAGAAAACTGCTCGGAAGACGAGCAGGAAGAAAGCCGTGAAGAAGCGAACGCGAGCATAGTGAGGGAGGCATTCACGACAGAGACACAGAGGCGGCACAGAGAGTTGAATGCTTATCTCTGTGCTGACTCTGTGCGCTCTGTGTCTGCGGTGGTGAACACTTCTATAGCGGTTCTCAATTGGATGGGACCATTGCGGCAAGCGTCCTTGTCAGTCCCGCCTGCTTCAGCTGGGCGGGTATTCCTGGCTCAGCAATGACCCGCACAGCTTAAGCAGGCGGGACTGACACGTAGTCGCACTCAACTGCAAACCGTTCTAGCTCTACATTCAATTAAGGTTGCTCCGTGTGCTCAGGAAGCGGGTGTTCTTCCGCCGCTCAAAGCCAGCAGTGAAACGACTCCCTGGATTCCGACCCCGACCGCCATCGCCGTCAAGTATCTATTCCGACTCATACTTTTCTTCAACAGGTAGAGACCCGCCGCGCCGAGCGGGATGAAGAGCAGCAATCCTGTCACGAGTCCGGGATTGTAGGAAGACTTCGCGAGAGCGGTGATGGTGTGAGACACGCCGTTAGCCGCCTCGACCGTGCAGAGACACACCACCAGCCATTCCAGAAATTTGAGCCGCCGCGCCAGGAACATTCCGAGCAACATCAGCCCGCACCCGATACTATTCAGGACCAGAAATCGCGTGGGCGAGATATGCACGCCCCTCACCCTCGCCATGTATGCGGAGTAGCCGCCCCCGCCCCAGTATTCCTCACTGATGTGAATCAGGTACGCGAGCGGAATCAGCCACGACCAGATCAAGAGGGACATATCATAACGTCTTTCATCACTCATCAAGATAACCCTTTACCAAACTCTCTCATGCTATTCTTCAAATCATCCGATGGCTCAGCGCTGCGCGTGTGCCGCGACGATGGACAGCGACGACTGGTCCAGAATATAGACCTCCACGGACGGCACATCATCGAGCGTCACTTGCAAGGCTGGTGTGGCCGATTGATGCAAGGCTTTGAGTAGCGCGTCGTTGCTGAAGTAACGCCTGCCTCGCTCCACAACGATTAAGTCTCCCGCCTTCAAATCTCTCAGCGCCGAAGAATCTGAAAGAGAGACGCTTGTCAGGTCCGCGCGATTGGCTTGATGCGCGTAGTAGTCCGCCACGGCGGGCGACTCGCTCGCCACGCGCGCACCCGGCGAGGCTCTTCGCGCTATCTCAAACATCACCTGGCCCATGCTTGAATCATAAAATTCGTCGTGCGGAAAATAACGGCCCGCCCCAGCCTTGCCGCCGCCGAGCAGATTCGTGTACAGGCGATAGTGCGGCGCGGCGCTCGCGGACGCCCACGCGGAACAGAGTATGCACAGAGAGGCCAGCGCCGAACGCGCGTAAAATCCGGCATCATCGCTGGCGGAGAACTTTGCGGAGAGCTTTGCGAAAAGACGCGTGATGAGGCTTGCGACAAAGCGTATGCCGATGGCAGAGGCGATGAGCACGGCGGGCAGTGCGACCGTAAAGTAGCGTATGAATTTGCCGCCGCCAAAGACGAAGGCGAGTGCCCAGTAGAACATCCAGAAGAGCAGGAAGAAACGCCCGTCTCCGAGTCTCCGACGAAAGAGCAGGGGCATCCCGACGATGAACCCTAAGAGGGCCGGGAGCGGCAGCTTGACCGCGATGAGGAAGAAGTAGAAATGCCAGGGCACGCCTTTGAACCAGTCGGTCATGCGATGCGGGTAAAGTTGGCCCATAAATTCGTAACTGTCATGACCGATGCGTTCGCCCGCGAAGACTTTCATCTCGTGCCAGACGCCGGGCAGCAAAATCGTCGGGTTGCAAATCACAAAGACGACGCACATCACCGCGATCATCTTCAGATAGCGAGGTTTGCCAATCACCCATCGTGTTCCCTTCATGCGCTGGAAGATGTAGTTATAGCAGAGGCTGACGGGCAGCAGGAAAGGCGCGTACTTGGAGGCCAGCATCGCCCCGTAGGCGGCCCCTGTGGCCCAGTAATAAGGTTCGGGATTTCTGGACGGCTCGCTCTCCGCGACGCGCTGGCCGCGCAGCCAGAAGACGTTAGCGAGGAGAAAAAAGAAGAGCAGGAAGGTGTCTTCCTTGGCGATGCGGTTGAGGCCAATCGCCAGCGGGTCGAAGGCCCACAGGGCAGCCGCGATGAGGCCCACTTCGGTCCCGAACAATTCCGCCGCGATGAGATAGATCAAGAGCGCCGTGCCCGCGCCGAAGAGCGCCACAGGGAAACGCAGCGCGGCCTCTACGTTGATGCGTAAACTTTCTGGATGAGCGACGACGAGCGCGCTCTTGTTCCACTCTTCGGCGGCGAAGAGGCTGGCGGTGAGGAGCGCCTTCATCAAAAACGGGTGCTCGCCGTTGGCGGTCGTCAAACCGCGCGCGCGATAATCCGCTGCGGCGCTCAGTTTATTGAGTTCATCCTCGCTGAGACTTTCTACGCTCAGGCCGTCAAGACGAAAGGCGCATCCGGCGAGCATCAAGATTGCCAGCAACGCGATGAGAAGGTGGCGACTGATGATGCGAGAGCCGCTATCATGGAATAAATCAGGTCTGAGACCTGCGGTGATGATGGCTGCTGCGGGCGCGACGGGCAAATTTGCTGGCTCCTTCCGCGAATCTGTTTTAATTAAGCCACAGAGACGAGGAAATGATGAATTCTGAGAATGAAGAGACCCCGCCTGTGCGGGTGGTGATTCAGTTTAGACTTGAGTGAATTGGACATGGTGATTCACCACCGCAGACACAGAGGACACAGAGTCAGCACAGAGAGTTGAATCTTCTTCTCTGTGCTGACTCTGTGTCCTCTGTGTCTGCGGTGGTGAACGCTGCTTTCATCTTCACTCAAGCCACATTGAACCACTACTCATTGCGAAATGACTTGCAATTTCGCTTAAAATCGGGCAAGCTGTGCCACGTTTAAGAACTCGGATTCTCCTGCCGTCAGGTCCTCATGGGCCACCGTCTGAGAATCTTCCCTTTAAATCTTTGCGAGAAAATTTTCAAGCCTCCGGGGCCGAATCAGTGCTTACCCTATTGCGAGCGAAAAGTCTAGGGTCTTGGCAGCGTCAAGTTCGATCCACTGGCCGATTCTCATCAAGATAAACTTAGAAGGAGACTTTAATGGCAGAACCACAGGAAAACCTACCCGTCAGCAGCGCCGCGCCCTTTCGCATAGACCCCAAGCTTCACCAGATACTCTACACCCCTGAATCGAGGCCGACTCTCGAAGCGTTGCCCGAACCCGCAGTGCTGCCAGAACCCGTCTACCCGCAGCACCCGAACCCGAAGGAGATGACCAAGTCCGAGTATCAAAAGATGAACGCGAAGCGCACCTGGAAGACCTGGGGCATGCCCTATTTCAAATCGCGCTGGTACAGCGACGACTTGAGACCGCTCATCCCTTATCTCTTCACCGAGTGGAAGTGTAATCTGGATTGCCATTATTGCTGGTCCTATAATAACAAAGTTAAAGGCATGACCGAGGATGTCGGCAAGCGCTCGATTGACTGGCTCCACTCGATAGGCTCGCGCGTCATCGCCCTCATGGGCGGCGAACCGCTCCTGCGGCCCGGCTTCATCCACAAGATTGTCTACTACGCCGCGAAAAAAGACATCTTCATCTACCTGCCGACCAACGGGCGGCTGATGAAGCCCGACATCATTGACAAGCTCGGCGATGCCGGTATCGCGACCGTCAATCTGGCGATTGACTCGGTTAAAGAACACAAGGCTCTGCCCAAGGCGCTCGACCCGATTCGCTCCCAGTTCGAGTACCTGGTCAAGCGACAGCATTATTACGGCTACTCCGTGATGCTCAACATCAACATCACCCGCATCAACATGGATGACGTGAAGGAGTTGACGGAGATCGCGCACGACCACGGCATCGCCACCGATTACCACATCAACGAGACGCCGATGACGGAGCAGACGCACTTCAAACATCTGGACGAAAACAGCACCTACCTGACGCCAGAAGATTGGCCCAAGGCCGACGCGCTCCTGGATTATCTCAACGACAAGCGCGCGCAGGGCTACAAGATGGTCAACCCGATCCAGCACATGGAAGACATGAAGGTTCTGATGCGCGGCGAAGTTCCCCCCTGGCAGTGCCGTGCGGGCCAGAATTCTCTTATCATTCGCACCGACGGGACACTCTCGCCCTGCTTCCCCATGTACTCCGCGACGCACGACTGGGGAACCATCGAAAACCAAAAGTTCGATGTCAAGCAACTCGACGAGATGAAGAGGGAATGCTCCAAGCATTGCCTCTCCACCTGCAACTACATCCTCGGCTACTGCTACGACGGCATGCGCGTCATCACCTGGGGCCTCAAACAGGCCCTCCACGGCTTCAAAGGCGCAACCGGCAGCTTCTAACTGCCAACCGTCAAAACTCAACCCCACAAACGAAACCGCCGCGACTGTGATTCGCGGCGGTTTTTATTTTCACTCACTCTAAAGGCCGGGCGGTCAAGGGGCGGGCGGTCAATGTGAATCGGTGTGGTCAGTCTGACCTGTCGCGGGGTTAGATAATCCTGAGAATCCCTTTGATTTACGGGTAAATCCGGTGGCATGTGGGTTGCCATGTCTGTCTGTGGCTCGAACGGGCGAAGTGTCCGTTGGATGCTGAGATTGACAGTTAAGCTATCAGTGTTATGGGATTCAGGGGTTGATATGAAGATTGCCAGTTCTCCCAGGATAAGCGCACTCATCACGACTCTCTTTCTGATTGCTTCCCTCTGCACGGGGGGCGTGGTCTTGAACCGCGCCCGCGCCCAGGCGAATAAGAAGCAGCCAGGCGAGAAGCATGGAAAGGGCGATAAGGTCTCCTCGGATTTGCGCGAGCGGATACACGCCTCGACGGTCGGCGATGAGAAGGTCAAAGTCATTTTGCAACTCAATGGTCAGGCCAGCGGGTCGCTCAAGGGTTTGCTGCAACGCAACGGCGTGCGTGTCCATCAGGAGTTTAATAACTTCAAGTCTTCGCTCGTCGAACTTCCGGCCTCCGTGGTGGATGAGATGGCCGCTTTCGATGAAGTTGATGTTGTCAGCCTTGATAGAAAAGTCGGGATGCTCGGTCACATAGAGAATACGACCGGCGCTTATGATATGCGGCATCTGCCGAATACGAGCAACGGCGACCTGACGGGCAAAGGCATCGGCATCGCCGTGCTCGATTCGGGCATCTGGAAAGACCATCATCAATATTCTGGACGCCTCGCGGCGAGCGTTGATTTCACAGGGGAGAACAACACGGACGGCGACCCTTACGGGCACGGGACGCACGTCGCTTCACTGGTCGCAGGCAGCGACCACGTTGCTCACGGCGCTTATACGGGTGTCGCGCCGGAAGCCACTTTGATTAACCTGCGCGTCCTCAATTCAAAGGGAGTCGGCTCTGTCTCAAACGTCATCAGCGCCCTTAACTGGGTGATGAATAATCGCAGCAATAAAAAGTACAACATCCGTGTCGTCAACATGAGCCTCGGAGCGCCCGCCATCAGTTCCTACAAAGACGACCCGCTCTGCAAGGCCGTACGCAGTCTGGTTGATGCGGGAATTGTCGTAGTGGCGGCGGCTGGCAATGATGGCAAAGACAGCAACGGGCTGAAGATTTACGGGCGCATACATGCTCCGGGTAATGAGCCTTCCGCCATTACGGTCGGTGCGACTAACACCTTCGGCACGGACGGGCGCGGTGATGATGCGATCACCACCTATAGTTCCAGAGGCCCGACCCGCAGTTATTACACGGACGCGGGCGGAGTCAGGCATTATGACAATCTGATGAAGCCGGACATGGTCGCTCCCGGCAACAAGCTTATCGCCTCAGATGCCAAGAGCAATAGCCTTGCCAACGCTCGCCCCGATTTGATAGCCAATCCGAGGGAGAGCGATAACCATAAGATGTTGCGGCTGAGCGGCACATCAATGGCGACGCCGCTCGTCTCCGGCGCAACGGCACTCTTGCTTCAGGCCAACCCGAAACTGACGCCGAACATGATTAAGATGATTCTCATGTACACGGCGCAACCCCTGGCTGGCTATAACATGTTCGAGCAGGGCGCTGGACAAATCAACATCGAAGGCGCGGTCCGGCTGGCGAAACTCGTCCGCACGGATTTATCCAACTCGACTTTACTCGGTGCGCCGCTGCTCAACACTACGACGCTCCCGACCTCAAGTTCGACAGTTGCCGGTTACAGCTTTCCCTGGTCCGGTGGGATTCTGCTCAATCACGGTTATGCGACCGGAACGAATCTTATTTCCAGGTACCAGAAAATTTACGGCCTGGGAGTCGCCGTCGGAGACGGTGTCGCGGTCGGTGATGGTGTCGCGGTCGGTGACGGAGTCGCGGTCGGTGATGGAATTGCCATCGGCGATAACATTTTAACGAGCAACGGCGTGGCTCTCAGCGACGGCTTCCTCTTCATGTCATGGAGCACGCTGGCGGACGGTGTCGCTGTCGGCGACGGGGTAGCCGTTGGCGATGGCATCCTGGGCGGCGACGGCGTGGCTGTCGGTGATGGAGGAACGGCGGGAGACTCCGCTCAATCTCTGTCCACCATGCTTGATGGTGACAACACGAACTGCATGCCTTCATCAACGGATTCAACTGACAATAAGTAGGCCAGGGTCAACTTTGAACTGTTAGCACCTGACACGAGTTGGAGAAACGATGGCTCTGGTAACTTCAAAAGATGGATTCGGATGCGTACACGGCATCCTTGAAAGCGACAACGGTCGTCAATTATCGCTGCCGCTCTTTGTGGATAATTCCGTGAAAGTCTGCGCGCTCTCAAACGAGGATGAACCCGAAGTACTTTCCTTCCTCGCCGTGCGTCCTGTGCATACGGTGACGATGGCAAGCTTCATACGTGATAACGGTCTGGTCAGTCCTTTGCATCGTGGACAATTTTATGCGTGTCGCGGGCTTGAAGATGAACTCCTCGGTGTCGCTCTGATAGGTCACACGACGCTTTTCGAGGCTCGTGCGGAACAGGCCATCGAAGCCTTCGCCTGTCTCGCGCGAGAATGTTCTCAACTGCACCTCCTGATGGGTGAGCAGGAAAAGGTCCAGAGCTTCTGGAAATATTACGCGTTGGATGAAGAGCGCCCGCGCCTGCTTCGTGACGTGACGGTGCTTGAGCAACGCGCGCCGTTCGAGCAATTTGAAACCATAGAGGGACTACGGCCCGCCACGCTCTTTGATCTCGACGGGGTGCTTTCGATTCAGGCTTCGATGATTGAAGAAGAGGCCGGGGTCAGCCCCTTGCAAACAGACCCCGCAGGCTTTCGCCGCCGTTACGCGCGCCGCGTCGAACAGGGGCGCGTCTGGGTGTTGGTCAAAGATGACGAGTTTATCTTTAAAGCCGACATCATCTCCGACACGCCCGAAGCCGTCTACATAGAGGGCGTCTATGTCAGCCCGAAGTATCGCAATCAAAGCTACGGGCGTCGTTGCCTCTCGCAGATGAGCAACGCTCTCCTCACACAGACGGAGGTCCTCAGTCTCTTTGTGGATGTTGACAACCCACGCGCACATGCTTTCTATCTACGCAGCGGTTACGAATTCTGTAGCCACTACAATATCCTCTACTTCTAAACGCAAGCTCACGTCCAAACCTTCGTGTCATGGAACAAGAGACGAGTATCACCGGCAGGCAGGCGTTCACGCAACCCTACAAATGGGTCGTCGTGCTGCTCGGAGCATGCGCCTGCCTCTTCTCCGCGACGCATCTCTCTCCCTCTAAACTGGACCTGCATTTCCTCATTCTTCTCTGTTTGACCGTCCTCGTCAGTTCGCGTATTTCCGTGAGGATTCCACGCGTCAATGCCACGATTACGGTCTCCGACACCTTCATCTTCGTGGCTATTCTGCTGTACGGCGCACACGCCGCCGTCCTCCTCGCGGCGGTCGAAGGCATGTGCTCCGGCCTGCGCCTGAGCAGAAAATTTCTGACCGTCTCTTTTAATTCCGCCGCCGTCGCCAGCGCAACCTTCCTGACGACGCACGCTCTGGGCCTGTGCTTCGGCGATAACCTGAGCGTAGATTATCTCCCGTTCCCGGCCATCATCTTCCTCATCGGCGTGATGGCCCTCATCCAGTACATCGCCCACACGGGAATCGTCGTCGTGTGCCTCGCCCTCAAGTCAGGTCAACCTATCTGGCCGACATGGAACAAGCACTATCTGTGGTCTTCAATCACCTACATCAGCGGCGCTTTAATCGCCGGATTAATGGACCTGTTCGACAACAAGGTTGGCTTCTATTCGCTCATCGTCGTCATCCCCATCATCTGCATCATTTACTTTACCTATCACAAGTACCTGGAAGATATTCAGGCCACTGCGGCACAGGCAGAGCGTGCCGAACGCGAGCGCGCCGAAGCGGAGCATGCGCGCGCCGAAGCCGAACGGATACGCGCGGAACAGGCAGAGTGTCACGTTGAAGAATTGAACCACTATATCGCGGAGCTTGAGCGCACCAGTCGAGAGTTAGAGGAAAGCCGCGAGCATTTTCGACACGCCGCTTTTCATGATGCTTTAACGGGACTGCCGAATCGAACCCTCTTCGCGGACTTTGTCAAACTCGCCATCGAACGCGCCAAACGTCAGGATGTTTACTCCTTCGCCGTTCTTTTTCTGGACCTGGATCGCTTCAAGTACATCAACGATAGTCTCGGCCACACCTATGGCGACCAGTTGCTCATAGAGATCGCCCGGCGATTGGAGAAGTGCCTGCGATCCGTGGATACCGTCGCGCGCTTTGGCGGCGACGAATTCGCCATCCTGCTCGACGGTATTAAAGATTCGAGTGATGCCATCAAAGTCGCGCAGAAGATTGAAGAAGAGTTGTTGCTGCCCTTCAACCTGGGCAGGCATGAGGCGTTCACCTCCGCGAGCGTCGGGATAGCTTTGAGTACGACCGGCTACGAACACCCGGACGATATTCTGCGTGACGCGGATACGGCTATGTACCGCGCGAAGGATGCGGGCAAAGCACGCTATGAACTCTTCGACACGGAGATGCACTCGCGCGCCGTCCTGCGTTTGAACCTGGAGAATGACATGCGCCGCGCGATTGAGCGGCAGGAATTCCGTGCCTACTATCAGCCTATCATGCATCTGGAAACGGGCAAGGTCGCGGGGTTTGAAGCCCTCGCCAGATGGGAGCATCCCGAACGCGGCTTAGTCTCTCCGACAGAGTTCATCCCGGTCGCGGAAGAGACGGGCTTGATCGTTCCTATCGGTCTCTGGATGCTGGAGGAAGCTTGCAGACAGATGCACGAATGGCACTGCCAGTCTCCTGCCAACAGGTTGCTGACCATCAGCGTCAATCTCTCCGGCAAGCAGTTGATGCAGCCTGACCTGATAGAGCAAATCGAACAAATTCTATGCGGCACGGGCATAGAGCCTCGCTGCCTCAAGTTGGAAATTACGGAGAGCGTGGTGATGGAGAACGCAGAAGTGGTGACGGTCATGCTCAATCAACTGCGCGCCCTGAACATACGTTTGAGCATAGATGATTTCGGCACGGGTTATTCATCGCTCAGCTATCTTCATCGCTTCCCCGTTGACACGCTGAAGATTGACCGCTCCTTTATCAGCCGCATGGGACCCGACAATGAAAACAACGAAATCGTCCGCACCATCGCCAAGCTCGCGCAAAATCTGGGCATGGAAATCGTCGCCGAGGGTATCGAAACGGAAGAGCAACTGAGGCAGTTAAGCCTGCTCGCCTGTGAGTACGGCCAGGGCTACCTGTTTTCCCACCCGCTCAGCGCCGAAGCGACCAGCGGCTTCATCCAAAGAGACCAACAGCATCAACGCAGACGCACGGGCCTCGACCTGCTCCTCGCAGACAATGAAGAGACGGACGTGAATAATTTCAAGCTGGTGATGTAGAGATATTTACAAGTGTGATTATTCCGAATTTCTTTCCTGGCTTGGAATCATTATATTTCCGCAAAAGTGTACTTGGAGAGGTTTTCTGCACTCAGTTTAGAATGATGGGTAACATAAATATTCCACTCTGGCACTAATTCCTTTCCGAGAGTGCAATTGTCTTTTGGACGGCGAAGCGGCAGTTGGTTACGCAGAAGTCGCATCTATCTGAGCAACCGCTATAGATATCCATAGCATCATCAATAGCTCATCCTTGCCATTTCAGAGATGCGCGCGGAGCCACTTGCGCCTGCTCTAAGTAAATCTAATAAGAGAAGGCACAATACAGGTATGGGTACGGCTACGCAGAAGATTCTCGGAGCGATAAGCTGACCCTCAACAGAATAAGATCTATATACTTGATTTCGCCTTAAGCTATAAATATTCGGTCGTGTCTCACAATTTATGCTGGTAAGCATTGACGTGATTAACATAGAGTTTAATAACCGCCGCGTGCATCTCCGAGGACTTCGAGAAACAGATGGTTCTGCGATGCAGTCGTTTCAGGTGTGTCCTGAAGTTCAAGTTGTGTCGCTCAATGTTGAGCGTCTCCGACTTGCTGGTGGTGTGCCGCCCGGCGGGTAGAATCTTGCCATACGATTGCCAGTCGTCAGTGTAAAAGTTCTCGACCGCGCAACCCGCCAACTTGTCGCTCAGTTGTTGACACGATGCATCGGTGCGCCGCCCCAAGACGTAAGCCGCGATGCGCGTGGTGGCACGCTTGAGCCCATACCAGCACTAGCACTGCTGCGACTTATCTTTGATAAAGGACCAGAATTCATCAATCTCCAGGTCTTTGATGCGTGGCGGCAGGCGCGGCTCACGAATCTTGGCGGCACGCTCGCGGATTACTTTCATGACGGTCTGCGTGCTGATCGAAAGCACCCGCGCGATGTCGCGGATGCCGCTACTGTTCATCGTCATCGGCACCACAAGTTCACGGACAGAGGGCTGGCAGCCGCGATAAGTGTAATTAGTGATGAACTGGCGGCGGCAATCCAGGCACTGGTACTTTTGTTTTCCGTTAGAGGTTGTGCCATTCTTTTTAACGTGCAGTGATGCACACCTCGGACAGGCGATTTCTTCGTAGCACACACTTCAAAGAATAGCTTGTCCGAGTCCTTATTTCAGGTCAGCATAAATTCTGAGACACGACCGATTTTCTTAACAAGGAGGATCAAGATATTCTATTCTTGAGGGTTATAATGGAAATGCCCTATGGAGAGATTTCGAAATTGAGAGATCTTGACGTAAATACCCTCAAGATGCGCTGCAGTCGGGCGAAAGTCAAATTAGCGCGTAAATTTAAGGATAAGATAAGTGAGCGACGAAGAAATTCGTAAGCTTCTGGAAGCTGCATTACTTTTGGAAGATTCTCCTGTGTTGACCGACTCGGCGGTTGACTCCTTGATGTCTACGCCAGAAGACGTTTTGCTGGGGACTCTGGAGCAGGGGCGTGCGCGCGTTGCTGGTAAAGTTCTCGACGGCCTTCATCCAGAGCCAGTTCGCCACATAGAGGAAAATCTTTCTTTTGGAAGGTGGATTGAAAAGATAAGAAAGAAGGCTCATTTAACACACAAGTTTATAGATGCAGCCCTTAATAAAGAATCATCATTTATCGAGCGGCTTGAGACTGGCGATATCCTGCCGTGGGAACTGACGCCGACCGAAGGCGTAGATATTGCTATCTTGTTTCGGATTCATGTGAATGCATTTATGCATCTGCTTGAGATTTCACTGGCAGTCAACAAAGAGCGCGCCAAGGGAGAGGCCATTGCCGCGCGCACATAAAGGACGCCCCTCAAGAAAAAGAAATGAATCAACCCGGTTGGCCTGGGATTTATATCTGGCTCATAGAGCTGAAAAAGCTGAATTAACTCCAGAGATTATCAGCTGGATAAAGGATGTTCGTGAAGAACTTCAACGTCGACAAGCAATGCATCTTCTTCAATAGGCTCGCACTATGTCGGAAGCTATCTCTTACCCTCACCGCGATCATGCAAGGAAGCTGGCTCGGCTTGTCTTTGCGCGTTCCGGGATAACTAAGCCTCCCGTAGATGTTAGGCTCATAGCTAAAAACGAAAGGCTCGACTATGATGAGGTTGATTTCTTTCCTGATGACGTAGATGCATTAATTATTCCAGTTAAGGACGCATCGTTGCCGTTATCAACAAGAACCTGCCGCTAACCCGCCAGTGATTCTCCCTCGCGCACGAACTCTACAACTTTTTAGAAGGCGAAATACTCGTCCTTGAAGATCGTTATGCCGCCGGAGGCTCCACAAATAGAGGGCTTACCAAAATGGGTAAAGATCCGAGAGAAGTTGAAGCTGACACCTTCGCCGGAGACCTGCTCCTTCCAAAAGTTCTTCTTAAGAAGTACGTTCGGTTAAGTGATCCACAGTTCGATGTCGCAGACCTGTTCCAGGTGAGCCACCAAACTGCCATGATTAATCTGGATTACTACAAAAACCTTCTCCATATCTAATCCTGTTACCTTCCATTGTTAAATATAGTGGCGGCGGAACTCTGTCTGCCTAAGGATGACCTTTTATCGACAAACCCGAAGGCGTACCAAAGATACGTGTGTCCAAGCGATGCTGCAAAAAACGGGGACAAGCTAAAGAAAACAGTGTGTTCGAGTTGAAATCATAATTGATGACAAAGAAAGGAGTTCAAAGTGTTAAGTGACACTAAATTTGAAGAGTGGTGTAAACGATTAAATCTCTCTGAAAAAGCTAAAGAAGAAATCAGGCACATACGATCATCGCCACCCGCGAGACGCGTGCAAAGCAGGGCGGGCAACGTCAGGGGTGTATTCAACCAAAGCCGGAAGATGGATCACTCGGTCCAGTACGAGAGCCGCACGGTCGAAGGTCCTGCCATTCTGATGCTGGAATACGCGACGATGACGTCCTTGAGCTCTGGGACCAACCTCCTTCCTTCACCATTAGCTACAAGGGGGCGAACGGAAGGACACTCGGCCACATCTACACGGCGGACTTCTTCGTGCTCTGCCAGAACTCAGCCGGGTGGGAAGAGTGGAAACCCGAAGATAAGTTGCTTAAGCTGTCGAAAAAGAGCCCCAACCGATATCAGTTAGGAAGCGACGGCAAATGGCTCTGCCCTCCATGCGAAGAACATGCCTCTCCTTTCGACCTCTACTTCCACGTTCATTCCTCCGCTGAGATCAACTGGGTTCTACAGCGAAACTACAAGCTTCTCCAGCTGTACTTAGCTCGACTTTATCCATTTCCGATCTTTGAAAATAAAACGGAAGACAGCGTAAGCTGATTGACCAACTCCGCCAAGAGAGGTCTTTCGATGCTGCCACTGCCTTCCGAACTGACGAGCCTGATTGTAGCTTTCGCTCCACT
>DASYML010000139.1:0-9941 GCA_036009045.1 Pyrinomonadaceae bacterium
TCTCCAGCCTCTCTCTTTCAGTTTGAACGATAGTTGGTAAACTGCATATCAATATTAAAATCTTTGGCCTTGAGTTTGGCGATGATGTCTTGCAGGGTGTCTCTGTCTTTGCCCGTGACGCGGACGACATCGCCCTGGATGGCGGACTGCACTTTGGCCTTCGTGTCCTTGATGTATCTGACAATCTCTTTGGCTTTTTCCTGTGGGATGCCCTGCTGAATCGCCGCGTGCTGGCGCACCGTTCCGCCCGCCGCCTGTTCCACCTTGCCGTAGCTGAAGGCTTTGAGCGGCACGCCGCGTCTCACCAATTTCTGCTGAAGAATATCGTTCATGTTCCGCAGCCTGGTTTCGTCTTCAGCCGTGAGGACTAACTCTTTCTCTTCGAGAGCGACGTTAGCGGCGCTGCCCTTGAAATCGAAACGCTGCCGGACTTCTTTGACGGTTTGATTAATGGCGTTGGTAATCTCCGCGCGATCAACCTCTGAAACGATGTCGAATGAATTTTGTTGGGCCATAAATGTCCGTAACTATCGCTCGTCGTCCTCTCATCTGTCCTTCATCAACAGGACGACGCAAACTGAAACTCTTCGCCTTCAACGCGCGAGCATAACATCAAATGCGCCGGGCGTGAAAGCACATAATCTGCTCGATAGTGGTTCCATGTGCCTTGAGAGAATATGAAAGGGGCGTTCACCACCACAGAGACACAGAGCGCACAGAGTCAGCACAGAGAGTTGAATGCTTAACTCTGTGCTGACTCTGTGTTCTCTGTGCCTGCGGTGGTGAATCTTACTGTCCCACTCACTCAAGACCAAATTGAACCACTCCCCTCTACTCCGTTCACACGGCGGGCACATAAGCATCAACGGGCTTGAGTCCGTCTTCGTTGAATTTCAGATTGAAGAAGCGCAGAAAATTGTTCGCCGTCAGGCGGCCCATCTCAGCCGTCTCCATCAAATGAAGTTCGGCCAGATAACGCGCGACCTCTACCACGCGCGCGGGTTCGTTGCGTCGCCCGCGAAAAGGCACGGGCGTGAGAAACGGGCAATCCGTTTCGATTAATAATCTCTCAAGCGGGACGTAGCGCGCCACCTCGCGCAGATGAAGGGCCTTTTTGAAGGTCACGTTTCCGGCGAAGGAAATCATGAAGCCGAGTTCCAAAACGCTCCGGGCCATTAATTCTGACCCGCCGAAACAGTGCATGATGCCGCCCAGGCCCGCGCCATCCCACTCCGCGCGCAGGATGCTCACCGTCTCATCATCGGCCTCGCGCGAGTGTATGATGACGGGCAACCCGGCTTCGCGCGCGAGACGCAACTGGCGCGCGAACACCTCACGCTGGACATCGCGCGGCGAATGGTCGTAATGATAGTCAAGCCCTATCTCACCCCACGCGATGACGCGCTCGCTGCCACTTATCAAACGCCGGAGAAGTTGCTCGGCACCTTCGTCAAAGAGACGCGCGTCATGCGGATGAACTCCGACCGCCGCGTAAACTTCGCTGTAATGTTCCGCCGCTGCCAACGCGCGCTCGAAGCTGCCGCTCAGAGGCTCGCCCGTCCCTATGTTGAGAATGGCGCGCAGGCCAGCCTCGTGCGCACGCGCGATCATCTCGTCGCGGTCCGCGTCGTATTCTGGTCCATCAATGTGCGCGTGCGAGTCTATGAACATGTGCAGGAGCGGGGAGCGGAATTTTGTCTACTGAAACTTCAAGGACTCAATAATGCCATTCAGCGTAGGCAACTCTTTTTCATCCGCGTAACCTATAATCAGCGAGAGGCCAAAACCCTTTCTGGTGGTCATGTAAACTTTCTGTTTGATGAGAAGCTCGCTCCTTTTCATCTCCACTGTAAAAGTCGCGAAGTCCGTTCCGCCAAGCTTAATCGGATGAATCTCATGCAGGATCACGTCAGGCATAGTGACGCTCGCCAAGTGATGGCCTGCCCTGGCATATTCATCCGCCGTGATGGAGGCAGAGGGTAGTTTCTCCGCCAGGAACAGGAACGAAGCATTATTCACTTCGCCGAAAGGCAATCTGGTGAGGCCAAAAATCGTCACCACGGAATCCACACCTGACTCGACAGGTTTCCTGCTGGTTTCGCTGCGCCCGCTTATCACTAGCTCTCCATCAGTCTCCCTCATGACATGCCAGGAGGGCGGAATGGAAAGAGAAAAACCAAAGAATTCATTCGTGTATGTCGAATCGTTGACCTTGCCCCAGAAGTTCGCGGGCAAGGATTTGACATCCAGCGTCAGAGGCGTTGCGGGAGGCGGCGGCAACTTGACGACCTTGAAAGAGTCAAGAAATTCCGTTGCCTTCTTCTCCCATTTGTTGACGATTGAGGCAGTGTCCTTGCCATCTTTAGCAACGACAAATTCGACCTTATAATTTCTCTGATTGAAGATGAACCGGCGCATCCAGAAGATATTGCCTTCAAGCTCTACAACGACTTCACGTCCCGGCCTGCCATCCAGAGTCACATCTCTTTCGCGCACTATTTTAAAGACCGGGTTGTTGCGCATAAATTGACTCTGCTTGTCATAGCTTGCTTTAAGCTGCGATGGGTCGGTGATCGAAACTTGATAATCCTGAAAGTCAACCAGATATTGCACCTCGCCCCAATCCAGTGTGTATTCGATAATATCCGGCGAACCCAACCCGGTCTCATTCCTGGAGACACTTCTTCTGGGCACGTCTGGAAAGTTCGCCTTGAAGCCGCCTTCCTCAAGGCTCGTGTCAGGCTCAACTCTGGCGATTAACTCAATCGGTTTTTTGACGGGCGCGGGCGGGCGTTTCCCTCCCCTGCGCTGCGCTCGCACAGGCGCGCAGCACAACGCCAGCATCAAGCAGAGCGACGCCCATCCCAGCAGTCTCGGCATCTTCTTAATTCTCATTGAGGTCATGTTAATTCTCTTTGCGGTCAAGGGCCTTTCACTTTAACCTCGCGCCGTTCGGAACATCTTCCGTGAAGGTGGCGATGACGGGTCTGCCATCTTCGCCGACGGACGCGGCGACCACCATCCCCTGTGATTCAAAGCCGCGCAGCTTACGCGGTTTCAAATTGGCGACGACGACCACCTTACGCCCGATCATCTTTTCCGGCTCGTAGTATTCGGCTATCCCTGCGAGCACCTGTCTGGGCGACGGCTCGCCTATGTCAATCGTAAAGCGCAGGAGTTTGTCGGACTTGGGCACGCGCTCGGCGGTCAGGATTTCCCCGACGCGCAAATCAACTTTGGCGAAGTCGCCTATCTCTATAAAGCTGACGACGCCCGCATCCATTGCCCCTTGAGCGCCGCTCAAGGCATACGCTTCGGTCGCGCCCCGCACAGGCGGCACGGGCTTCGTCTCATCAATGGTCGGCGCACCCGCGACCGCGTCCGCCTCCGTGGCGTGCGAGCCGGAAGATTGCTCTGAAGATTGCTCAACGGCCTTCTGCATCTCAACCGCCTTCTGTATCTCTGCCATAGTTTTTCCTTTATCCAGGCGCGGAAAGAGCGGCTTGATTTCGCCTATCCGCGTGCCCTCCTTTAATTCCCCCCAGGTTAGTTTTGACGGGTCCGAGTTTGACAGGTCGTCCGTCAAACCGAGTTGCTCGAAGATACTCTGCGTTGCGGACGGCATGACGGGGTGCAGCAGGACGCTGAGCCAGCGCAGCGCTTCCGCAGCCCTGTACAAAATCGCGTGCAGAATCTGTTTCTGTCCCTCATCCTTCGCCAGTTCCCAGGGCTTCGCGTCGGAGATGATTTTGTCCACGCGCGCCACTATGCTCCAGGCTGTTTCGAGCGCGCGGCTGAACGCGTAATCATCAAAGTGCATGATGAACTGGTCGCGCGCGTGCTCAAGCGTGGAAGCCAGCGCCATCGGGTCCGCGTCCACGCCAGCGCGCTTGGCGTTCAAATATTTGTCCTCGCCGATATTGCCCGACGGGATGATGCCCTCGCAGTAACGCTGAATCATCGTCAGCGTGCGGCTGGAAAGATTGCCCAGACCGCTCGCTAAGTCCGAGTTCGCGCGCTCGATGATTGATTCATAACCGAACTTGCCGTCCTGACCAAAGACCATCTCGCGCAGACAGTAATAACGCAACATGTCATTGGAAAAATGACGATGCAGCAGGTTCAGGTCAACCGTATTTCCCAGCGTCTTTGACATGCGCCGTCCGGTCGGGTCCTGCCACATCCCGTGAGCGAAGACCGTGCGCGGCGTCTCAAGCCTTGCGGCGAGGAGAAAGGCGGGCCAGTAGATAGCGTGTTGTCGCAAGATGTCCTTGCCTATGAGATGCACTGCGGGCCAGAACTTCTCAAAGCCGATGACGCTTTCGCGTTCCTGATTGCCATAGCCGATGGCCGTGATGTAGTTGGAGAGAGCATCGAGCCAGACGTACATAGTATGCGCAGGGTCATCCGGCACGGGGATGCCCCAACTGACGCTCGTCTTTAAGCGGCTGATGGACAGGTCCTGCAAGCCGCTCTTGACGAAACTGATGACTTCATTAAGCCTTGCTTCCGGTCGTATGAAGTTGGGCTGAGTTTGATACAGGTCCAGTAATGCGTCCGCGAAATCCGCGAGACGGAAAAAGTAGCTCTCTTCCGAAACAAGGTCGAGCGGCGTCAAATGCTCCATGCAACTTGGCGGGTCGCCCGCGTTTTCGGGCTTGAGATATTCGCCCTCTGGCTTGTAGGTCGCGCACGCCGCGCAGAACCATCCCTCATAGTGGCCTTTGTAAATACAGTCGCGCCCCTGCGGCGTCCTGGCCTCCGCGATGCGTCGCCAGAGATGGCTCACGCCCTCGTAATGAAAGGGCGCGGTCGTCCGCATGAAGATGTCATAGCCGCCGTGTTCCCTGTCCAATCCGAACATAGCGAACATCTGCTGAAACTGTGCGGCGACCGAATCAACATGCTCTTTCGGCGTCCGTTTATTTCGTTCCGCGACGCGTTGAATATTGATTCCGTGCTCGTCCGTGCCCGTCAGAAAAAAGGTCTCAGAGCCGCGCTGTCGCTGAAAACGACGCAGGCAATCGGCCACGATGGTCGTATACAAACTGCCCAGATGCGGCTCGCTGTTGGCGTAATAAATCGGCGTTGTGACGTAAAAGGTTTTCATCTCATCTAAAGCAGTGACAAGTGACGAGTGACAAGTTAAAACAATAAGCTCTTCTGCCTGCTTGTCACTCGTCACTCGTCACTCGTCACTGCTTTCACTTCCTGCTCTGTTGGGCTTTAAAGAATTCGTCGTTCGGGTTGAAGCGCGGCATCTCGCTCATGTCTGCGATGCGGCGACCGATGGCGAGCGCGATGTCCGTCTCTTGAATGATGCCGCTGAAATCCCAGTCTGCGCTGAACTCGTCCGAGGGCTGGTGATAATGCGCCGTGTTGTAGGCATCGAACTGCTGTTGGCCCCAGCCTTTGGGCCGCCCCTTAAAATCGTCGCCCGCTTCGAGATTGATGGAGGGCACGCCGACCTTCGCAAACGGGAAATGGTCCGAGCGATAAAAGGAACCCTGTTCGGGTCTTGGGTCGGGCGAGACGATCATCCCGCGTTCGCGCGCGATGTACTCGACCACGGCCTTGAGCGAAGAGCGATCAGCGCCGAGCGGCACGAAGTTACGCGTCAGTCCGTGTATGTTCATTGAATCCAGGTTGACATCAGCCGCAGTCTTTTTGAGCGGGATTAAAGGATGGCGCGCGTACCATTCCGCGCCGAGCAATCCCTGCTCCTCCGCCGTCGGGATGAGAAAGAGTATCGAGCGACCGGGCTTTTCGTTCGCGGGCAATTTCGCGAGCGCGCGTGCGATCTCAATCACGCTGGCGACGCCCGAAGCATTATCCACCGCGCCGTTGTAAATATTATCGCCGCGCTTATCCGGCGCGCCGATGCCCAGATGGTCCCAGTGCGCGGAAAAGACCACGTACTCGTCGCGCAGTTTCGGGTCGCGGCCTGGCATGATGGCCGCCACGTTCGGCGCTTCAACTTTTTTAACTTCGCTCTTCAAATCAATCGCAGCCCTGAGATTGAGCTTGACCGGTTTGAAGTCGCGCGAGGCCGCCTGCTTTCTTAATTGGTCCAAATCCAGACCCGCCGCACTCATTAAGCGATGCGCGGACTCGTCCGTCATCCACGAACGAAACTTGAGAAACGGGGTCTTATCACCTTCGCCGCGCGCGATGTCGAAACGCCATGAACCGTTTGAAGTCCGCACGACGCTCCACGGATAGCCCGCGGATTCGTTCGTGTGCAGCAGGATAACGCCAGCCGCGCCCCTGCGTGCGCCCTCTTCAAATTTATAGGTCCAGCGACCGTAGTATGTCAGCGCGCGTCCGCCGAAGAGATTTGGCTCAGCCGCCGTCGCTGGTGGATCATTGACCAGCATGACAAGCACTTTGCCGCGATAATCATCCGCGCCGCCTTTATAATCATTCCAGCGCTGCTCCGGCGCATCAATGCCGTATCCGACGAAGACCATCTCCGCATCAACGTTGACTTCAGAGACCTGCGCGCCCGTGAAAGCCACGAACTCATCCGCGAACTTGAATGACTCCTGCTTGCCGTTCCCGCTCACGTTGAGCGTCGTGTTCGGGTCCGCCTTGACGCCGAAGAGCGCGACCTGTTGCAAGTAACTCCCGCCCGGACCAGCGCCATTGAGACCGAGCGCTTCAAACTGCGCCGCCACATATTTCGCCGCCAACTCTCCGCCCCGCGCCCCTGTCCCACGGCCTTCGAGCAAGTCATCCGAGAGATACTTGATATGCGCGCGGAGCGCCCTTTCGTCAATCAATCCCGAACCGCTCGCGCGCTGTTGGGCCAACGCCGCACACACGGAGACCGCGACGAATAATGCGGCGAGCAAAATTTTCGATGCTCTCATGAACACTCTTCCTTTAGATAAAATGAATCAATCCAGTCTTGAGCGTCTGTGACAGTGAGATTCACCACCGCAGACACAGAGCGCACAGAGTCAGCACAGAGGTTTAAATTCATTTCTCTGTGCGTCCTCTGTGTCCTCTGTGTCTGCGGTGGTGAACGCCTCCTCCATAATCACTCAAGATTAATTGAACCAACACGACCTCGCCTGCTCCCTCTCAAATATTTCCCTTAATGAGCGCCATCGCTTCTGCGCGCGTGCGCGGGTCTTTGCGGAAACCGCCGAGCACGCAGGAGGTGACGGTCATCGCGCCGGATTTTTTGACCCCTCTCAAGGTCATGCAGGTATGCTCCGCTTCGATGACGACCATCACGCCGAGCGGCTTCAATCCCTCATAGAGCGTGCTGGCAATCTGCGTCGTGAGCCGTTCCTGGACCTGCAATCTGCGCGCGAAGGTCTCCGACAGCCGCGCCAGTTTTGAGAGGCCCAGGATACGCCCGCCCCTCGGAATGTACGCGATGTGGCACTTGCCCACAAAGGGCGCCAGATGATGCTCGCAGATAGAGGCGATGCTGATGTCCCTGACGATGACCATCTCATCATGTTTTTCACCGGGCAGCGGCACGACCTGCTCTTGCGGGTCTTCGTGCATCCCCGCCGTGAGTTCGGCAAACATCTCCGCGACGCGGCGCGGGGTCTCAAGCAAACCGGCCCTCAAAGGGTCTTCGCCGATGCCTTCGAGAATCAGCCGGACGCCGCGCGCGATTAATTCCAGGTCCAGTTTAGCGGCCCCGGTCTCCGAGGCTTTCTCCAACGCTTCGGGAGCAGAAGATTCCGTGCCCATTTGTTTGCTTCCCTTCACTGCTTCATTCACCCTCTTGTTTTGACGCAGACATTAAACCCGCGAAAGCTACGCGCGCAGATTCTTCCACGTCTCGCAGGGGGACGCCCGCCGCCCGCGCGGCCTCGCGGCACTGCTCATACTCCGGCGAGGCTTTGACCACATGACCATTGAGGCGCGCGAGTTTCATCTCAATGATGCCGTAAGGCGTTGAGACTTGCACGCTCTCACGCGCCAGCGCCCGCCGCCAGACCTCGTAGCAGCGCAGACCGAGCGTCGTCGTCTCGCTGAACAATAACTCGCTCAAGGCTTCGCGCTCGGACGGGCGACACAGGATAGAGATGAGCACGCCCGGACGATTCTTCTTCATCTGCACTGGCGTGTAATAGCAATCCAGCGCGCCGCGCGCGAACGCCTGGTCCATTAAATAGCCGAAGACCTGCGGCGACATATCATCCACGTTCGTCTCAATCATGAACAGGCGTTCGTCCATGAGCAAGCGTTTATCAATAGTCGCGTTCGCGCTTTCTTCAGACACTCTTTCCTGACGCGCGCTCGCTTCATCTTCGCCTATCATCACGCGCAGGACGTTCGGGAAATTCTCATACTCGCGCGTGCCCGCTCCATATCCCGTCGCGTCAATTCTCAAGCGCGGCAGCGGCCCGTACTCAACGCACACGGTGCTGATGATGGCCGCGCCCGTCGGCGTCAGGAGTTCGCCCTTGATGTCAGTTGAATAGACGGGCGCGCCCTTCAAGAGTTCCGCGACGGCGGGCGGGGGGACGGGGAATCGCCCGTGGGCCATCTGGACCATTCCGCTCCCGACGTGGAGGCCGGACGAGACGAAGCGTTCGATGCCGAGCAGTTCAAAACAGACGCACGAGCCGACGACATCAATAATCGCATCGAGCGCGCCCACTTCGTGAAAGTGTATGCGCTCGACTGGCATGTTGTGAACGCGCGCCTCCGCTTCCGCGAGGCGGGTGAAGATGCGCGCCGCGCGTTCCTTCACCCCATCGCTCAAGCCCGCATCGTTGATGATCTTGAGAATGTCGCTCAGGTGACGATGCGCCCGCTCTTCAGCCGTGCGGACGTTGGCGCGTGTGGCGCTGATGCCGCTGCGGTCCACCGTGCTGAACTCAACTTCGTAGTTGGCGACGGAGAGCAACTTTAGCTGGTCCAGTAAAAGACCCTTGTCGGCTCCCGCGCTCGTCAGTGCGCCGAGAATCATGTCGCCGCTCGCGCCCGCAAAACAGTCGAAGTAAAGCGTTCTCATGAGGCTTCAAAGAGCGGCAGGACTTCGCCCGCCTTACCGCTCAGGACTTCATCACAGAGGCCGGAGAGCGGCGTCGGCTCAGGGTTCACTTCCACCACGTAGGCTCCCGACGCGCGTGCGATTTCTGGAAGGTACGCCGCCGGGTAGACGAGCGCCGAAGTGCCCACGACGAAACAGAGTTCGCATTCGCGCGCACGCTCCGCCGCCAGTTCATAAGCGCCGGAGGGCAACATCTCTCCGAACAGGACTACGTCGGGCCGCATGTGCCCGCCGCAATTATGACAGATGCGCTCCGCAATCTTGCTCATGGACTGCTCATCGTTGTTCAGAGTTCGCTCGTCATAACGCGCGCCGCAATCGAGGCATCTCGCGCGCCAGATATTCCCGTGCAGTTCAATCACATCGCGCGAGCCAGCCGCTTGATGCAGGCCGTCTATGTTCTGCGTCACGAGCGTGAAATTCTCAAATTGGTCCTGCCATTTCGCCAGAGCCGTGTGCGCGGGATTCGGGCTGAGCTTTGCCAGCACGCCGCGCCTGTAATCGAACCATTCCCAGACGGCGGGCAGGTCTTGTTCCAACATCCTCGCGGACGAGATAACGTCGAAGGGCATCCCCTTCCAGACAGCAGTGCCGCCGCCGCCGCGAAAAGTAGGCACGCCGGATTCGGCGGAGACGCCCGCGCCCGTCAACACGAGCACGCGCCGCGCACGCGCGAAACGCTCGCGTAGTCCTTCAGCGATGTTGATATATGAGCTTTCCACCATCTTTTGAAAAAATGATGGTAAACAAAAGCAGTGACAAGTGACAAGTTAAAAACAAGTGATGAGTACTGAATGATGAGTGATGAGTGACAAATCATAAGAGACAAGCTCTTACTCATGACTCAGTACTCATCACTCAGCACTCATCACTCAGTACTCATCACTCATCACTTCTCTTTAGCTTGTCACTGCCT
>DASYML010000140.1:0-25373 GCA_036009045.1 Pyrinomonadaceae bacterium
TGGAATAAACATCAGGAAGTGTCGAGTGGACCAATCCGGTCAGAGGTTGACGGCAACGGCGGCGGCGGTACGCAGACCAGTCTCTCACTTGAGAGTGCTGTGCTGTCTCGCCTTTATGCTTTTCACCCTCATGGGCGGCGCAGCCCGTAGTTATGCGCAGACGCCTTCAGCGTCGCCGACGCCGACGCCAACCGAAGAAGAACTCAGGCTACAGGAAGAGAAAAGGCTCATCGAGTTACGCAAAGATATTGAACTGGCTAAGAAGGCCATTCGGGACGCGCAGCCGCAACCCACGCCCACCCCGGAAATTCCGAAACCATCCGCGACGGCGCTCGAAGGCAACACGACGCTCGACGCGGGCGTGAAGCTTGAGACGGAGATGGTCTCTTACAAGGCGCTGTCCTTTGCCGCAGACAGCATCGGTAAAGAGATAAAAGATAAGATCAGTAAAGACATCGAAACTCGTCTCGCAGCCCATGCCCGGCAACGCAATGGTAAAGACGGGAGCATGACCGATGGTGATGCCGACGGGAATCCGGTGAACATCGCCATGTACGACTCCCAGATAATCAAGGACTGGCGCTTCTACCAGGCGCTCTTTCCGGCCTTTGAAGGGCAGGTCAAAGATATAAAGCAGCAGTATCAAGACCTGCTCTGCCCTGTTACCAATACAGATACGGAACAAGCATTCAAAGATAGATATTGTGATCCGAGGGGCATGCCGCGCAACTTCACTGGAAATACGCGGGCCATGTCTTTGGTCCTTCCGGCGGCAATTCCGAGCGCCTTCGCTGCCGGGACCACCTTCCTGAAGTCATTCATAGATTTGGCGGCGCTCTTTCGCACAGACACCAAGATTGAGGGCAGGTCCGTCACGATAGATGAGAGCGCTCTCGTCGCCGAATTCTTCAGGGCTTTGAAAAACGAGTACGGTCCAAGCAACGTTAATCTTTATTACCCGGAGGTGTTTCCTCCCAGGCTGGATCCATCCGAGGGGAAATCGCCAACCGTGACGATTATCGGCGAGTTGTACATCTTTAAGGCCGAGGCGGATAGAATTATTAAGGCGAAGAATGCGCTCAAGGACAAACTCAGCAAGAGCATCAAGGAGCCATCCGAAGAGAAGGCGAAACTGGAAGCCGAGTTGGAACATGTGAAGGGCCTACAAGAGCAAATAACACACCTTCAATCCGCCCTGGAGAAAGAAAAAAATCCCTTCGTCCGGCGAAACTTAAAATTAGAGATGGCGCGGCTGCGAGTCGAACTCTCCAAGCTGCGACCGCAGGCCGACCTTGAGACCGGAATCGAGACGCTGAAGAAGACTGTTGAGCCTGTTGAGGCGCGAATCAAACAGATCACAGCGGATGTCAAGTTGCTGACTGACCTGAACGAAAGGTTTCTAAGCTTTGTCAACGAGTTCATCAAAGTGGATGCTAATGGGGTTAACGCACTGGCGCTCTTCATTAAGTCGGAAGACATTGAGAACGCGATGAGCGACAACCAAAGCTATTGGCTGGAAGTGAAGTCCGTGAGCGCTGGCGGCAACAACCGCACCAGAAAAAATCTTTTGAGATATTTCAGCGGTGCCAGGGTGGATCATAGCGGCGGCGTCATCGTCGAGTATACCCTTTACAGAAAGTCCGGGGCGGTCGTCTATTCCGACAAGTTCTCCTATTACGAGGGCTATGTCGAACCGAAAAAAATCAAAGACCCGAAGAGCTTCAAAGATACGGTGCGATAATTCCCCGCGCCGGACTGGCAGCGGCGCTCGCCATTTCGCCAGGGCGAGCGCCAACGGGATTCCCGGTGGTCGAAACTGGAAATTTATCATACTGACGATACGCTGGATGAACTCGCTCAGTCAGCAGGGGCGAGGTCCGCATTTTAATAAAGCCGGAGTCCTCATGATGCGACGACACATTACCTTTCTGGCCCTTCGGAGAAGCGAAGACGGGGCACGCTTCGCGCGTTATGCGCTGATTTCGTTAGCGTGCCTATTGACTATCATGTTGCACGCGTCGAGTGCGATTAGCCAGGACTATCTTTTTGAACAAGACCCGAAAAGAGTGGCGCTGGTGATAGGGAATGCGAACTATAAAAATCTGTCATCTATCGCAAGCTCAATCTCCGATGCGGAGATGATGAGGCAACGCTTAACCGAGCTTGGCTTTGACGTTGTTTACTATCCTGATGTTCCGACGCTGAGTAATTTCGAGGACGTGGTCCTCCCGGACTTTCGCAGAAAGATTAACGTGGGAGATCTGGTCGTCTTCTATTTCTCCGGTCACGGCTTTTCCTTCGGTCCAGACAATTTTCTCGCGCCGACGGACCTGCCGCTCTCTATCACCACATCGAAAGTCACCAGTTATGCCATCTCCGTGGATGCTTTCAAAGACCTGATAGCGAGCCATAAACCCGGCCTCATAATGTTTTTCATTGATGCCTGTCGCTCAATCGGCGGGTTCATCATCAATGATGAACAGGGACGCAATCTCGTGAGCAAGGGCTACAAAACACCGCAAGTCAGCCGCCAGTCAATTAACACCTTTATCGTTTACGCCACAAAGCCTGGCGAAATTGCGGAGGGATTTTCCAATCCCGAACAACTCAGTATTTTCACGAAGGCTCTCACCGAGCATATAGGTACGGAGGGGGAACCCTTTCGTTCCATCTTCGATGAGATTTCCGCTGAAGTCGTCACGTCCACCAGCGGCACACAGGACCCTGGGAAAATTGATTGGTCAAAGACCGATCCGTACTTGAAGCCGACGTTGAAGAATCTTGAAGACCAGAGGGAAGTGTGGCGCTCTACGTTGGAATCCAGAGACCCTAAAAAGATCGAGATCTTTGGTTATCGTTATTCTGTCAGCCGCCATTCGGCTGCCTGTCGCAAATGGCTCGACGATAGTCTGAATAACGAGCTTGCGGCTCGATACACGTCGGCCTCGCCGTTTGCCATTGACCGCGCATGGAGTTCTCACAATATGGCTCGTCTCAGCGTGCGTCGCCTGTCAATCTCGTCCATCGCCTTCACCCGTTCTCTAGAAGAGAGTCAGGAGCAGGACCTTCGGAATCTATCGGATACGGCAATCGGACTTGTGCCCTCTGGAACATCAAAACCGTCCGGCGATTCGCTTGAGTTTAGTCTGGCGAGTATAGATGCTCACAAGACCGTGGTCGCGACGCAAACGTTAGTGGGTCGTGCGGACCCTGACATCTCTGCAACAATTGTCGAGCGCATTCCCACCGGAACCCAATTACAGGTAGACGGCATCACATCTGGAACCGATAAAAATATTT
The DNA here is from genome assembly GCA_036009045.1 of Pyrinomonadaceae bacterium. GTDB lineage: Bacteria > Acidobacteriota > Blastocatellia > Pyrinomonadales > Pyrinomonadaceae > DASYML01. The sequence goes on from DASYML010000140.1 coordinate 3,301, forward strand.
ACCTGAGGGCGACGACTCCTGGAGACACCTCGTCGGTCTTTATCAGAGTTCCTGAGACCCTCGCGACACCTGCGCCGCTGGAGCTAGGTCAATCTCTCAAAGAGATTATCGTCCCGCCACGCCCTCATAGCATCCCTGAGCTTGTCAATCCCGTCCCCATCCAGGAGGCCATCGCTGATCTGAAAGCGCAAGGCTGGAAGATTACCTGGGTTTCGCTCTCGACCGCACAGATAGAGGACCAGGCGGAACAGGAGACGCGCGCAATCAGACTGGTCAACGCTGAATACATCCTCAAAGACGCGGGCATTGATGGCCGTCGCGTGACATCCGTCGCTGGCAAAGCGGATTTCTCCGGCGATGGAGTGAGAATCCGATTCTTTGGTATTCGCTAAAATTAAGCTGGAGGAATTAAGGCATGCATCGTTCACCTTCATTGACCAAACTTGTAGTTGCTATTGTGCTCTTCTCTTTCATGTCGGTTGCGGCACGACACAACACATACGCTCAGCGAACAAACAATTCCCGGCGCGCCACAATCCCGCAGCGTGTCGCAGACCCACAGCGTTCGGCAAACGTCCCGCTAGAGCAGGATTCGGCTTTGCAGGGGTCTGTTCCGTACATGGAGACGGTCAGGCGTTTTCTGGATAAGCAGGAAGCGAAGATTGTGGGAGGTAAACAGGCACCAGCCGGGGCGTTTCCGTGGCAGGTGTCGCTGGGCGTCTCCTGGATTGCCGATCCTTATTACGCTCATTTCTGTGGAGGCTCTGTCTACTCGGAGAGATGGATTATTACGGCGGCCCATTGTACAGAAGGACTAACTCCCTCGAAGGTGATCATTACCGCTGGAACCAATCGTCTGGTTGCGGAAGCGACCAGACGCAATGTCAAACGTATCATCGTCCATAAGAGTTATGACACTAACACGCAAAACAACGACATCGCGCTGATTGAACTCCTGGACCCGCTACCGATGAGCGATCAGATAAGAGCCGTGCCGCTACTCACACCTGTCGCTGAAAGCAGCATTTTGACGGACGGCGCTTTTCTTGTCGTCACGGGTTGGGGCGTGACACAGGAAGGAGGCGGTCGGGTCCTTGATTTAAGATATCTGGATGATCTTCCATTTGTCCCGCGCGCTTTTTGTAATCGCCCGCTTTCCTATGACGGCAGGATTACGGATAACATGATCTGCGCGGGCGTCCTGGCAGGGGGCAAGGATGCATGTCAAGGCGACAGCGGTGGCCCTTTAACAGTCCAAACCGAAACCGAACCGAAGCTTGCCGGGGTGGTGAGTTGGGGTGACGGTTGCGCGCGCCCGAATAAAGTTGGAATTTATACGAGGGTCGCCAATTATGTGACATGGGTGAGCGACTGCGTCTCGAATTCTCCGACCTGTAACAGGTAATGATTCTCTTCAACGAATGTTTACGGGCCTGAGTGATTTATTGATCATCGGACTGGCAGGCATTTCGGACTCGGAGGCATTCAAGCGGGGTCGCCGCTCTGAGTGAGCCACTCTTCGCAGGTGGAGGCCGCATCACTGGCCTGCGCGAATTTCCGGGTCGCCTCGTAATGAGTGTTACTGGCTTCGACGACCTGACCGGCGAGGAGTTGCTCCGCGAGGAGATCGTAAGCCTGGGCTGCTTCTCTGGCTTTTGCGGCAGCCTCACGCGCAGACGCGGCGGCTCGCATGTATGCCTCTTGAGTCTCTTCTGTCAGTTTATCTTCCATCTCTCTCTGCAAACCTTTCAGCCCTGTGAGCGTCACGATAAAGGTATCTGGGGCGGAGTGTCAAATGCGTTCTTCTCAAACTTTTGTCAGACCTCAGTTTAAAACCAGTTCACAGTAGGGACCATCATCCGGCCCGACGGCGGAGGCTAAGCCGTCTACGGCATGAGCTACAAAAAAGCAGGCAAAGCCCGCGAAGGACATAGCGTCATCACGACATGGCGTCATCAGGCATCTTGATTCGCCTGGGTTTGCCCGTCACATCATGCCAACACACGGCGGGCATGGCAAATCATGTTGAGAAGTGCGCCGTGGACGTTGAGCGCCGCGAGGTCTTGTCACCAACCTGAAATGAATGATAACTTTTCGCAAAAGCGGCGCCGCCGCACGTCTGATATTTGCGATTTAAAAGCGTGGACCTTTGAAACAGGATGGCTCATCGCGCTTTTTTTGAAATTCCTGGAACACCAACCTTGCGGATACTATTTTGAGATTAAGGAGTTACTTAATGAAAAGCATTACATTGACCTCGCTTCTGGCACTCTTCATGCTGGCTTTCATCGCACCTCAGTCGTCTTCCGCCCAGACGGCTGGACAATCTGCGAGCGGCACTTACCAGTTTTCATTTGAAGATGGCTATACGAAGTACGTAGAGTTCGACGCTAAAACGCAAACGAACGGCGGCGCCGCCGGGACGGAGTTTTTCAGCGACGAAGCGAAGGTTTCCTACCAGGACGTGGACGGCACCGGCGACCCTGTTTTTAAGGAGACCTATGCGGGTTATTCTATCAAAGCAAATTTTGATGATCTGGCGGTCAATAAGAATCAGGCGGTGATGAGCGGAACCGTCATAGATTCCACCATCAGAAGCCTCATCGGGCAGCGCGTACTGCTCACGGTCGAAGACAACGGAACCAACGGCAGAGTGCCGGACAAGATGACGTGGGGCATTTATAATCCGGTGAGAAGGGACTGGACTCCATCGGATGCGGAGCGGAAAGTAGACGACGGGGTGGGGATGCGATGGGTCGCGACCGATGCCGAGCGCAAAGACGATGTGGGCGTGGTCTATCCGAGAGATGAGACGATCAGCACGGGGAGTTTCCCTGTCACGTCCTACGACTTTGCCGATGTCAAAGCAGGGGCCGGAGATATTGTAGTCGTACCGTAAAACCCGCGTGCTTGAAGATAGAAGAAGGCCGCACAGGAAATGTGTCGGCCTTCTTTTTTGCCTAGCCTCATCCCGCGCCAGAGCGAGCGGGGTGTCAGCTTATAGCGGTTTGCAAAAGAGTGCTACTCCCGTCAGTCCCGCCTGCTTCAGCCGGGCGGGTCGTCGCCCTGTGAGGACCCGCCCGGCTGAAGCAGGCGGGACTGACCGCTCTTTCTATTGCAACTTGGTATTAACTTGCGCGGGCGCTGTCGTCCCTGTCTTCGTCAGGCTTTGGTGTCGGCTGCCATCTTTTGGGCCTTCGTGCGGATGAAAGCATAATTCAACTGCGGCAGTGAATTGAATCCGGCGGCCTTCGCGTTGAACTCCTTGGCTTTTGCGTTGTCGCCTTTGCCCTGATAAGCCTGGGCCAGACGATAGAAGTTCTGCGGATTCTGCTGGCCGGTTTGCTGGAGTTCGGTGATGGCTTTGTCGTAATCCTTTTCCGCCAGCGCAATCATGCCCGCGAGTTGGTGCGACTGCCTGACCTGCGCGGGATTTTTGGATGTCTCGGCCCATTTGCGAAATTCTTCCGCCTCCGCCTTCGCCGTCTTGTAATCTTTCATCCCCAGCGCGACCGTCGCCAGGTTGTAATGATGAAAGAGCTTCGTGTTGTCCTTAATCTCCTGAGAGAGCGTGGAGCCTTCCGTCAGCTTGAGGATACGCTCGAAGACATCCTTGGCTTCCGCATACTTTCCGGCCTCAAGCATGATGGTCGCCTTTGTTTGAAGATCAGCCGTCATCGCCGCGACATCATTTATCTTCAACGCGACGGCGTACTCTTTGTCTATATCCTCCAGCGCCCTGTCCAGCTTGCCGCTGTCAACGTCAACGACCGCCATCCCGAAGAGCGCGGTCCGCCGCTCATTGTCGCTGCGCGCTTTCTCTGTGATTTTCTGTAGCTCCGCCTTCGCTTCGTCAGGCTTGCCCAAGTACATGAGGGCGGCGGAGATGGCGAAATGGGAATTAATGAAGTTGGAGTCAATGGAGAGCGCCTTGCGATACTGCGTCATAGAGTCTTCGTACTTGCCCATCTTGAGCAATAGTTCGCCGTAGGAGTCATACGGGTTCGGGTCGTTGGGTATCAACTCTATGTACTTCCTGAAGGCTTGCTCGGCGTTGGCGTAATCACCGTTTTGCTTGTAAGCATAGCCGAGGATGTTATAGGCGGGCGAGTAATTCGGCGCGAGTTCGTTCGCCTTCTTGTACTGCTCTATAGCCTGCGTGTAATCCTGCTGGCCGAAATAATAACCGCCCAGATTGAAGTGCGCGCGTTCTTCGTTCGGGTAGGCGGCCACGAGTTTGTCCAGATATTCTTTCTGTTTCGTGACATTGCCGTTGGCTCCCGCTTCGGTGGCGAGAATGAGCAGGCGCTCGCCCTCCGAAGCCTTGTCCTGCAAGCTCACGGCCTTCTTCAGATGATCGAAAAATTCCTTAGCGCTCTGCGCGGCGTTGGCCCGGCCCAGTTCCGCGTAGGCGAAGTTCGGGTCGAGCGAGATGGCTTTATCAAAATGCTGTATGGAATCCTGTGCGAGCAATCTTTCGGCGAGGTCGCGCCCCTGTAGAAACTCCTTTTTCGCGTCCGCAGAGGGCGAGGTGACGGGGAGTTTTCCAGTGCTCGACGCAGTAGTAGTGTTGGCGGCAGTGGCGGACTCTGACGTAGACGCGATGGGGGATTTTCCATCGGTGTTCATCGTGGCGCAACCGCTCCAGGTTGCGACGCTGAGCGCGACCAGCGCGACCAGCAGGAAGAGCAGGGAAGTGTGACGATGCATCGGACATCTCCTTTGAAGGTGTGGTTAAACTAACGGCTCGCGGTCAGGACCAACGGCATCACGAGCGTGAAAAAACGAGGCGGCTTCAACTTTAAGCTCGGAAGTTTTACTAAAATTTTCCGGGGAAGTATCAGGCTAGGTGTTGAGATGGAAGATAAAAGTGACGGTCAGGCTTATCTGCGTGATGAGGCGCTGTGACTCTCAGGCAGTGGAGCGTCATGCAGGACACGGCGCTCCCATCCGCAAAGACGAGCATGAGCAACGGCTGATTCGGGAATTTCTCGCGCGGGAGTAGGAGCGTCGGTCACGCCTGTCCAGGGCCATCCAGGAGGGACGCGCGACTCAGAATCTGCGCCGGGATTGGTTCCAGAAAACGTGAGACGACGGGCAGGGAATCCGGCCCGCCCCTGTAGGCGCTCTGGGGATAAGTGAAGTAGAGATGCTGTTTGGCCCTCGTCGTGGCGACATAGAGCAAACGTCTCTCTTCCTCCAAATCCTCAAACTCATCATAGGAGCGCGTAGAGGGAAACCAGCCGTCCGTCATCCAGATTACGAACAGCGCGTTCCACTCCAAACCTTTCGCCGAATGCACGGTTGAGAGCGTGACGAAACCGCCTCTGCGCGTCAGCGCCTTGGCCTGCACTGTGTCCGAAGGGTCCAGCGCCACATCCGCCAGCAACTCCGCCGCGCTCTTGTATCTTTTCGCAATCGCCTGGAGACGTTCAAGGTCGCGTTGACGGCGCGGGTAATCATCGTACTTGGATTTCAGAATCGGCCTGTAGAGACGCAGGACCGTGGAGAGTTGCGCGTGCGGAGTTTTGTGTTCGAGCGTGGTCCGCAGCACATGCGCGAGACGAATCAGTTGATCTTTGTAACTGGCACGCGCGGGAAACTGCTTGAGCTTATTGAACAATTTCTCCTTCGCCTTCATCGTCCTGAAGTCCTGTCTCTCGACGCCCAGATGAAAGAGTATCTGCTCGACCGTCGCATCGCCTATGTGGTCCAGTAATTTGAGCGCGCGAAACCATGAGAGCGTGTCCGCAGGGTTGAGCGCCACGCGCAGGAACGAGAGCGCGTCTTTGATGTGAGCGGATTCAGCGAACTTCATCCCGCCGAACTTGCGAAAGGGGATGCCGTGTTTGCCCAGTTCGATTTCCAAATCGAACGAGTGAGAACCGGCGCGAAAGAGCACCGCCATGTCGGTCAGCGCGACGCCTTCCTCGCGCAATTCTTCTATGCGTTGCGCGATGAAACGCGACTGCTCATTCTCGTCACGCGCGGAGACGAGCAGCGGCAGCGGTCCTTCCGTCATGCCCGAGAATAAACGCTTCGCGTAGCCTTCCTGCGCCTCTGAGATAATCGCGTTGGCGACATCGAGGACAGGCTGCGTGCTGCGAAAATTCTCTTCCAGCTTGATGACGCGCGCCTGCGGGAAAAGCTCAGGGAACTCCAGCATGTTTCTGAAGCTGGCCCCGCGAAACGAATAGATAGCCTGGCATTCATCACCGACCACGGCGACGTTGTCATGCGCGGGCGTCATCAGTCGCACGATCTGCGCCTGTAAACGATTGGTGTCCTGATACTCGTCCACCATGATGTAGCCATATTGCTCCGAGAGCCGCTGGCACAACTCCGTGCTCTCTTCGAGCGCTTCGCGCAGGCGCACGAGCAGGTCATCGTAAGTGAGCATCGAACGCCCGCGCTTATAATCTTCAAATGCCTTGAACAACAGCGCGAGGTCCTGGCCTTCCTGAGTGAACTGCGCGTAGTGTTGCTTGATCACCTCATCAAGCGAGAGCAGTTTGTTGGCCGCCATGCTGAAGATCGCGCAGATGGTACTCTTGCGCGGGAAGCGACGGTCTTTGCCCGTCAGGCGCATCTGCCTCCGCAGCAAGTCTATCAAGTCTTCCGTGTCGCTCGAATCGAGCACGGTGAAGGCGCGTTCGATGCCCGCCATCTCAGGATACTTTCGCAGGATGGCATAAGCCGTAGAGTGAAACGTGCCGCCTGATACTCTCTGACAACGTTCGTCAGCCAGCGCGGCAGCGCGTGCCAGCATGCTCGTCGCAGCCCGCCGCGTGAAGGTCAGGAGCAAAATTGATTCTGGACGGACGGACGCTTCCACGAGACGCGCGACGCGATAGACGAGCGTGCGCGTCTTGCCTGTCCCGGCCCCGGCCACAATCAGGAGCGGGCCATCAATCGTCGTCACCGCCTGATACTGCGACTCGTTCAGTTCCTTCTCATAATCTATTTTGGGAGCGCGTCGCCCCGGCGCGATGCTGTGTTTCAGGACCAGTCTGGTTTTGCCCTGCGGCACTACTATGGTCCGGCCCAGTTCGAGGTCGCGTTTGAGAGCCTTGAGGTCGGATGAGAGTTCTTTAATCGTTTGATAGCGATGCTTCGGCTCTTTCGCCAGAGCCTTGAAGAGAATCCTTTGCAGGTCGAAGGGCAAATCGGACTTGATGTCGTGCGGCGGCTTCGGCTCTTCGTGCAGGATGGCGTGCATCGAGTCTATCCTGTTTTGATGAGCGAAGGGACACTGGCCCGTCAGCACTTCATAGAGCACGATGCCGAAGGAGAAGATGTCGCAGCGCAAATCAACGCGCTGGCCGAGCAGTTGCTCCGGCGACATGTAATTGACCGTTCCGAGAATCATCCCCGATTGCGTCTTGACTTGAATAAGCGTCTTCTCCGCGCTGTCTGCCGTCAGCGTGCGCTGCCTTTGCTCGATGAGCTTCGCCAGTCCGAAGTCCAGAATCTTGGCGTAGCCGTCCCGCGTAATCATCAGATTTTCCGGCTTCAAATCACGATGCACGATGCCGTATTCGTGCGCTTTCGCCAGACCTTCGGCAATCTGTATCGCAATCTCCAGAGTCTCTTTGATGGTTAAAGACCCGGACGCAATCTTCTGGCGCAGGGTCTCTCCCTGCACATACTCCATGACGATGTAAGGCTTGCCGTCAACCTCTCCCACTTCGTAGACGGTAAGGATATGTGGATGATTGAGGGCGGAGGCCGCGCGTGCCTCCTGAAAAAAACGGCGGCGGCGGTCCTCCAGAGAAACGGCATCGGGCAGGAGCACTTTGAGCGCGACGACGCGTTGCAACCGCTCGTCATGCGCTTTGTAAACTGCGCCCATGCCGCCCGCTCCGAGCGGTTCGACGATGCGGTAATGCGCGATGATTGTGCCTGCGGCGATAATGTCCATCACGGGAATATAGATTTAAACGAAACAACAGGCAATGTTGTTCGCCCTCCCACAGAAGAATCATCGTGACCGGATATTTCTCCAAACTAAGCGGAGCCGCCGGGGGCGTTCGTGTCGAGCGCATCGCGGATACCGTCGCCGAGTAAGAACCAGGCGAGCATCGTGAGGGCGAGCAAGAGGGAGGGGAAGACTGTGAGATGCCAGGCCGTGCGGATGTAAGCCTGATACATGCCGATCATCTGTCCCCATGACGCCTGCGGCGAAGGGATGCCGAGACCGAGAAAGCTCAGCCCCGCTTCCGCGAACATCGCGCCGGGGATGCCCAGCGCGAGCGAGACGATGACCGGAGTCATGGCATTACGCAGGAGATGAGTCGTGATGATGTGCCGCGTCCCGCCGCCCATCGCGCGCGCCGCTCGCACGTAGTCAGTCTCTTTGAGCGAGAGCACTTGCCCGCGCACGAGACGCGCCATCCCGATCCAGCCCGTCGCCGTCATGGCGATTATCAGATTGCCGAAGCCAGCCCCCAGCGCGACCATCAGCAGAATGTAAAAGAGCATCACCGGGAGCGATGAGAGCACGTCTATGATTCGCATCAGGAGATAATCAACGCGTCCGCCCCTCAAGCCTGCCAGCGCGCCAATCGGTAAGCCGACCAGCGCAATCGCGAACTGGCTCAGGACGCCGACGCTGATGGAAATACGCGCGCCGTAGATGAGACGTGAGAGGACATCTCGTCCTAAATCATCAGTGCCCAGCCAGTGAACGGAGTTTGGTGTCTGCCACGTCGCCGCGAAATCGCCCTGGTAAGGGTCGTAGGGCGCGAGCCACGGCGCGCAGAGAGCGACGGCTACTTCGAGGATGATGAAGCAGAGGGCTGCTATCGCAAGCTTGTTGCCTTTGAAGCGCAGCCAGAAAAGGCGCAGCGGCTTGTGCTGGCTTTTCTTCAACGGGAGATGTTCCGCCACGCGCATCGTCGCTTCCATTTGATTTCTCCTTCGTACTTTTCATCGCTCCTTCGTGAGCGTCACTCTGGGGTCCGCGAGCGCGTAGAGGAGGTCCGTGACGAGATAGGCCGTGCTGATGACGGCGGCCCAAACGAGCGTCGTCGCCATAATCATGGGGTAATCACGGTGTCCTATCGCCGAGACGAAGTAGAAGCCGATGCCCGGAATCCGAAAGATGCTTTCGACGAAGAAAGAACCCGTGATGAGTCCGGCGGCGAGCGGGCCGCCGACCGTCAGCACGGGCGTCAACGCGTTCTTGAAAACATGCACGAACATAATTCGTCGCCTGCCCAGGCCCTTGGCCCGCGCTGTCCGCACGTAGCCCGCGCGCATCGCGTCCCTCATGCTCGAACGCGTGTAACGCTGCAAGACCAGAACGGGCGCGAGAGAGTTTGCGAGCACGGGCATAATCCAGTTGAGCGGACCGTCCCACCCTCCGGTCGGTAAGAGACCGAGCCGCACAGAGAGGAAGAATTGCAAGAGCACTGCGAAGACGAAACTCGGCATGACGAGACAGAAGATGGAAGTGGCCGTGCCCGCGTGGTCCAGCCATGAGTGCGGCCTGACGGCGGAGGCGATGCCGAGACCGATGCCGACGAGCGTGGAGAAGGCGAGCGTGAGTAGTCCGAGTTGAACAGAGTAAGGCCACTGCTCTTTGAATATCTGGACCACCGTCCGGCCAGGGTAGGCGAGCGAGTAACCGAAGTCCAGGCGGACGGCGTTGCTGAGGAAGATGAAATACTGCCGCCAGACGGATTGATCCAGCCCGTATTTCGTGTTTAGTTGGCGCTTGATATTTTCGGGGACCATCTGCTGCTTTTCGAGCGCGCGCGCATCGAAGGGGCCGCCGGGAACGGCGTGCATCAAAGCGAAAGTGATGGAAGAGACGACGAGCAAGACGCTCAGCAGTCCGACCACTCTGGAAAGAATGTAACGCGCCATGCTTCCTCCGTCTCGTGATATATCCCGGTTGAGTTTGGGCTAAGCTCTCTTCACCACCGCAGACACAGAGGACACAGAGGACGCACAGAGAAAACTATGCAAGCCTCTGTGCTGACTCTGTGCGCTCTGTGTCTGCGGTGGTGAATCATCTCCGGCATACACTCGACTTCTAAGCGAAATGACAGGCGACCTCATGCGCTTCTCCGACCGGGCGCAGTTGCGGTTCTTCCGTCGCGCAGCGCGCCTGGGCCTGCGGGCAGCGCGTGCGAAATGGACAGCCCGCCGAATAACTCGCGCTGAGAGGCGTGTCGCCTTCCACGCCGCCCGCATCTGTGCGCCGCAGTGGGTCCGGCTCAGGCACTGCCGCGAGCAGGGCGCGCGTGTATGGATGGCGCGGCGCGTTGACAATACGCTCGTTTGGTCCGACCTCGACGAGTTGGCCCAGGTACATGACGCCGATGCGACGGCTCATGAAGGCCGTCACGGCGATGTTGTGCGAGATGAAAAGATAGGCGAGTTTAAACTCGTCCTGTAGGTCGCGCAGGAGGTTGAGAATCTGTGCCTGAACGGAAACATCCAGAGCCGACACAGGCTCGTCGCAGATGAGGAGGCGCGGGCGGAGCGCGAGGGCGCGCGCGATGCCTATGCGTTGCTGCTGCCCGCCGGAAAATTCGCCCGGATAGCGTTGCATGTCAGAGGCGTTGAGACCGACGCGCTCAAGCAGTCGCAAGACTTCGGCGGTTCTCAAAGCTCTCGTCCCGGTGGCGTGGATGTTGAGAGGTTCGCTGATAATCTGCAACACTGTGAGGCGCGGGTCGAGCGATGCGAAAGGGTCTTGAAAGATCATCTGCATCTGCCTGCGGACGGATTTCAAAGCGCCTTCGTTGAGACTTGTGATGTCCTGTCCCGCGAAAATGATGCGCCCGCTCGTCGGCAAGTAGAGCCGCATGAGCGTCAGCGCGAGGGTTGATTTGCCGCACCCGGATTCGCCGACCAGCCCCAGCGTTTCGCCTTCCGGCACTGACAAATTGACGCGATCAACCGCGACGTTCTTAACCTTCTTCCCGTCGGCGGACGCGCGCCGGGCGGGAAAACTTTTGGACAGGGCGATGGTTTGCAGGAGCGTTTCAGCCATCGCCAGCACGCTCCTTTTGCAAAGCCTCCTGAGGGACCCAGCAGGCGCAGAGGTGTCCGCCCTTAAGCTCTCTGAGAGGCGGTCTTTCAATCGCGCACAGAGGGATGCGGTCCGGGCAGCGCGGCTCGAAGGAGCAGCCCTCTCGTGCGCCGCGCAGGCTCGGCGGCGCGCCTTCGATGGTCATGAGACGCGCGGGCCATTCGTTGAGGCGCGGAATCGAAGCGACGAGCGCGCGTGTGTACGGATGCTGCGGCGCGTTGAAGATTTCCAGGACTGTCGCGTTCTCGACGATTCTTCCGGCGTACATGACGGCGACGCGGTCCGCGAGTTGCGCGATTACGCCGAGGTCGTGAGTGATGATGATGACGGACGTGCCGAGTTCGCTTTTGAGTTGGCGCAGGAGCTTGAGAATCTGCGCCTGAATCGTCACGTCGAGCGCCGTGGTCGGCTCGTCCGCAATGAGCAGTCTCGGTTGACAGGCGACCGCCATCGCAATCATCACGCGCTGGCGCATCCCGCCGGAGAATTGATGCGGGTAATCAAACAGACGCGCGCCCGCATCGGGAATCCCGACGCGCTCCAACAGGCTCGCTGCCTCCTCTCTCGCTTCACGCGCGGAGAGACGACGATGCACGCGCAACGGCTCCATAATCTGGTAGCCGATGGTCAGCACCGGGTTGAGGGCTGTCAAAGGGTCTTGAAAAATCATCGAGATGCGATTGCCCAGCAGGTCCTCAAGTTTCGCTGGCTGGAGCGTCAGCAGATCGCAGGTGTGCCCGTTGTCTCGAAAGATGACCTGCCCGCCGAGGACGTGGCCGGGCGGGTCTATCAGGCGCATCAGGGAGAGCGCCGTCACGCTTTTGCCGCAACCGCTCTCGCCCACGACGCCGAGCACAGTGCCCTCCTCCACCGTGAACGAAACGTCGTTCACGGCGCGTATGACACCATCTTTCAGGTCGAACTGTGTGCAGAGGTCCGCGACCTCGAGCAGTGGCTTAGTCACTTTGAAGTTAGCCAGGATGAGTTTGAATGTAGATTAATTCAGTTGCGCGCCGAGCGGCGCCAGAGCCAGTGGGAAGGATGAAGGATGCAAGGGAGATGATGCCGGATGAATAGCTCTGCTTTCATCCTTCCGCCTTCCTACTTCCGACTTGCTCTTCCATCCCTGGTTCGTTTTGAAGGGCTAACGCGGCTTGCGCCAGCGGTCAACGTCGCTTCTGATATACATCTGGAAGCGCGAAATGTCCAGATAGCGAAAGACTGTGTTGCCGCTCGTGTCCGGCGCGATGCCCGTCAGGTAGGGCCACCAGACCTGATGCGTGACCATGTGCGTGAGAAAGACCGCGCCGACATCTTCGACCAGCAGGCGCTCCGCTTGGCCGTAGAGAGCCATGCGCTGCGGTTCGTCAATCTCGCGCCCGGCCTGCGTCACGAGTTCGTCGAATTTCGGATTCTTCCATGAATGACGCGGCGAGCCTCCCACGCCCGTGCTGCGCCAGAGGTGCGTGAGCATGTTGGCCGGGTCCAGAAAATCATATTCATACTGGCCCTTGTAAATCGGCATCGCGCGTTGCGCGCGGCGCTCGCCCCAGACCGTGCCTTCGAGGATTTGCAAGTTGACCCTGATGCCCAGATGCCGTTCCCACTGGTCCTTGACGTATTCGAGGGAGACATCGCGCCCGTTGGAAAAAAGGTCGAGCGCGAGTTGATTGCCGCCAGCGTCCAAGCCGCCCGGATAGCCCGCTTCAGAGAGCAGCACGCTGGCCCGCGCGGCGTCGAAGCCCTGCACGGATTTGAGGTCGGGGTTATAGGCAGGGAAGTTCGGCGGGAGCATGGAGTAGGCCGGGAGGCGCGTGCCGATCATGACCTGCGTGCAGAAGGCTTCGCGGTCAACGGCGTGCGAGAGGGCCTGTCGCAGCTTGAGATTGTCGAGCGGCGGCCTCGTCGCGTCGAGCGCCAGATACTCCGTCTGAAAGTTGTTGAACGAGTGCAGCTGCTGCTTCAGAGCCGGGTCCGCGTTGACCTGCGCGACTTCCTGCGGTTGAAGAATGGCGATGTAATCAATCTCCCGGTTGAGCCAGGCATTGAACCAGCCGGTCGCGGGCGCACCGAGGAGTTGCACCAGATGCTGGATTCCGGGCCTGTACGGGCCGTTGTAGAAGGGATTGGCGTCCCAGACGAGCCGATGGTCGTGTTGCCAGTTCAAAAGCCTTAGAGGGCCAGAGGAGACGAAATTCTCCGCCGTGTCCGCCCAGTGCTCAGGATTCGCTTCGGCTTTATGACGCGGCGCGGGGACGGCTGCCTGGTACGCGAGCAGCGCCGGGAGATGCGGCACAGGCCCGCCCTCGCCGTGAATGCGGAGGGTGCGCTCGTCAAGGGCTTCCACGCCGACGCCTTCACGAGCGCCCTTGCCTTCTTTCAAATCGCGTACGCCCTTGATGTCGTAGAAGAACCACGTCCAGGGGTTGTCCAGAGCGGGGTCCGCCAGATGATGGAACGTAAAGACCCAGTCGTGCGCCGTGATGGGCACGCCATCGCTCCAGCGCGCGTCTTTGCGTATCACGAAATCGAAATACTCCGCGTGCGGCCCCGCCGTGTAAGATTCCGCGAGGGCGGGCACGAGTTGCTGATTCTGGTCGCGGCGCAACAAGGGTTCTCCGCCCCAGTTAATCGCCACGCCCGCGCCGTAGATGTCGCGCGAGATGTCCAGGTGTCTGGGTTCGGAGGCCGGTTCATAAAGAATCTGTTTTTCGAGCGGCGCGGCATCGGGCGGGAGTTGTCGCCCCTGCGGCGTGACGAACGGCTGAGCCGCAAGCGGAATGGAGGCGTTCTCCTGCTCTACGACAGGGCCAGTCTTGCACGCAGCCAGAGCATTTCCGGCGACGGCCAACCCTGCAAGACGAAGAATTTCGCGGCGCGTGATCGTCATTCGTCTCACAAACATATCATGACTTTATCAATCGAACCCCGCACCCATTTGAGAATTATTCCGGCCTGCCCGCGTGGAGTCCGATAACAATCCGCCTCACCTGATGGCTCCATACAAAAATCCAAAACCGACTCTTGCACAAGATGTGTGCAAAAATCTGTGGAAAACTTTCCGTTTATAGTCGTTTGCGATTGGATGAGACCATTATCGGGAACAGTCTGGTTTTACTTTGCGCCTTGGCGCCTTGGCGTGAGACTGTTTCGCGCTGGTGGCGCCAAGGCGCAAAGGTCACACGCAATTGCCAGCCGCTATAGAAATTATCAGACCCGGTAGAGATAGAATCAGGTGTGCAGGCGGACGAGCGCAACGGGCGGCGGGTGGTTCTGTAAAAAGCTAACAGGCGCTCAGCCTTTGGGGGCGAGCGCCTGTTAAATCTGGTCAATGTCCTCACCCCATCAACCAGAAAGACGGAAACGTTCAGCTTCCGTCCGATGGTCTCAAGGTACATTCAAATTCCATTTTATGCAAATGGACAGATAACATGTTGCTCTCATCCTGAGTGAACGGGACAGTTTTATTCACCCCAAAGAGACAGAGCAGGCAGAGCGAGCATAGAGGCTTGAAGCTCAACTCTCTGTGCATCCTCTGTCTGCTCTGTCTTTCTGTGATGAGTTCTCAACGAGGCGTAGAGGAGCCGCATTGAAAACTCCAGCGCAGGATGTCGTGATTCTCTATGCCAGCCCCTGTGCGCCCGCCGAAGCCGACGTAGGCGGGTGAGATTTGGGCCAACTGGATGGGGAGGTTGGAAATCACTTCGACCATCGGCGAGTTTGGCAATCGCGGCTCATCCGTCCTGCCGATGGAGAGGCTCAGCCTCATCTTGGGACTGACGGTGATTTGCACTTCGTATGCGCTGCCATCTTTCATGTTCAAGAGATCATCCAAATTGTGCGATGCCAACTGAGCGCCGAGGTTGAAGATGTAGATGCTGTTGTCGTTGAAGGTCTCGAACCGAATGCCCAGGTGGTTGAAGGCGCTCCACTCCCCGACATTCTGATCCGTCCCGGCGTTCTGCACGTTGAAAGAAAAACCGTCAGCGCCGCCTCCGAGAGCTCCGGGTTCCGAAATCCTGAAGCAAAAGGAAGTGGTAAAGCCGAGGCTGACCTGGGCCTTGCGCTCATACCAGGCGGACCCCAATTGATTATAGGTCGCGGCTGTCAGGCGCAACACCAGTCCATCCCTCACATTCTTGTTCCGCGCGGCACTCCCCACCAGCGCGAGACCTTCAACCGAACTGAAGTCCGGGTAGTCGAACGTCACCGGTCCGGGCAGCCCTGGCGAGTTAAGGTCATTCGTGATCTGTCTTTCCATCTGTGTTTCCATCATTTTCTCCTTGAGGGTCAGCGCCTCTGTTTGTGAGTTAGTGAGTCTAGCCCTCTGGCGCTGGGCCTGACATCGGAACGCGCGTCCGCATCTTCTGGACCAGTAACGCCGGGCTGCCACTTTGCCTTACATATAAGTTGAGTTGAAGGCGAAGCGCTTATTACCATCCGGCCTCAGAATAATTTTTCAAACGCGAGGGATGCTGTCCCTCATGACCATTAATGATTTTCCGCCATTGCAAATTGGTCCAATTGAAATTTACAATTCGCGGACCACAATGGAGGCCCGCCGATGTTCTTCGCCAAATCCAAAAGAGCCTGTCTGATCGTCTTCGCGCTCTGCCTCTCATCATCGGGGTTGGCCCAACAGGGAAACGAGACAAGGAGTCAGGCTCAAAGCGCGTTGGTGGAAAAGCTGGCGGCGTCGCTCATCAACGCGCGGGCCGGGGAGGAGCGAGAGAGATTGCTGGCGGCAGCACCGTTGATGCTCAAAGGCAAGCTGCGTGATGTTTTAATGAGCCGTGTGAGAATTTCCAACATGCGACGCGATTTCGCGCGCTCTCATGCTCTCCTGCAATTGGTCCAGACAATCTCTGAGCGCATCGGCGATGACGCGGGCGTTGTCGAAGCGTTGATTTCGAGCAGCATCGTCTACAGCATGGAGGGCGATGCGGCCAGAGTTTTGCAGTCTCAAGAGCAAGCCTTGAAGCGTTCGGAGGCCAGTGGAAATAAAGCGGCGAAGGGCTACTGGCTGTTCGCCACCTCAGGCAACACGGGCGGTCCAGCCGCGCAATTGGACCAGTTAAAGAGGGCCACCGCGTTGCTGCTAGAGTCTGGCGAAAAGCGCGGGGCCGCCGAAGCGCTCAATCTGATGGGAGCGATGCACTACCTGCGTGGCGATTACGATGTGGCGGAGGAAGAGTTTCGGCAGTGTCTCAGACTCGGCGAGGAAGTTGGTGTCAGGGATACTATCTCGTTCGCGCTCTTTCATCTCGGCGCGGTGCATCGCATGAAGGGCGATTTCGCGCTGGCCCTGGAATTCTACCAGCGCAGTTTGCGCTTGCAGGAAGGGTATGGGCCAACAGGCTCGCTCTCCTCAACGTTGAGGCACATCGGGACGACCTATTACATGATGGGCAATTATCGCCTCGCCTTAAATTATTTCGCGCAATGCATGCGGCTCGATGAGATGTTGAAGGACGAGACGGGAACCGCCTGGTCTCTCTTTTATACGGGGGGAGTGTACAGGGCGCAGGGGCTTTACGCGGACGCGCTGGACCAGTTAGAGAAAAGCCGGAGCCTGTTTGAGAAGCAGAATTATGAGGACGGCACGGCGCGCGTGCTCGGCTCGCTCGGCAGCGTGTATCACGCGCTCGGACGCGACGAACTGGCCCTCGATTACTTGCAGCGTAGTCTCTCTCTGCGCGAGAAGTTGGAGGCCAGAGACGGCGTCGCCGCGACGCTGCTCAACATCGCCATCATTTACGATTCGCGTCAAGAGCACGCGCAGGCTTTAGAGACGGCGGCGCGCTCCGCAGAACTCGCAAGGAATACAGGCAACCGCGATACGCTCTGGAGAGCCGTCACCATCGCGGGCCAATCAGACCGCGCGCTCAATAAACCGGAGCAGGCCGTGCGGGCCTTCGACGAAGCGATTACGACGATTGAGAAGATACGCGCGCAGGTCGGCGGCGGCGAGGAAGAACAGGAACTCTTCTTCGCGGACAAGGTCTCTCCCTATCAACAGATGGTCCTCATGCTCCTCGCGCAGGAGAGAGAGGGCGAGGCTTTCGCCTATGCCGAACGCGCCAAAGCACGCGTCCTCCTGGACGTGCTCCGCGAAGGGCGCAGCGACGTGACGGGGCACATGACAGAGACGGAGAGAGCGTTAGAGAGAAAGTTAAAAGGCGAACTTGTCACACTGCGCACGCACATCGGGCGGGCGGACGCGCTTGCACAAAGCGAGGGCACGCGCCTCACAGAGCTCCGCGAGCGGCTGGACCGGACGCGATTGGAGTATGCGGCTTTTCAATCAAGGCTCTACTCCGCGCATCCCGAATTAAAGGTCCAGCGAGGCGAGGTCCAGCCGATGACGCTGGTAGAAGTCGGCGACCTCGTGCCGGATAAAAAGACCGCTCTCATAGAATATGTCGTCACTGAGAACGACACCATCCTCTTTGTTTTTACCAGGGCGGAGGTTGAGACGGCGCGACCATCAGCGAAGGACGCGGCGACCGTCGCGAGACAGAGCGCGGGAAACGGCGCGGGCCAATCGCTCGTCCTGAAAGTTTATCACGTTGACATCAAGCGCAAAGATTTAGTCGCACGCACGGAGCGTTTTCGACAACAACTGGCGGAGAGTAACCTGCTGTTCAGCGCGGAAGCACGCGCGCTCTATGACCTGTTGTTGAAACCGGCTCAAGAACAGTTGCGGGATAAAACGGCGCTCGTCATCGTGCCCGATGAGGTTCTCTGGGAGCTTCCCTTTCAAGCCCTGCAAACGTCGAGCGAGCATTATGTGCTGGAAGATTATGCCGTCTCCTACGCGCCGTCTCTGACGGTGCTGCGAGAGATTGAGCGGCGACTCGCGCGCTCAGGCTATGTGGCGATAGCCCCGACGCTACTGGCTTTCGGCAATCCCTCAACAGATCAGGGCCAGGTCCAACGCGCCAGAGCGCCCTTGATGTCCGAAGGCTTCGCCCCGATACCGGAGGCCGAGCGGCAGGTCCGTGAACTGGCGAAGCTCTATGGTCCGCTCAGGAGTAAAGTCTACACGGGCACGGAAGCGCGCGAAGAACGCGTCAAAGCCGAAGCGGGAAAGTACAGCATCCTGCATCTAGCCACACACGGCGTCCTCAATGACGCCAGTCCCCTTTACTCCTACGTGATGTTGGCCCAGGGACCACAGCGCGGCGGCGAGGATGGAATACTGGAGACGTGGGAATTGATGAACATGAATCTCAATGCAGAGATGGTCGTCCTCTCCGCGTGCGAGACTGCGCGCGGGCGCATCAGTCCGGGCGAAGGTATGATCGGTTTGTCATGGGCGCTCTTTGTGGCGGGCAGCCCGACCGCCGTCGTCAGTCAATGGAAGGTTGAATCAGCGAGCACGACCGATTTGATGTTGGAATTTCACCGCCAGTTGAAATCCAACGCGCCGGACCTTTCAATGAAAGCGCGGACTGCCCTGCCCTCCATCACCAAAGCGGAGGCGTTGCGCCGGGCCGCGCTCAAACTGCTGCGAAGCGAGAGATATGCTCACCCCTTCTACTGGGCCGCGTTCAGATTGGTGGGTGACGGATTCTGACTCGCTCATCAAACATCCAGGGCTCTCGCTCAAGCCTCTCGCGCTCACGTTTGAAGCGTTACCTTTGACGCACGCTTTGCAGTAATCTGCGAGCGACCGTCGAACGAGGATTGGCTTTCATCAAAGCCGTCAACTCCTGCTCCGCCTCCTTCATCAAGCCAGCCTTCGCATACGTCACCCCGCGCACGAGATGCGAATCGGGAGAAGCCTTCTCGACGCTTGCCAACTCGTCCGCCGTATTTTGGTCCAACACTTTGAACCTCGCCAGCGGCGCGGGCGAGACGGGCGAGACGATTTCCGCGCCGTCCTTGAGCGCGGTCACTTGCCAGTAGTAGGTCGCCCCGCGCGGCAGCGTGGCGGGCGGCGTCCATTCCGTCGCCGTCAGCTTTTCGCTGCGCGCGACGACTTTGAAACCTGAGCCGACCACCGCCACCGTATAGGCTTGAGCGCCCTCCAACGGACGCCAGCGAAACGTCGGACGGTCGCTCCGCACGATCATCCCGACCGGCCCGACCAGCGCGAACGGCAGTCCATTCTCCGCGCTCTCCGAACCGCCCATCAGGACGTAGTCACTTCCCGCCAGATGTTCGAGACCGCGAGGCCGCATCACGCGCCGCGTTTGAAGACTCTCCTCAACTGTTTGCCTGACGGCGGGTGAGACAGATTCCAATCCATGAAGATGGCCCTCGCCATCAAGCGATACGCGCTCCTCGCCGTCGCTCAGCGCAAGGGCGACCATCGAAGAGGCGGAAGGCGTTTCTTTGCTCGCAGGCTGCTCGCGTCGCCGAAGCGGAAGCCCGCCCCCAGCAGATGCCGCGAGCGAAGCTTTATCGTTTTCGGGAATCCTGGCCACGCCCTGTGCGTTTGATGCTTGAGTCTCGACGTGTGATGAAGTTGGAGTCTCAACGGGTGACGATGCTGGCCTACCGCCGCCGCTTTCCCGGACCTGCTCAACTCGCGCCTGTGACCCTCCCACATCGTCAGTCCGTGCCGGACGATGGACGGCTAACCAGAGGACGAGCAGAACGACGACGGCCAACGCTGCCGCCGCGCCCGTCGGAAACAACGCTCGATAGGCCGGACTGAAATCGAATGAGAAGAAACGTTGCCAGAGAGTCTTCCTCTCTGCCGAGACATTGCCTTCGGAAGCCTTCTCCGTGCTCGCTCGATACCTGCGCAGATCGCGCGCATCCGCCTCGCACTCAGCGCAGATTGCCATGTGGCTGACCGTTATCTCGCTCTCGACTTCGTCAAGCTGTTCGTCAACATGTGCCGCCAACTGTTCATAAGAGAGATGCTCAAGCTCTGCCGGAGGCTCAGGCATCAAGCCCGCGCGCAAGGCTCTGAACGCATCTTGCGCTCCGACCGTTTCGCCAAGACGCTCGCGGCAGTTCGCGCACTGCGCGAGGTGCGCTTGCACAGTCAAAAATTCCTCCGGCGACAGGCTGCGCCGGTCGTAGCGTTGGATAATATCCGCCGAAAAATGTTCTGCTGGCTGCGTCACTTCTCTTGAGTTGTCTTCATCAATCAACGAAAGACACTCTTCCCCTTATCCATAGAGAGGTTGATGATGACTGTATATTACCGTCGTCATGTCAATAATTTCTCAGCGCGCTCTGCCCTTTCAAAAGTTGCGTCTCAACGCGGACGATAGTTTAGAATCCCTGCATTCTCCTTGACAGGCGTTCGCGCGCGGACTTACGTAAATTAATCACCTGCTGGCGCGTGAGACCCAGGTGCGCGGCGATACGATTATCGTCGAGCGGCAACTCTTGCCACAAACCCGCGAACTCTTCGACGTTGATGAGCAGCGCCCCCGCGATGTCTTGCAGGGTGGCAATTTTGGTCAGTGCCCATAAATCAACGATGCCGCGCCCGCGTTCGTCCCGCAGGCTCAAAAGCAAAGCCGCGCGCTGGCGCGCTGGCAACTGCTCTATTTCGTCCCAGAGTTTTTGTAGATACTGGCGACGCTCGACCTCAATCGTGACGCTCGCGCGTTGATCTACAAATTGCTTGCCGCTCTCCGTCTCCCGTTCCTCATCCGTCTGGACGTAAACTTCCTGGTCTTTAATGCCCCACCATTCGGCGACGATTCCCACCAGGTCATCAAGCTCCACAGGCCCACCGACCCAGTTGAAGATGAGCGTTAATAATTCCGTGGACCTCCTGGAATCGCTCAGATTAATCGCTGTCGAACCGTCTCTGGTGAACGCGCGCGGGTCATCTAAGAGTTGCCTGAGTCGTCTCGCATCCGTCTTCAGACGGCTCTCGCCGTTGACGAGCGCGCCGACGTGCCACTCGGATAAACCACAGAGCCAGGTCTCATGCTCGCCTTTCCACAAAGCAAAACCCTTGCGATGGGTTAAGAGATACCGCAGGCCATTCTTCAATCGTCTACGCTGCGGATACTTGCGGCTCACATAACGGTCGCAGGCGTTGTAGGCGACGACCGCGACGTAACCGTTAAAGTCGTTGATGGGTTTGCTCGCGTCATCGGTTTTCAGGCTCCGCAGACGCTGTAGCAATTGGACCATCACCTCGCCATGCACGTCTTCCGCCTCATGCGGCCCTTCCTCCGCGCTCCCCTTCCCGGTCGAGCGCATTTTGTAACCGATAATCTTGTTGATGATCGGCTCAGCCTCTGCCGCAATGAGATGCTGCAAGAGGCTTTGCGCCAACACCTCATCTGACGCCTGCAAGTATGGCATCAGTAGCGAATCGCTCTGCTCAACACGCATCTCATTTAGATTCACTTAAAGTCGAGGCTGGTCGTTGTTGTAGTGACCCTCCTGGCAATCCACAGGAAGCCGGTTATTGTGAGCTTGCTCTCAGACTACGATTTAGAGAAGGGTCAAAAATCACTTCCCTTCAGCCAGTCGCGCATGCTTGCATTTAGCGACTCCCTTTTCGACTCCCTCTGGATACCAGAATCCACTCCCCTGGCAGTCCGGGCAGCTTTTCGTATCGAGCGATAGCTCATTCCCCTTTTTAATATTTTCTTTTAAAGCTTTTCTATTACTGTGGACCTGTGGTAGCTGGCTGCTCTCCTGTAGCTGCCTGCTACGTTGTAGCTGGCTGCTCGGAGCGGCCACCCAGAAATCAATTCCCTGCTCCTTGCCATATCCGATTTGCAACCCCGTTTTTTTAATCAAACCCTTTGCTTTTAGCTTCCCCAGAGTTTTCTTGACGGTGGATTCAGGCATCCCTGCACGCTCTGCCAATTTCCTGTTACTGATGGAACAATTGGGTTTATTGAATCCCCAGCTGAGACGGTAAAGTTGTATATAGACAGCCTGCTCATAGGGGTCTAGCAGTCTCAGAAGGTGGTCCACTATCTGATGAGGCATCTCCAGCCGCCCGGCCACTTCGGGGAGTGAAACTATGAGGTCAACATTTTTCTGGGGGACCTGTGGTGGCTGGCTGCCCTCCTGTGGCTGGCTGCTCTCTGGT
>DASYML010000141.1:0-8775 GCA_036009045.1 Pyrinomonadaceae bacterium
CCCCCCCCCCCCACGACTCTAGATTCCTCACTTATTGAGCTTTTACTTTAAGTTTGTCATTGCGCCGACCTTTCAAGTATTGCGCGAGATATTTATTGGCAAATTATTACCACTGAAAGCCTTAACTCTTTCACATCGGAAGAGTTCAAGCATCTCTTGAGATGATGAGAGGGGCGCTGGCAGGGAGTTTGATTTTTGTGCCGGATGAAGTTATAGGGAGCAAGATTCCGATTACGGTTCTGGCTCGCAAATTTGACGGGAGGGAGCACCGTCGCTGGGAGGCGAAGGTCTTGCGGCATGCTGATTCGCTGCTCATTCTGGATGGGAGATTCGAGACGGAGATAAGACATAATTTGCTCGGAACGATTGCGCCTGGGACTGTCAGCATAGAATATTACTGGCTGGACCGTTGGTACAGCGTTTTCCGCTTTATGGAACCGGGCGGACCATTGCGCAACTACTATTGCAACGTTAATATCCCCCCTACCTACGATGGCCGCGTGCTCAGTTTCGTGGACCTGGACATGGACATCCTGGTGGCCCCCGATCTCTCTTATCAGATTCTTGATGAGGACGAGTTCGAGGTCAACGCCCTGCGTTACCAATATCCCGCGTTGGTCCGGGAGCGCGCACATCAGGCTCTCGCGGAGTTAAAAACTCTGATAGAGGCACGGCAGTTCCCTTTTGACTATCAGGGATGAGATTTTTCCTGGCATCTTTTTGAAGAGCGAAGCGTGAACGGATTGATGACATATGGCCTCAAGACAACAACCGAAACAGCAGCCAGCGGCGAGTAAACTAGACCTGCTCAAAGAACGTACGCTGCGAGCGGAAGCGGGCGGCGGGGATGCGCGTGTTGAGAAACAGCATGTCGCGGGGAAAATGACCGCGCGCGAGCGCATAAAATTTTTTCTGGACGAAGAAAGCTTTCAGGAATTTGACAAGCTGGTTGTGCATCGCTCGAAAGATTTCGGGTTGGAACAGCAACTCTATCCCGGCGACGGGGTGGTGACGGGTCACGGGCTGGTGGATGGCCGTCGCGTCTTCGTCTTCGCGCAGGATTTCACAGTCTTTGGCGGCTCTCTCTCCGAGACCCATGCGGAAAAGATTTGCAAGGTGATGGACCTCGCGCTCAAGGTCGGCGCTCCCCTCATAGGTCTCAATGATTCCGGCGGCGCGCGCATACAGGAGGGCGTCGTCAGTCTCGGCGGCTACGCGGATATTTTCTTGCGTAACACCCTCGCGAGCGGAGTCATCCCGCAGATCAGTTGCATCATGGGACCATGCGCGGGCGGCGCGGTCTACAGCCCCGCCATCACCGATTTTAACGTGATGGTCAAGGATACTTCCTACATGTTTATCACGGGGCCGGATGTCATCAAGACGGTCACGCACGCGGACGTGACGAAAGAGGAACTGGGCGGGGCCGTGACGCACAATCGCATTTCCGGCGTCGCGCATTTCGCGGCGGATTCGGATCAGGAGGCCCTGCGTCTGGTCCGGGAATTATTGTCCTTTCTTCCCTCCAACAATATGGACGACCCGCCGCGCGTGGCGACGGAAGATTCTTCTGAGCGCACGGATGAGAGGCTCAACTCAATCGTGCCGGAAGCCTCCAACCTGCCCTATGACATACGCGATGTGATTCACAGCGTGGTTGACGACCGTTACTTTTTCGAGGTCCACCAGCATTACGCGCCGAACATCGTCGTCGGCTTCGCGCGCCTCGGCGGACGCTCCGTCGCCATCGTCGCCAATCAGCCCGCGTACCTGGCTGGCGTGCTCGACATAGATGCTTCCGTCAAGGCCGCGCGATTCGTGCGTTTCTGCGATTGCTTCAATATCCCGCTCATCACTTTCGAGGACGTGCCGGGTTTCCTTCCCGGCATCGAACAGGAGCATGGCGGCATTATCAGACACGGAGCGAAATTGCTCTACGCCTTCGCGGAGGCGACCGTCCCGAAAATCACTGTCATCACACGCAAGGCTTACGGCGGCGCTTACTGCGTCATGGCTTCCAAGCATATACGCACGGACATCAACTTCGCCTGGCCCACAGCGGAAATCGCCGTCATGGGCGCGGAGGGCGCGGTCGGCGTCCTCTATCGCAGAGAAATTAACGAAGCGCAGGACCGGGAGACAGCACGCCGCGCACGCGTCGAGGAGCTCGAAGAGAAGTTCGCCAACCCTTATGTCGCAGCCGAGCGCGGCTTTATAGACGAAGTCATAGAGCCTTCGCAGACGCGGCCCAAGTTGATTCGCGCGCTCGCGCTCCTTGAGAATAAGCGGGATACGAATCCGCCCAAGAAGCACGGCAACATTCCTTTATAATTTTTCTGAGAAGCAGTTCATGAACCAGGCGCATTACACATCTCAGGCTTCAAGTCCGAGCACGGGCGAGAGCCTCGCGCCCGCCGTCTCCAACAGTGAGACTGGCAAGCGCGTCTTTCTGCTTTCGCTCTTGTTGAGCACCTGGATACCGATGGCCTTTTTCATCTTCATAGGTCAGAGCGGTGTTGTTTCCTTCAGCCTTGAGCAGATTAAAATCGTTCTACTCTTTCTCGGAGGCGCGCACGTTCAGGCGACGCTCTTCTTTTATACGGACAGGGATTTTCGCCAACAGATTAGCGAGAACAGAATCCGCTACGTCTACCTTCCGATTATTCTCATCATCGGTTCGGGACTCATCTTCGCCATCGCGAGCACGACAATTCAGGCTTACCTGTTTCTCTTTTACTGGGCCTGGCAAGCCTATCATTACGGGCGTCAGAACGTCGGCATCTATTCCTTCACCTCGCTCGCGCAAAGGAAGGGGCCGCCGCAGAAATCTGAGAGACTGGCTCTTGAGTTGGCGACATACTGCGGGATTCTGGGGACTTTTAAAATCATGGGCACGGGCGTCGTGCCGGTTTACCTGCAAGGCTTTTTCGATGTTCTGTACAGGCTTGGATACTTCTCTTATCTGGCGCTCTTCATCTTCGGCATCTATGCCTGTGTGAAGAACATCAGGCACACGACGCTGACCAAGACGCTCTTTTTTCTGACGCTGCTCTTCTTCTTTTATCCCATCTATCTCTCGAATAATATTCTGGTCGCGTTCTCCAGCTACGCCATCGCGCACGGCTTGCAGTACATCATCTTCATGATGGTGGTCTCCGTTAATGCGGAGCGCGAGACCGTGCGCCAGACGATTCGCAATGTCGTCAAGTTGATACTCCTGACGCTGCTCGTCGGTTTCGCTTTTTATCGCGTGGCGGATTTAAAGGGCCTGGAATTTATCAGGCAGCAGGCGTTGCTGGCGAGGTCTCTGGATTTTCTGGTGGGGGCGGTCTTCGGGGCGACGATGGCCCATTTCGTGATTGACGCGGGGGCCTGGAGATTGAGCAAGGCCGCGCCGCGAGCCTACATGGTCAAGCGGTTCGGATTCATCCTCGACGCGAGAGACCCCGTAGAGGTGAGGCCCGACCCAACCGTATCTCCATATCAACGCGCGGATCATCTGCCTCATGGATGAAGGACGCGACCGGCGCATACCGCTAATTTAAAGCACAGCTTTGCGGGCGGTTTCGCGCACCAAATCCGAACTATCCTTGAGCGCTCTTTCATTCAGGGCAGGCTTCAGGCGTGCGCAGGCTGGCTCCTGCGGTGGATGGCCCGGACATTTCTGGACCAGCTGTTCGAGAGCATCAACGCGGCCCGCCACATCAGGCTCATGGGCCAACTGGTGCAGGAGCATCTGGACCGGTCTTTCATGTGAGACCCTTACAGGCAAGTGCCCGCCATCGTCAACGCGTACGGAGAGGACTGGACCATTAATGTGAAAGCGTACTTCCACGCGCTTGCCTTCCAGCATCACTCTCCGAGTCTGACGCCCGCGCGTCGTCTCGACGGCGACTTGCAGCGGAATGGGCCAGACCGCATTCTGTCGTTCTTCAAGTTCGACGATTAATTCGTTTTTCTCCAAGCGTTGATGCGCGTTGATCTGGGCCAGGTCCGCGCGATAAACCCAGTGCGTGAAAAAATCCGAGAGGTTCTGCCCGCTCGCCTGCTCCATGCTTGATTGAAAATCTTTGGTCACGACGCTTCCGCCCATGTGCTCGCGCGTGAAGCGGCGCAAGCCTTCCCAGAAGGCCGTCTCTCCGAGTTGATAACGCAACAGGTGAAGCACGAGCGCGCCCTTGTCGTAAGTTATTGGACCACCCGCATCCGATGGTTTAATCCAATCATAAAAGACTATCGAGCGGTCTCTCCCTCTGGCGCGTGCCCTCGCATACGCGCCGCGAGCGTTCTCTATCTCCTCATCATATGCCGTCTGGCCGAAGCGCGTTTGGAGATAAGCATCGGCCATGAAGGACGCCGTGCCTTCGTTGAGCCAGAAATCGGACCAGTCGCGGCAGGTCACGCTATTGCCCCACCACTGGTGCGCGAATTCGTGGGCCATTAACCAACTCTTTTTCGGAGAGGCGAGCATCTCTTTCCCGTAATCCACCGGCAGGGCCGTAAAGCCGCCCATCTCCTGCCCGATGGTTCCGGGGACGAGCACCTGCGTGTAGCTGTCGCCCGGCAGCGAGACTCCCGCGCGGCGTTCGTAAAAATCCAGTATCGCGCCCGTCTGCTCGAAGATTTTAGCCATCTCTTCCCGGCTATAATTTTTCGAGAGATAGCGAAGCTGTAGCTTCCCTCTTTGTTGGACCAATTCGTTGAAGTTACCGGCGGCAAAGCCGAAGATGTAAGTCGGGAGGGGCGAGTCTTGCTGCCAGGTATGCTCTCTCTGGTCTCCCTTTAATTGGTCCTGCTTGATGGGGCGTCCGTTGGCGACCACTTTCATCCCGGCTGGCACTGTGAGATGCAGGGTCAACGTCGCTTTATCTTCGGGCCGGTCATGACAGGCGAGCCAACTGCTCGTGTTGAAGACCGTGTACACTTCATCAGGATAAAAATAGACGCCGCTCTTCGGTCTCGCATGATAGCTGAGTGTGAGCGTGCGTTCCTCGCCCTTATGAGCGGCGCGCGTGAGATGTATGTTGAGTTTTTTCTCCTTGAGTTCAAACGGCTGCTCAGTCCCCTGCTCTGAGACGTGCTCTATGACAAGATTGCTCGCATCCAGTTCGATGTCCGAGAGATCGTCTTTCAGGCTCTTGAATCGAATCATCTCCGCGCCTGAGAGGCTGTGTTCCGGCCAGTTGATTTTCAGTTCCGCATCGTAGTGCAGAATATCGTAAGGCTCGCTCTTGCTGTCCGCGAAGAGCGTGGGGGAGATAAGGGAAAGTAAGATGAAGAAGAAGCTGAAGGACAATTGTGTTTGACTCCCATCCTGTTTTCTTCTCAAACTCAAGTCAGTCCCGCCTGCTTAAGCCGGGCGGGTTTTCTTGCTCAGCAACGACCCGCCCAGCTTAAGCAGGCGGGACTGACCTGTAGTCGCGCTCATTTACAAACCGCTATAAATTTGCGTGTCAGAATTTTGGACCAGTATGCGCGGGAGGCTGCTTGCGCCTCGCATAGTAGCCTTGACGGTAGAGTAGACGCAGCTTTTGCTTACGCAGTTCACGGTTGACGATTTCAAGATTGATTTGACGATAGGAGCCGTCGGGCGCTTTGTTTGATGGCGTGTAGGCGATCAAATATTGCGAGCGCAGTTCGAGTTCAATCTGCGCGAAGGCCGCGCGCAAATCCGCTTCGTTGAGCGGGAAAAATGCGCGTCCGCCCGTGCGTTCGGCCACTTTCCTGAGCGTGCCTTCTTTAACGTTGTATTCCTTGCGATCACCGATGCCTATCGCATAGACGACCGTGTTGGCCTTAACGGCGGTGTCAATCGCTTCCTGCATCTTTGTCTCGCTACTGGTGTCGTCGCCGTCTGTCAGGAGGATGATGGCGCGGCGCGTGCGCTCAGGTGTCTGCGACATGACTTCGTTAGTCGTCTCCCACATGGCGTCCCAGATGCCTGTATAGCCGCGCGGGTCTTGAGAAGGGTCAGGTTCCGGCGCATCGTCTGGAGGCTTGGGCGGCAGGACTATCTGGACACGCTCGATGGCCGCTTGCAGGCTTTTCTTGTTGGAGGTCAGAGGCTGTTCAAGCGTGGCGTTACCCGTGAAGGAGATGACCGCCGCGTGGTCTCTTTCTGGCCGGATGATGGATTCAATGAAGGCTCTCGCGGCGGACTTTTCATCCGGCAGCGTGTTGAATTCGGAACTGCTCGTATCAATCAAGAGGGCGAGCGAAAGCGGGAGGTCCGTCTCACGCTCAAAGATGGAAACGTCCTGCGCGACGCCGTTTTCCAGCACGCGTAAATCTTCTTTTTTGAGGTCCGTCACAAAGCGCCTGTCTTTGTCCACAGCGGTGAAGAGAACATTGGTCAGGTCCGTCTCAACTCGCACCACATCATCATCGGACATCGCCGCCGCATCGTCCGTCTGGTTAGCGGGCCGCGTGGGTTGCTTCTGGTCCAGAATTGGCTGCGCGGGCTGTCCCGCAGGCGTCAGGACTCTGCGCGGGCGCTGTCGCTGCGGTGGTGGCGTCTGCGAGACGGGCGAGGAGACGGGCGAGCCTCCCTGCGCCTGAGAACGCGCCGCCGTTAATCCGCAGACAGCGAGAGCGGTGGCGGCCAGAACCATCCAAAACTTTGCGGGACGAACGAGGCTGTACATCTTATCCTTTCAACTGCGGATTAAATATCCTGATTCCCCTGTGGCGGCGTAAAGCGTATCAAACGATTCGCCGGGTCAAAGGTCACTTCAAACGGTCCAAGCGCTTCGCGTCCGAGCAGAAATGGCGCGGACGCCTCCACGCCTGAAAGCAAATCCGTGGGCACTCTGTAAAGCATCAACGCGCCGATACGCAAGTTCGTGGGCTTCACCCTGCGCGACCCTATGCGACCGCCGCCGATGTCTCTCGAACCGTCTCGCTCACGGCCACGCTCCTGTGCAATCCCGAAGGCACTCGCGGAGTTCTCATTGACGGCGAAGCCAAAGCTGGAGCCTGTATCGAGCAATGCCCTGTGCCCGTTGGAGAGCATGACGAAGGGTCTGCGACTCTCCGCGTCGAAGAGCCAGGGCACGACCGCGCCGCCCGCTGGCGCATCGTTGGGCCGCACGGGATTGATTTTCGGATCGAAGGCGCGTATCTGCCCGTGCGGCATATCAATGCTATAGCCGAGCGGCCAGTAAGCCTCCGTCGGGTCCAGGATTCCATCCACGCCCGGCGGCAGATTCTCCGCCACGATGACGAGACCTCTGGCCGGTAAAAAATTGTTCCCGTCGCCCAGCGCGAGACTCCGCAGAGTGGCTTCGCTCCCC
This sequence comes from Pyrinomonadaceae bacterium, assembly GCA_036009045.1. Taxonomy (GTDB): domain Bacteria; phylum Acidobacteriota; class Blastocatellia; order Pyrinomonadales; family Pyrinomonadaceae; genus DASYML01. The sequence continues at coordinate 7,293 of DASYML010000141.1, forward strand.
TGCACGGCGTTCGTGCCGCTCATGCCGCTAATCTCCGTCGCGCGCCCGTTCTTGATGGCGACATGTGCGGACTGCGCGACGCGCTCTGAGAGAATCATCGCGCCCGCGCCGGTGTCTATGGCGAAATTGAAAACGCCCACGCCGTTGATCCAGGTCTTGACCAGCAGTCCCTGCCCGTCGTAGTCACGAAAATTCACGCTCGCGGGCAGACCGCGATTCACCGCAGGCGGACTTACCACACGCGCGGCAGAAGTCTTTCCACTGCGCCGCGTGTCTGAGTCAGAGCTTAGCGCCAACATGATGCGCTGGAAAAAACTACGGGCAGCCCCTTTCGCCGGAACTGCCCAAAAGTTGATTGCCAGCGCGATGATGAAGGCCGAAGCTAAGACGAGCGTCAATCTCTTCAAGCTACGAAACATCTTGCATGCCCCTGGCTTTGAAATTAGTAACGACGATTGCGCTTGCGAATCTTGTAGGTGTAGAGCGCGGAACCGCCGCCACCCGCCAGCGCGCCAATCGCCGCGCCCTTCTTACCGCCGATGAGCGCGCCGAGGAGCGAGCCGCCGCCAGCACCCATCGCCACCGTCAACTTGTCTCTGTGCTTCTGCCAGAAAGAACGGCTGCGCGGCTGGCCGTAATCATAATAGGCGCTGCGCGAACTGTTCTGCGCCACGTAACGCGTGCGCGTTGCGTGAGACACGACGCGCGAAGGAGTATTGACGACGCGCACGGGCGACTGTGCATAACGCGTGGTGGTAGAGTTGCCGTTTTTATCCTGCGCCGTCTTGAAACCTTCTGCGAAGCCTTCACGATAGGCCGCCTGATCGTCCGTCCCATTCGCGTTCAACTGAGCGGTCTGCTCGTCAGTCGCCGACACATTCTTGTCTGCGTTCAAAGCTCTCGCCTGTTCCGTCTTATCAGCGTTCGCCGTCGTCACCGTCGAGGTTGTCGCGGCAGGGGTATTATTAGCAGTCTCTGCGGTCTTGCTTAAGTGAACAAAAGTGCCCACCGTGCCGCCCAGTAGAGCGGCTCCGAGAGCCACCGGCAAAATAAGTTTTTGAGTCGTCATCATTTCTCAGCTTCTCCTCTTCGCTTGGGTGAAAATATCGAGAATTTTAAAAGTAATTCCCGCTTATTAACTTCGCAATCTGCGTACCCAACTTTCGGATTTTGAGACCGCCCGCGCAAAAAATTTGATTCACCCGTTTTTCCTTAAATTTATGACGCATAACATCTTAATCGCAACCAAATCACAATCTCAACTCAAGCTTTCCTCTTCTTCTGAGGCCCACGCTTACCCGATATGGGTTCACGCCTCATACCAAATGCTCAACGAAGAAGGTCCAACGTCCAAGGTCCAAAGTTCAAAGTCCGAAGTCCAAAGTCAAGAGATGTAGGATGTTCGTTCCTGACTTTGGACCTTGGGCCTTGGACTTTGGACTTCTTACGCTCGGCCCGCGACTTCGCCCGTTTGCGTGTTGAC
>DASYML010000142.1:0-13678 GCA_036009045.1 Pyrinomonadaceae bacterium
CCATCCTGTGCCCTGAAAGGGCAACCTGTGAGAGCCGTGGGCCGCGCCCACGGTCCTCTCAACACCACACATACCGACCCTGAAGGGGTCGCACCTCAACCTTGCATGTGCGACCCTTTCAGGGTCGGTTTCTATTCTGGACCAGCGACCGGGGCGCTGCCCCCGGCTCTCACATGTATCCCCTACGGGGATCAGGTTGAATAGTTTGCTCTGACTTTTCAGACACCATCAAGTCACCTGGAATTAACACCCTGCCTGGGTTAGAATCAGTGCGTCCTGACGTGAGAGGCATTTCCCCTCTTCTGCTTTTCAATTGTTGCTCCTGTAATCTTGATGTCTCGCCAAGTAATTCGATGAAACTTACTACTCTGATTTTGCTCCCCCTGCTCTTCCTTGGATTCGCCGCAGTGCTTGCGCCGTGGCCTCACGCGGGCGCGCAGGTGGGCAGGCTTGAGACGACGCGACAGGCGCGTATGCCCATCCGGCAGGCTGATGAGACGATTGTCCAGCCAGTTGCCGACGATGCTTCCGTTACACGGTCGGAGCATGTCGAGGGCGAACTTCTCGTCAAGTTCATGACTGGTCCAAAATCTGCCAGACTGGCCCGCAGTATCAACTCGCAAATCGGAGCCAGGGTTATCAAGGAGTTCCCGCTCACGGGCTGGCAGCATGTACGCTTGCCCGCCGGACTGGATGTGAGCGCGGCCCTTGCGCTCTACAAGAGTATGAGCGGCGTGGTTGCCGCTCAACCCAACTACATCTACAGGGAGGCCGTCACTCCCAACGACACTTACTATTTCGACCAGTACGGCATGACACAAATCCACGCTCCGGCGGCCTGGGACACACAGACGGGCAGCAATGCGGTCGTCGTCGCGGTGATTGATACGGGCGTCTTCTATCCGCACGAAGACCTCAACGCCAACATGTGGACCAACCCCGGCGAGACCGGCACGGACCTTAACGGAAATGATAAAGCGACCAACGGGATTGACGATGACGCGGACGGTTATATTGACGATGTCTATGGTATAGATTCCGTCAATCATGACTCGAACCCCATTGATGATAGAGGACACGGGACGCACTGCGCGGGCATCGTCGGCGCGTCCGGCAACAACGGCAAGGGCGTCGCGGGTATCAACTGGAACGTGCGGCTGATGGCGCTCAAGTTCATCAGCCAGCAGGGAGAGGGCACGACGGCGGGCGCTGTGGAATGCTTCAACTATGTCGTGATGATGAAGCAGCGCGGCGTCAACGTGCGCGTCACCAACAATAGTTATGGCGGCGATGACGACTTCGCTCTCAAGGATGCGATGGACGTGGCGGGCGACGCGGGCATACTCAACGTTTGCGCGTCTGGCAACGGCGCGGCCAATACGGATGTCAATCCCTTTTATCCGGCCAGTTTCAACTCGCCCAGCATCATCTCCGTCGCCGCTTCGGACAGCAATGATAATCGCGCTGGCTTCTCCAACTATGGATTGACGAGCGTGGACCTGGCAGCGCCGGGCGTCAACGTCATCAGCACCGTCAGCGACGGACCGATGTATGCTTACCTGTCAGGCACTTCGATGTCCGCGCCGCACGTCGCGGGAGCGGCTGCGCTATTACTGGCCCAGTATCCTGCGATGTCCCTGGCCTCGCTCAAAGCGACCCTCTTGAATACTGTGGACGTGCTGCCGCAGTGGGCGGGCAAGGTGGCGACGGGCGGGAGGCTCAACGTCGCTCGCGCGCTGCAAAGCCCGACCGTCTGCATCTTCACCCTCTATCCTGCCAGCCAGTCTTTCATCTCCGACGGCGGCAGCGGCAATCTTAATGTCACGACGCCCGCAAGATGCGAATGGACCGCGAAGAGCAACGCCGCGTGGCTCACCGTCACTACCGGAAGCAGCGGTAGCGGCGACGGCTTTATCAATTACGCGGTCGCGACCAACACGACGGGCGCGACGCGCAACGCAACTCTGACGGTGGCGGACCAGACATTCAACGTCACACAGTTTGCGCCGGGGACAGGCTCGCTTCCGACCGTCACGCTGACGGGTCCGGGAAATAATTCCACGTTCGTCGCGCCGTCGGATATGACGCTCAGCGCCAACGCTTCCGACACCGACGGGATCATCTCTCGCGTGGACTTTTATGCTGGCAACACGCTCGTCGGCACGGACACGAACGCTCCATACAACACGCTCTGGAGCATCAAGTCGCCCGGCACATACACGCTCACATCTGTCGCCACGGACAACGATGGACTGAGTAAAAGGTCCAGTAATGTGACGGTCACGCTCGTTCCGGGCGCGAGCATCAGCGGCCACGTCATGGATAACAACAACGCGGGCGTCGCCAATGTCTCGATGCGGCTCGATAGCCCGTACTACCCCACGGAGTTAGAGACGCAGACGGATGCCACCGGCTTTTACAGGTTTCTCAATCTGCCGCAGGGTTATCAATACGTGGTCGAACCATCGCTCCCCGGCTACAGTTTCACGCCCGTCAACCAGGGCGTCAGCAACCTGAGCGGCGATCAGATTTTCAACTTCGTGGCAACACCGGCTTGCACCTACTCGATTGCACCGGCGAGCCAGAACTTTCCGGCGGGCGGCGGCAGCGGCAACGTCACGCTCAACGCGTTACAGGGCTGCGCCTGGAAAGTCAGGTACGACCCCACATGGATTAAAATCTCAGACTCCGACGGCACCGGCAACGCGACCCTCAGCTATTCCGTGATGCCCAACACGAGCACCAGCGCCCGTTCCTTGAACGTAGACATTCAGGGCCAGACCTTCAACATCACGCAGGATGCCGCGCCCTTCTCCTGCCAGTATTCCGTTTCATCCGTGGACGAGACCTTCGCTTCTGATGGCGGAGCATCGAGCCTCTCCGTGATGGCGACCAACGGATGCGCCTGGACGGCGGTCAGTAATGATTCATGGATACAGGTCACGGGAGGCAGCAGCGGGAGCGGGAACGGAAGCGTCTCTTACAGCGTCGCGTCCAACGGAGGAGCGTTGCGCACGGGCACGATGACCATCGCGGGCCACACCGTCAACATCACGCAGAAGGCCGGAACCAATATCAATCAGAGACCGGCCCTCTTGCAGACCGATTCATTGTCGAGAGCGGAGTTTTTCCTGGTCCAACAATATAGAGATTTGTTCGCTCAACGGTCCAACAGTTGAGCGGGAGAGGGTTCATCTTCTCTCAGAAGGTGTCTGAAAAGTCAGAGAGAACTATTCAACCTGATCCACGCCAGTGGATACCTATGAGAGCCGGGGGCGCTGCCCCCGGTTTCTGGTCCAGAATAGAATCTGACCCTGCAAGGGTCGCACACCCAATGTTGAGGTGTGACCCTTTCAGGGTCGAATTGTGTGGTCGTGAGCGTGCCGGGGGCGGTGCCACCGGCTCTCACAGGTTGCCCTTTCAGGGCACAAGCGTCTTTTCCGATACCGTCTCATACCGTCTCATTCCGCGCGCGTGAATTCATAAATGATGTGCAGTTGCAGCGCGCCCTTGGTAATTTCAGGGCGCACTTCCCTGGCGCGCAGGCGCAACGCGCCGCCCGCAGCGGCCACCGGGATGCGCGCTGAGAGTTGCGCGGACTGGATGAGTTCGACGGGATTGATACGCATGTCAATGACCTTCTGCACCATCCCCACGAGCAGGCCATTGGCCGCCTTCGGGACATTGCTCAAGTGAATATTCTCCACGTTGACGCGCGCGTTCAAGACCTGCCGCGCCGCGTCGAATTCAAGCGTCATGACGGTATCCGCCCATCCCTGAAATTTCAGGCAGCCAAGCAGCGTACTCCCGTATGTACCCCTGAAAGCGAGCGGCGCGACGATGCGTCCATTCTCAAAATGCACGCTCGTCCTGACTCCATCCATCTCTCGTTCCAACACGATGACGCTCGCACACTCCTCCTGCGCCGCCGCCGAGACATGCGCCGCAGAAGCCTTCGTCGCCTTCTTCAGAGCCTCACTCGCGCCAGCGATTTTGTACGACGGCGCGTTAAGGTCCGTGAAGACTTCATCAAGAAAAGAGTTGAAGAATTGTTCGTTGAGAACAATCGTCACTTCCGCCGAAGGAATCGCCCGCACCTGTCGCGCACGACTCCCATTCTCACCTTGAGCGTCAGCCGTCCTCACCCCGCCCACGCTCACCGCACAGACCATCACCAATACCCACATCACCAACTCACGTCTCAACATGCCAACGAATCTCCTCGAAGAAAAAAGAATTGAAAGGCAAGGATGAAGTGGGAACGCGGAAGGATGAAAGTGTGACTATTCAAGAAGCATAGCTCTGCTTTCATCCTTCCGCCTTCATCCTTCCTACTTGCTCTTCAGAGTCCACTGCGGACGATGTCGTGCAGGCGAATGAGGCCGATGCACAGTTTGTCCTGGTCAACGACGGGGAGGACCGCGATCTGGAAGGGACGGTCTTCCATCAAACGCAGCGCATCGTAGGCCAGCAGGTCAGGGGAGGCGATGACCGGATCGCGCGTCATGATGGCATCGCCGCGCAGGTTCTCAAGTTCGGCGTGATTGATTTTTTGAATCGCGCGCCGCAGGTCTCCGTCTGTGATAATGCCCAAGAGATGGCCCGACCCGTCCACCACGTTGACCGCGCCGAGCCTGCCGCGCGTCAGCGCCGCGATGACTTCGAGCCACGGAGCATCCGCCCCTATCAAAGGATTCTCAGGCCCGCCATGCATCAAGTCCGAGACCCTGAGCGTCAATCGCTTGCCCAGTTGGCCCGCCGGATGATTGAGCGCGAAGTCGTCGGGCGTCAGTCCCTTGACCTGCATCAACGTCATCGCCAGGGCATCTCCGAGAGCCAGCGCTACGGTCGTGCTCGTCGTCGGCGCGAGATTGAGCGGGCACGCTTCCTGGTCCACAGAAGCATCCAGCACGACATCCGCGCGACTGGCGAGCGTGGACTTGACGTTACCCACCAACGCGATAATCGGCACGCTCCTGTGTTTCAGATAAGGCAGCATCGTGATGACTTCATCCGTCTCGCCGCTATTGCTGAGAGCGATGACGAGATCGCCCCGCATGACGATGCCTAGACCGCCGTGGAGCGCGTCCGAAGGATGCAGGTAAATGGAGGCCGTGCCCGTACTGGTCAACGTGGCGGCAATCTTCTGCGCGATGTGCCCCGACTTACCGACGCCGACCAACACCACCTTGCCCTGACAATGATTGAGAAGTTCGACGGCACGTTCGACCTCTGCGCGCGCGAGCCTCCCGCTCGTGCGGGCAATCGCCTCCGCCTCCATACGCAGCAATTCAACGACCTGCGAGAAATATGATTTTTGCGCCATCAGAAAATTTTGAAAGAGACACTCCCATCTCAACCCCCGGAACGAAGGACGAGCTATCGCCAGTAATAATAGACGGATAAAATTGCGGCGTAAACCGGGGCGACTCCAGGCAGCATCTCTTCAATGACGGGAAATCAGCCACAGAGCACACAGAGGAAGGAGGAGGACCATAAAAGCACAGCAAGCTGACTCCTTATAAATTCTTTCATTTTCTCTATGCGCTCTGTGTGCTCTGCGGCTGATTCTTTCTGCTGTGAATGAAGAGACCTGTGCTTCAAGTAAGTTGAGAGACAAACTCGGCTTTTAGTCTAGACAACGCCTGTACCGTTCGACTATAGTGCCCTTTCTCTTATCACAATTTCGGATTGACGGAGCCGTAGATTCGCATGGGATTCTTCAATATTCTACCGAAGGAAGAACAATATTTTGCCCTCTTCACGCAAATGACATCCTACATCTCGGACGCCGCCAACGCGCTCGCCAAGATGCTGGATGACAAGCCGGAAAACTTTGCGGAACACTCCCGGCACATTAAGTCCATCGAGCATCAATGCGACGAATTGACGCACTCGATTTCGACGCGCCTCAACAAATCTTTCATCACGCCCTTCGACCGTGAAGACATCTACCTGATGTCCAGCGCGCTCGACGACATCGTGGACCTGATTGACGATGCGGCCCGCGCGATGGTCATGTACGACGTGTCCGAGAGCACCAACCACGCGCGCCGCTTCGCAGACGTGATTCGCCGCATGTCCATAGAACTCCACGAGGTCGTCACCAAGCTGGAAAAGCCGGACGGCATCTCCACGCGTCTCGTCACCCTGCACAGCCTGGAGAACGAAGGCGATGAGATTTATCACACGGCCATCGCCGAGCTATTTCATAACGCCACGGACCCCATGACCGTGCTCAAATGGAAAGAGATTTATGAAAAGCTGGAATCCACCATTGACCGCTGTGAAAACGTCGCCAACATTATAGAGAGCGTCATCATCAAGCACACTTAAAACAGTTTTCAATTTTCAATTTTCAATCTTGAGTAAGGACTATCTTGCTTTTAACTGAAAACTGAAGACTGAAAACTGGAAACTAATTTTATGCCAAACGCCACCTTAGCGTTAGTCATTCTGATTGTCGTTGTTGCGATGCTTTTCGATTACATTAACGGCTTTCATGATGCTGCCAATTCTATTGCGACGGTTGTTTCAACGCGCGTTCTGTCGCCGGGAGTGGCAGTGGTGTGGGCGGCATTCTTTAACTTTATAGCCTTCGCCGTACTGGGCCAGAAGGTCGCTAAAACCATTGGCGGCGACCTTGTAGACATCAACAACATCGTCGCTGACATGAGACTCTACGTGCTGCTTGCAGGACTTCTCGGAGCGGTCATCTGGAATCTTCTGACATGGTATCTGGCGCTGCCCACATCGAGTTCGCATGCCCTGATCGGCGGTTATGGCGGCGCGGCGCTTGCTGCTTATTACGGCGGGGCCGCCAACACAGCCTATACGGGGCACAATCTTTTAAAACCCGAAGGTTGGTTTAAGACGCTAGCCTTCATCGTCGCCTCGCCGCTCATGGGTCTCTTTCTCGGATTCGCCCTGATGGTGGCCGTCTATTGGATATTCCAACGCTGGACTCCTGCTCAGGTGGACAAGACGTTTCGGACCGGGCAACTATTTTCAGCCGCCGCCTACTCGCTCGGCCACGGAGGCAACGATGCACAGAAGACGATGGGCATCGTCACGGCTGTGCTCGTGGCTGGCAATATCATTGCAGGAGGACCGGACGGCTCGCTCCCGGCAATTCCCTGGCAGGTCGAACTCGGAGCTTATGCGGCCATCTCAGCCGGGACCCTCTCAGGAGGCTGGCGGATTGTCCATACGATGGGTTCCAAGATTACTAAATTGAAGCCCGTCGGAGGCTTCTGTGCAGAGACCGCTGGCGCATTGACGCTTTTCCTCGCCACCTTTTTTGGCATCCCTGTTTCCACGACGCACACCATCACCGGCGCGATTGTCGGCGTCGGCTCGACGCGCAGGCTCTCAGCCGTCAAGTGGGGTGTGGCCGGGCGCATTGTCTGGGCCTGGATTCTGACCATCCCGATTGCCGCCATCATCGCCGCGCTCTGCTTTCTCGTCATCGAATTCATACACGGCCTGGCATAGCTTTAGAGATTTACGTCATCCGCGCGTTTATAGCGGACTGCGATTAAGGGCAACTGAGGTCAGTACCGCTTGCTTAAGCTGGGCGGGTTTCCGACTTAGCAACGACCCGCCCAGCTTAAGCAGGCGGTACTGACATTGACGATGTGGCCCGCGCTCAAGCAGAATTTTTCCCCGTTCGATTAAGCCTGTTTCCAATTGAGCGTTTAAAGGCTCGCCCGCTTATTCCCGGCCCATGTGATGATCTTCATAACTGTAAGCCGGTCCACAAACGAGCAGGATAGTCATCGGCTCTGTCCCTGTGTTTTCCAGCGTGTGCGTCAGCCCGCGCGGGATAAAGACCGCATCGCCCGCGACGACTTCGCGTTCCTCATCACCGACCCTCATCCGGCCCGCGCCGTTCAGGATATAGTAGACCTCTTCCGTTTCCGTATGGTGATGTTTCCCGACCGCCGCACCGGCGGGCAGCACTTCTTCAGCCAGGCTGCATCTTTCTATCTGCGAGGTGGTCCGGTCCATCAAAGGGCGAATCTCCGAGCCGTGCGGCGTCTTGATGACGGCGGCTTGATGACGATTAACAATAAACATTTTTCAATCAGGCGCGCTCGAAAGAATCAGGAGCGCAGCGGAACATGACATCAAAGAATCAAGAGACAGGATAGATTAGTGCGCCTGGCAAGACTCGAACTTGCGGCCCCCTGCTCCGGAGGCAGGTGCTCTATCCACTGAGCTACAGGCGCGTGAAGAAATTGTCGCATAGATGCCGTTCGCGCGCAAAATGATTGTTGAAACAATTTTGGAGATGTAAGATAGTTTCACTCTCCTCCTATAATTCTTCGGCGCTTGGCTCTGGCTTACGAGTGAGCGACATCAGCCGCGAAGGAAGAAAGAAAGAAAGGCAGCCGCAAGTGATTAACATTTTCATGAGGCCATCTGTCAGTCTCCTGTTGAGTCTCCTGTGTCTTTTGTCGTTCTGTTCGATGGGAGAGGCGCAATCGGGCCGTCGCGTCAAGCGGCCAGATGCAAACGTCAGCCCCGCGCCCGCGATAGAGCCTGCACCCGCTCCGCAGTCTCCAAAGGAGAGCCAGCCTGCGCCGCCGAAACAGAAATTAATCGCCGGGATGGATGAGCTTGGCAGGTCCATTAATATCCCGCAGTATATGGCGGGCGCGGTCTGGGACGGTTTTCTTGACGAGTTCAGAAAGTTTTCTTCGCTCAGGGTAACGACGGAGAACATGCGACGCAGGGATGCCATCGAGCGGGCCAAGAAGGAGACGGAGAGTTACGTCGTCCTGCTGCAAGTGGAGACGGAAAATCTCAATTCGGGCGGTGGCGTGGGCCAGGTCAACTCTAATGATTTGCTGGTCAGTTATATTATCTTTTCGCCCGTCACGGGAAAGATTAAAAGCTCCGGGCGGGTCTACGTGCGTTCATCGCGGAGCATTCTGGGCGGGCGTCTCCCGACGGGCAGGGTTGCCGATTCACAACTGTACCAGGCCGGGCGCGAGACCGCCGACCGCGTCATCTCGGCATTGAATCTAGGGAGCACTGTGCTCTCACTATTAACAATTGAGTGAAAGGCGAGTTGACTCCGCATCAATGATGTAAACTGGCGGTCTGAAGTCTGTGAGTTAATCAAACCATCTTTTTGTTGTGAGGCGTATGAATTGTCCTGTCTGTCAATCCACAGTTTTGGTAGAGAGCAAGCTTGAGGAGAACCTTCCATCGTTCGCGTGTGCGAACTGCAAGGGCAACTGGATACGCGGCAGGGAGTACTGGCGCTGGCTTGAAAAGCACGGGCACAACCTGCCGGAAATAACAGAGCCTGCGCCGGGTCAATCAACCGCCGAAGACGCGGTCATGAAGCCTTGCCCGGAATGTGCGTTCACGATGTTTAAATACAAGGTCGGGCACGGTCTGGAATTTCACCTGGACCAGTGCATGGGATGCAAAGGCATCTGGTTCGATAAGGACGAATGGGAAACGCTCAGGGCGCGTAACCTGCATGACGATCTGCATGCGCTCTTCACCGCACCCTGGCAGGCGGAGGCGTCCAGGGAGGACCGCAAAAGGCGTTTGGAGCAGATGTACATACGCAAGTTCGGCGCGCAAGATTATGCAGAGATTAAGAAAGTCAGAGGCTGGCTCGCGGAGCATAAGTACAAGCATGAACTGCTCGCTTACTTGACCGACCCGGACCCTTTGAACGTCTGACGCCGCGCATCAGGGCGTGTTTCTGCTTGACAACTCGTTACAACCAACCGCCAACCAGCTTATCTTTCATCCATGTTATGGCTTAAATTTGCGCGAAAGGTCTGCGCGGTGCGTTCGACCTTTGACAAATGGGCCCAGTAGCAGTAGTTTGAGTGAAACTAATCTCCCAAGAAAGAGAGTCGTGTCTAATATAAATTATGGCGAAGTCTGGCTACAAAGGAATCAGCCGCATTGATCAGGTGAAGCGGAACACACACGGATGGTACGTGCGCGTCTGCTTCAATGGAGAAAAGCGCGCGAAGTTTTTCAGCGATGCATCCCACGGAGGCAACGAAGAAGCGCTCAAGCGTGCGGTCGAATATCGCAATGAGGTGGAGCAGAAACTGGGCAAGCCGCGCACCAACCGGCTGGTCATCGCGCGCAATCCGCGCAACCGCTCAGGCATCACAGGCGTCCAGCGCAAGACGAAGGTCATCAAGACCGAGACGGGCGAACGTCTCAGCCGCAATGTCTACGAAGTGACCTGGAACCCGGAGCCTGGGCGCATGGCCCGTGAGTGGGTCTCGATAGACGAATACGGCGAAGAAGCGGCGTTCCGCAAGGCGTGCGCGATTCGCCGCGAGAAAGAGCGCGAGATGTACGGCGAAGTGGTGAGTACGAACTGGGAAGGCAGTCTCAGTAAACTCTTCGCGGCCTGAATCAAAGCAGTTATCGCTCTCCGCTGGAAATATCTTTCAACTAAAGACGCGTTCACCACAGAGCGCACAAAGACGGCACAGAGGCTTGCGGGCTTCAACTCTCTGTGCTGACTCTGTGCGCTCTGTGTCTGCGGTGGTGAGTCTCACCGTCGCATTCACTCAAGAACAATCTAACCAACTACCCGTTACTAAAAATCCTTGATACATTCTCGCAGATACACTATTTTCTATACATCAGTCCCCTTCTAAGCTCTAACTTCTGACGGGCGCGCGGCACTTCCTGACTTATCTTTGCGTTGAAGACCTTGCGCGACCGGACACTCTCTCTTTGACGAGGCGTCTTGATGAGGATAAAGCTGGCGGTCCGTTGGCATACTCTTCCCTGTATTCATGGAACGCCCGGATTGAATTATGGCCGGGCGCTTTTCGTTCTGCTCTTATGCCTGTTGATTCTCTCGCCTGTCGCTCGCGCCGTTCGTGCAGAGGGCCAGGTGAGCGTTATGCCGATGCCAAAGTTCACTTTGAAAAAGAGCGGCCTGGAGCTTGAGCGACGCTCGCAAGCGGGCACTTTCTTCGACGTGGTGGGCCACCAATCCGCGCTCTTCGGTTATGAGCATCGAGCGGCGGAAGCCTGGGTCTACCCGATGAAGATTCTGGACGACTTCGAGTTGGCCTTTCAGATAGAAGGTTACGCGCAGGAGTTTCGCGCCTCGGACCTCCTGACCAAAATCAACGTCCGCCCGGAAGCCACCATCTTCACTTACTCGCACGCGGCCTTCACTGTGCGGCAGATTATCTACGCCCCCGTGGACGAACCCGGCATCATCATGCTGCTGGATGTCGAGAGCGTTTTGCCGTTGACCATCACGGCCTCTTTCAGACCGAGGCTCAAGCTATCATGGCCCGCCGGGTTGATGACGGGAAATCTAGGGTGGGAGGAAAAGCAAAACGTCTATTACATCACGGAAGAGTCCAGGCGATTCGCGGGCGTCATAGGCTCGCCCGCCGCGCGCGACATTTCACAGATGCCGTACCAGGAAGAGCCGCGCGATGTTCCGGCGCGCTTTCGCATAGAGGTTCCAGCCGCCGCGCTCAAGTCTGATTTCATCCCCATCGTCATCGCGGGAAGCGTGGACGGACGCGACAAAGCGAAGGCCGCTTATGATGGCATGCTCGCGGGCGCGCACATGCTCTACGAAAAAAACGTCGCCTACTATGAGCAATTGCAGAACGAGACGACGAGCATCAGGACGCCCGACGAACGCTTTGACAAAGCCTTCGGTTGGGCCAAGGTCGGCGTTGATAAGGGCATCGCGACCAACCCGTTTCTTGGCACGGGCCTGCTCGCTGGCTTTCGCACTTCGGGCGAAAGCGAGCGCCCCGGCTTCGCCTGGTTCTTCGGTCGTGACGCGATGTGGACATCCTTCGCTATTAACTCCTACGGCGACTTCGCGGCGACGCGCACCGCGCTCGAATTTCTCAAAAAGTTTCAGCGCGCAGACGGCAAAATCCCGCACGAGATTTCGCAGAGCGCATCTCTCATCCCCTGGTTCACAGAGTATGAATACCCTTGGGCCAGCGCGGACGCGACGCCGCTCTACGTCATAGGCCACGCGGACTACTGGCGCGCGAGCGGAGACACGGAATTTCTCAAAGCGAACTGGGATTCGATTTTGAAAGCCTTTCGTTTCTCCGAAGCCACGGACACGGACGGCAATCATCTGATAGAAAATACGAAGTTCGGCCACGGCTGGGTAGAGGGCGGCCCGCTGCGTCCCGCGCACGAAGAGATTTACATGCAGGGCCTGTGGATAGAAGCCTCTCGCGCCGTCGCGGAGATGGCCGCGTTGATGAATGACACTTCGACGGCTTCGCGCGCACGCGCTGCCGCCGAAACGACGCGCGCCGCGATGGAGCAGACTTACTGGCTCGCTGATAGAGGCTTCTATGCTTTCTCCACGCGCCTGCCTTCGACTGAGACTCCGACCGCCGATCCTGGTCCAAATAAGGCCGTCCGGCAGGCTCGCATGGAAGAACTCAACAACGCGCGTTTGATTGACGAAGACACAGTGCTGCCAGCCGTCCCGCTCTGGTGGCGCACGATGTTGGATGAACGCGCGCAGGCACAGATAGACCATCTCGGCAGCGGGCGCATGGCGACGGATTGGGGCGCGCGAATCATCTCAAACGAAAGCAAACTCTATGACCCGCTCTCTTATCATTACGGCTCAGTGTGGCCGCTCTTCACCGGGTGGGCCAGCATGGGCGCTTACGCTTACGGGCGACCGCACGTCGGCTACCAGGCATTGACGGCGAACTCGCTGCTCACGTATTCGAGTGCGCTCGGTTACGTGACGGAACTTTTGTCAGGCGATTTCAACGCGCCGTTTGGCCGCTCCTCTCATCATCAGGTCTGGTCGGAGGCGATGGTCATCACGCCCGCCATGCGCGGAATGCTCGGCATAGAAGTCACTGGCGGCGGCAAGGAACTTCGCTTCGCGCCCGCGATACCCGCGAACTGGAATGAAGTGGAAGCGCGTAAAGTATCCGCCGGAAATACACAATACGACTTGAAGCTAACGCGCGCACCTGGGCGTCTGACCATCAACGCCACGTTGGCGGTAGTGAACATCTCGCGCGACGCCGGGCCAAAGGTCAGCCCGCGCACTTTAATCATCGCTCCGGCTTTTCCGCTCGATGCGCGCATCCGCAACGTGCTGATCGGTGGACGCCCGGCGAAGTTTGAGATTAAGCGCACCGGCGATGTCCAACAGGTCGTTGTCAAGATGGAAATCTCTTCGTTATCAACTGCCATCGTCTACGTTTACGACGAGGGCACGGATGTCTATCTTGAGCCGGAGAATCTCGCGCCGGGCGCGCAGAGCGTGGGGCTGCGTATCCTGCGCTCTCACGCCGACGCAGACGCTTTACATCTGACGCTCGAAGGACTCGGCGGGCGCTCCTACATGCTGCACGTCCGCACTCCATTCCAACTCGGAGAGGTGGACGGCGTCGTTATTAAAACGGACGCACGCTCGGACCCGCAGATGCTCGTCGCCTTTGATGGTCCGGTTGATACCTACGTGCGGCGAGAATTAATCATCCCTTTGCTTCGTAAAAGAAAGTGATGGACTCAGAGATGAGAGCAATTCTCTCATTGAATATACGGCACATGACGATTCACCACCGCAGACACAGAGCGCACAGAGTCAGCACAGAGTTAATCAGACAACTCTCTGTGCTGACTCTGTGTCCTCTGTGTCTGCGGTGGTGAA
>DASYML010000143.1:0-8588 GCA_036009045.1 Pyrinomonadaceae bacterium
TTCACCACCGCAGACACAGAGCGCACAGAGTCAGCACAGAGGCTTGACTTCTTTTCTCTGTGCGTCCTCTGTGTGCTCTGTGTCTGCGGTGGTGAATCTCACTGTCATATGCACTCAAGATTAAATTGAACCGCTACCCATCATCTTTCTCTTTCTTCTCGGACCTTCTACGCGAGGCGGGCCGTGTCCCAAAACTTCCATCATAATAGTATACTGTTGCGGCAAGTCCCGAACCGGATGTCAAGGCGGTCTTGAAAACATCATCCATCGCCAGCGCAGGAGAGAGCACAACGATGATCGCTTGCAGTAATTGTGGCAACCTCAACGACGAAGCCACGCGTATCTGTCGCTACTGTGGCAGCGGCCTGGACCCGCGCCGCCAGGCGACGCAGCAAAGAGAGTATGCCCCGCCGTCTCCTTTGTGGGCCAACGAGACGCCGCCACCGGCCCCGATGCAGTCTTATGGCGTCGGCGTTCAAACACCCGCAGCCGCCGGGTACAGATGCCCGTCCTGTGGCACGACACAGCAGCCGCTGGTGGAAAAGAAAATCTCTACGGACGGCTGGGTGGTTTTCGCCGCGCTGCTGTTGTTCTGCTTCCCCTTCTTCTGGGTCGGCCTCCTCATGAAGAAAGAGCATCACGTCTGCCCGATGTGCCGCGTGGACCTCGGATGATAAAGCAGTTGACAGTTTTGAGTTTTCAGTTTTCAGTTAAAAGCACTGTTGAATATTTAATCTCGCCAATCAACAATGAGCGTTGAAGTCTTCAGTCAGATGAACTCTCTTAACTGAAAACTCAAAGCTGAAAACTGATTAAAGGGAGGTTTGTCGTGAAAATATTGAAAGACTTTATAGGGAACCTGTACACGGGTGATGTCGTGACCTTTGAGCAACTCAACATCATGCCCATCTTCGCCAGGACAGAGAGCAAACTGCCGTATCTCGAACTGGAAGAGGCGCTCAAGCAGGGCTTGGCGGAGATCACGGAGGTTTCCGAATCCGGCAGCGTGCCCAACCTGGAGGTCGGCAATAAATCCAACTTCGACATCATCATTCTGGACGGAGAAGAATTAATCGGAGCCAAGCAGAATCGCGTCGTCAATACGACGGTCGTCGTCCCCGCATCATCCACGTTGATGATTCCGGTCTCCTGCGTAGAGCAGGGCCGCTGGCGCTACACGTCCAGAGAATTTTCGACCAGCGATTCTTTCTTATATCCGAGCCTGCGCCAGCAAAAATTAAGAGACGTGACCAGCAGCCTGCGCAGCGGCAGCGGCTATAGCTCAGACCAGTCCGGCATCTGGCGCGACATCTCAGACAAATCCGAACGCCTCCACGTCACCAGCGACACGATGTCCATGAGCGATATGTTCGAGTCGAGCGTGGCGTACGAGAGCGATGCGAGTTTGCAGATGGAAATTCCGCACCAGGAGAAACAGGTCGGCTTCGTCGCCTTCATCAGAGGCGGCTTCGCGGGTGGCGATCTCTTCGGCTCGCCGGATTTATGTCGCAGCAAATTACACAAACTGCTCCGCAGTTACTATCTGGACTCGCTGGACCAGGGAGTGAGGTTCCCCTTCATGACCGTGCAGCAGATTCTCGGACAGGTCCAGGAAGCGGAGCAGGAACAGTTCAGCACCGTCGGCAAGGGATTGGACCTCCGCTTTGAAACGCCAGACGTGCAGGGCGCATGGAAACTCGTGGACGATTTCATCCCGCACCTGATGGTCTTCCCGAAGGGGCAGAATCACGACTGAGAGCGGATGTTGTTTGAATTTAAATTCAATAAAGGTAGACAAAAGAGTTTGTCTACCTTTATTGAATGCACCTGAATCAACTATGGGAAGTTACCTGTAATAAGTTCTACCAACAGCCTGCGTACTCCATGTCGTATAGCTCCCAGGTTTGGCCGCCGTCCCATGAGTAGTAGTAGCACCAATAATACGGTGTGCAGTAGTAACCACCACCACCATCGCCGCCGCCACCACCGCCGCCGCCGCCGTTAGGATCCATGCAAGTGCAAAGGTTTGAATCCCATGAATTGCAAGTGTTGTTGACAGGAGGGAAACAGGGAGGATAGTCGGCTGCCTGTAACGTTTGATTGTCACAATCGGTCGGGACTGTTGACCTTCCGTATGTTCTATTAAAATTGGCCGGACTCGGAGGGTTGGCAACGACCGGAGTCATGACGGATGAAGCTGGCGTACAACCGCTTCCGGTACAATGACCCAGGCCATCGGATGACCGGTTGGCTTCGATACTGTCCACCTGTAAATTATCGAAGCTTTTATTTTTTCTCTTGCGTTTTTCATCTACAGCCTGATTAGGTGACGAAGCTAAATCAACTATCGGAGCCGCAGCATCGTCCAGTTGCTTATCTGTGGGTTGTTTTCGGGGTTGATTCGTATCTTGCCCTTTCTCTAATACCTTTGCCGTTCGGGGGTTTTGTTGCGACCGTGCAGAAAAGTTCGAAATAGATAGTGTGACGGCAGATGTAACGACAGCAAAAACTATTAGCCAGTAAATCTTTCGCTGACCTTTGAACATAGAAAATTCTCCTTACTTTCGTGTTTTCTGAAGTCGGTAAGATAATCGCGATAAAACAACAGTTGAAACTTACCCTGATGCCACTTCCGTTTTTCGTTATCTTGACAAACACAATGGGGCAAAATGGCAGTATCACCAAAGCGGTTTGTAGGGAAAATTCAGCCTGGAAAGTTATTTAAAACAACTGGCGCAGTTTTAGTAAGAAAAACCAGCACCCTGAGACTGAGTCGGTTAAGAGTTTAACGGAATCTTATGAGGATTTCGTTGGTTAGGGAGCCTGGCGACAGACAATTTGGGGATAATTAGAAATTTATAGCTATCGCTTCATGATGTCAAATGAGGTGCCAGTCAGGTTGAAATTCTGGACTAACATCTATTAGCGCTCTCAATTCAAACTAATCCGCTATTGATTTTAGAAAATCGAATAGATAAATGGAGCCAGCGCGGAACTCTGGGCGAAGATGAGCAGCGCGCCCATCAGGACTAAGACGATGACGATGGGGAGCAGCCAGTATTTTTTGTTCTGTCGCATGAAGAGCCAGACCTCCCCGGCGAGTGCCAGTTTGCCCATCAATCAATCTCCTTCAAAAATTGGTCCTGTAAAGTTCCTTAAAATAAACGCTCGAACTGTTCCTTCGTCTGTCTCGTGACTTTGCGCGGAATCCAGTAGCTTTCTCGACGCGCCTCGCGCCTGTGCAGGGGGTCGCGGCCAAACAGTCGCATGACCAGCCCGTATGGCGTGAAGACTCCGTAGAACATCAGCGAGAGCAGAATCCGGCTGTTGATGTAACCGAGCACGACCGCAAATCGCATCCATAGTATATGAAACTGGCGGGCCACTGGCGGCAGCAGGAGACCAGACAGGAAGAGCGCGGAGGCGATGCCGCACAGCACGTAAAGCGCTGTCATACGCCCTCTGTAAAGATTCCAGGCCGCGAGCAGCAGTAGCACTCCGCCGACGATAAACGCGGTCTTGCGCGCCTGCGTGTCAGTCACGTTCGTCGCGTGCGCGGTCTCCCTGTGGGTCGTCTCAATCAAGCTGGAATTCCTCCTGCCATGCGAGGTCCTCAACGATGCCAGGCGCGGCCTGCTCGCGTT
Source organism: Pyrinomonadaceae bacterium (assembly GCA_036009045.1). GTDB lineage: Bacteria > Acidobacteriota > Blastocatellia > Pyrinomonadales > Pyrinomonadaceae > DASYML01. The sequence continues at coordinate 3,645 of DASYML010000143.1, forward strand.
TATCCATGACGAAATCTTCCATCACGAGGCAATCCATCTCCGTCCGCATGAAGCAGGTATAAGCCTGTTCGGGAGTGCAGACGATAGGCTCGCCGCGCACGTTGAATGAAGTGTTGATGAGCAAAGGGCAATTCGTCAGACGCCCGAACGCCGCGATTAAATCGTAGTAGAGCGCGTTGTCCTCGCGCCTGACGGTCTGCACGCGCGCGGAATAATCTACGTGCGTGACGGCGGGAATCATCGAGCGCGGCACGTTGAGCTTGTCTATCCCGAACAGATTCTCCTGCTCCGCTGTCACCGGAAGATGCAGCGCGCGCTGCACGGGCGCGACCAGCAGCATGTAGGGCGAATCGCAATCCATCTCGAAAAAATCTTTGACGCGCTCGCGCAGCACGGAAGGCGCGAAGGGACGGAAGGATTCGCGGAATTTAATCTTGAGATTCATCTGCGACTGCATACGCGCAGAGCGCGGGTCTCCCAGGATGCTCCTCGCGCCGAGCGCTCGCGGGCCAAATTCCATCCGCCCCTGAAACCAGCCGACGACCTTTTCCTGGGCCAGTAATCGCGCCACCGTGTCGGCCAACTCCGCACGTTCGACGCGCCTGTAGACGACGCCCGTCGTGTCCAGAAACGCGCGTATCTCTTCGCTCGTGAAAGATGGACCAAGATACGCGCCCTGCATCGCGTCGGAGCGACCGGAGGCGAGCGTCGCCGTCGCCACGTCGCGCGGCTTTCCCAGATACTGATGCCAGACCGAGAGCGCCGCGCCGAGCGAGCCGCCCGCATCCCCGGCTGCCGGTTGAATCCAGATGTTTTCAAAAGAGGTCTCGCGCAGGATGCGACCGTTGCCGACGCAATTGAGCGCGACGCCACCCGCGAGGCACAGATTCTTTTCCCCTGTCTCTCTTTGAACGTGCCGGGCCATCCGCAGCATAGCGAGTTCCGTCACTTCCTGAACGGAGCGCGCGAGGTCCATCTCTCGCTGTGTGAGTTCGCTTTCGGCTTTGCGCGGCGGACCGCCGAAGAGTTTGTCGAAGGCCGCGTTGGTCATCGTCAGGCCCTGGCAGTAATTGAAGTATTCCATGTTGAGGCGGAGGCTGCCGTCTTCGCGCAGGTCCACTAATTGGTCCAGGATAAGCTGCACGTAGCGCGGCTCGCCGTAGGGCGCAAGGCCCATCACTTTATACTCGCCGGAGTTGACCTTAAAGCCAGTGTAGTAAGTGAAGGCGGAATAGAGCAGTCCCAGCGAGTGCGGAAAGTGAAGTTCGCCGAGCAGGTGCAGTTCGTTGCCCTTGCCGTAGCCATAGCTGCTGGTGGCCCACTCGCCGACCCCGTCCATCGTCAGGACCGCCGCAGACTCGAACGGTGAAGGGAAGAAGGCGCTGGCCGCGTGCGCTTCGTGATGCTCCGTGAAGAGGACTTTGCCCTTGTACCCTTGGCAATGCTCCGCGACCTGTTCGCGCGTCCAGAGTTTCTCTTTGAGCCAGAGGGGCATCGCTTTGAGAAAAGAGCGCAGGCCGCTCGGAGCGTAATCAATATAGGTTTCGAGCAGGCGCTCGAATTTCAAGAGCGGCTTGTCGTAGAAGGCGACGTGGGCAACATCCGCTCCCGTAATCCGCGCGTGGCGGAGGCAGTATTCGACCGCCGATGCCGGAAAGCGATGGTCATGTTTCTTGCGCGTGAAGCGCTCCTCCTGCGCCGCCGCGACGATCTCGCCGTCGCGCAAGAGACACGCGGCGGAGTCGTGGTAGTAAGCTGAGATTCCTAAAATATACATTCCGATTAATTCGCAGTTGAATATATGCCGTGTTGCGATTCACCACAGAGGCACAGAGAGTACAGAGGACGCACAGAGGTTTGATATTCTCTGTGCGTTCTCTGTGTCCTCTGTAGTGAACTGCCCCGTGCCATGCACTCAACTGTGAATGTATGCCATATCTTAATTCGCCATCGCTTCACACAGTTTATCCGCGAGCATCTCGCCTGCGACTTTGTGGCCCAGGGTGTTCCAGTGTCCGTTGCCCAGTTCTTTGCCGAAGCCGTGCAGGAAAACTTTATGTTGCTCGGCATAGGTCTGTAAAGCCGGGGCCAGTGTGATGACGTTGATGCTTTCGCGCTCGCCCAAAGCACGGATGCGCTGGTCCGGGTAGAAGAGATCTGTGACGCCCAGACGCTGCATAAAGGCGTTGCGTCCGTGAGGTTCCGGGAAGACCTGTATGCCGTTGCTCAACGTCACGACGACGAATCTCGCGCCGTGGTTTCGGACCTCATCGCGCATCTGCCTCATCAAGGCTTCGGTGACGCGCCAGGCATCATTCCAGACGGCATCCTTCGGCTCTCGGTAGATGAGATTGTCCGTGCCCAACTCTTCACCAGCCGCCGCGTCATTCGAGGCATTCTCTGGCTGTGGCTGCGACTGCGCTTGCGACTGGTCTTGTGCCTGTGATGGCGAAGGCGCAGGTCTGGGCGTCTCGTTTGGCGCGCGCCTCGATGCGAGATAGTTTTTGAGCGCGTGATGCGCCTGGTGAAAAGCCTGTATGACGCGGGAGCTATCTCTGATCCAGGCTCCGAGACGGCTCACGAGTGATTCGCGCAGGCGGAACGAGCGTGTCTGTAGAAACGAATCGTCGAGCGTGAGTTTGCCGTCCGCGTAGACGAAATATGGAATCTCGTCCGTCTTTTTCAGGACACGCAGGTTGTCGGAAATATCGTTGTTGGTCGTCACCGCGAGCAATACTATGTCAGGCGAGTAGTCCCAGACCTGCTCGCGCAGCGTGATTAATTCCTGCGCCGTCCCGTAACCCGAAACGCCGAAGTTGACGACCTCCACTTTGCGCCCGCCAGTGAGCGCGTCGCATGATTCCAACTGACGCCGCATCACTTCCCAGAAAGCATCTTCCAAAGGGACTTGCAAAGCTTCGGCGTATGAGTCGCCGAGCAGGGCGATGCGCAAAGTGTTCGCGGGTTTGGTCCTGGAATGTTCCCTGTCTCTGAGGCCATCCGAGTTGATGCGAACATAGACATCATTCTCTTTGCGATACCACCCGGCCATGTTTGGGCGCAGCGCATAACCGCGCGCGTGGTCCGTCGTGTAAAAGACCGGGTACGTATAACCGATGAGGCGCAGGCCCGCTTCAGCGATGACAAAACCGATGAGCAGGCCGAAGAGGATGAGCAGTAATTTGAGGGAGCGGCGACTGGTCCTGCCAGACTCCTGATTAACATCCGAGTGATTATTCATAGAGAAATCAACCGATAAGCTCCTGGTCATCCTGCTCCGGCTGTAGCTGTGCAACGGTCGCGCCCCAGCCTCCGGCCAACGGCGGCGCATCGGTCCAGCTTTCGACGAAAGATGTTCGCGCAAGGATACTTCGCACTATCTCTCGCTGCACTCCCTTGCCCTTGCCGTGAATAATCCGCACGCTGCGAAACCCCGCCCGCCGTGCTTCCAGCAAGTATTCTTCAACCACGCCCTCGACCTCTCGCGGCGCAATCGTGTGCAGGTCAAAGATGTCGCCGATCTCCAACGCGACCGGCTCTGGAAACGGATTGAAAGGATCAATCTCCCCTGCTTCATCAATCTCAGCCTGCGCCCGCTCCATGCTGTCCTTGTGGGACGAGCTCTCTCTCAACAATCTTTTCAGCCAATCGAGAATCATCATCGTTGTTCTAACATAATTAATCCAGGGCCAAAAATTAACCGCCAATTTTAGCACTCGCGCGGGCGAGCATGACAATAAAAGGCCAATCTGATATGTTGTCGCAAAAATAAGCAGTCAAAAATTCAATCTCTCTCGGCTGAGAATTTCACTTGAGCGGAAAGGAACTGTGGAGATGGGGACGCGAAACAAGATTACGGTGGTGGGCGCGGGCAACGTCGGCGCGACGGCGGCGGTGTGGCTGGCGAGTAAAGAGTTGGGCGATGTCGTGCTGGTGGACGTGGTGGAGGGCGTGCCGCAGGGGAAGGCTCTGGACCTCGCAGAGACCGGGCCGATAGAGGGTTTTGATGTGCGCCTGACGGGCACGAACGGTTATGATGAGACGGATAATTCCGATGTCGTGATTATCACTGCGGGCTTGCCGCGCAAACCCGGCATGAGCCGGGATGATTTGCTCAAGACGAACGCGGACATCGTCTCGAAGGTGGTGGATGAAGTCGTGCGTCGCTCGCCGGATTCGATTCTCATCATCGTCTCGAACCCGCTCGACGCGATGTGCCAGGTGGCGCTCAAGCGTTCAGGCTTTCCCAAGCATCGCGTGATAGGGATGGCGGGCGTGCTTGATTCGGCGCGCATGCGCTGCTTTCTCGCGGAGGCTCTGCAATGCTCTGTCGAAAACGTGACGGCCTTCGTGCTCGGCGGCCACGGCGATACGATGGTCCCTTTGCCGCGTTATTCGACCTGCGCGGGCATCCCCGTCACGGAGTTACTATCGAAGGAGCAGATTGATGCGATTGTCAAGCGCACGGCCAACGGTGGCGCGGAAATCGTCGCGCTCTTGAAGACGGGTTCGGCCTACTACGCGCCCTCTTCTGCGGCGGTCGAGATGACAGAGTCAATCCTCAAAGACAAGAAGAAGATTCTCCCCTGCGCCGCCTACCTCGAAGGCGAGTACGGCATCAACGGTCTCTACGTCGGCGTGCCCTGCAAACTAGGCAGGCGCGGCCTCGAACAGATTATAGAGATTAACCTCCACGCCGAAGAACGCATCGCCCTCCAAAAGAGCGCCGCTTCCGTACAGGAACTCGTCAACGTGCTGGGACTCTAAAAGGCAGAGGCTAGAGACTAGAGGCTGGAGGCTAGGAAAAGATAAATGCTTTTCCTAGCCTCCAGCCTCTAGTCTCTAGCCTCTCTTCTTAGTTCTTCATTTCGCAGAATAATAGTTCGTTGATGACGCGTTGGAGTTCGTCGCGCTTGACGGGTTTGACGAGGAAGCGGTCGCAGC
>DASYML010000144.1:0-8668 GCA_036009045.1 Pyrinomonadaceae bacterium
TAGGGTTGCAGCAGGAAACTCCCCTGCGACTCGCCATGTCCCGGCGCATTTAAGCGAGCGGCTGGCGGTTTGTGCCGTGGGCCACTCTGGTTGAAAATCGAGAGGAGCGAGGATTCAATGGCACAGCAGCAAGGCAAGCTCAAAGCTCTCCTGGTCTACCCGGAATTTCCCGACACCTACTGGAGTTTCAAACACGCGCTGCCGTTCGCGGGAAAACGTTCTGCCTTTCCTCCGCTCGGCTTGCTGACGCTCTCCTCCATGCTGCCCTGTACTTGGGAGCGGCGACTGGTGGACCTCAACGTGCGCCCGCTCAGGGATGCGGACCTCGAATGGGCGGACATCGTCTTCGCCAGCGCGATGATCGTGCAGCAGGCATCCTTGAGAGAGATTATTGACCGCTGCAAGGCTATGAAACGCCGCATCGCCGTCGGTGGTCCATTTATCAGCACTGGCGCGGAGCATGTGGACGACGCGGATTTCGTCTTTAAAGGCGAAGCGGAAACGACCTTGCCGGACTTTCTGCGCGACCTCGAACTGGGCCAGCCCGGTCATCTTTACGAGAGCGAAACGAAGCCGGATTTAACCAGCACGCCGATTCCAGATTTCGCGCTCGCGGAGATGCGCCACTACTCTTCCATGTCCATACAGTATTCGCGCGGCTGTCCCTTCAATTGCGAGTTCTGCGACATCATAGAGATTTACGGGCGTGTCCCAAGGACCAAGACCAACCAGCAGGTGCTCGCGGAGTTTGACGCGCTCTACAGGGCTGGCTGGCGCGGGCCGCTCTTTATCGTGGACGACAACTTTATAGGCAATAAGAAGAGCGTTAAGAAACTGATGCCGGAAGTTTGCGAATGGATGGAGCGACACGGGCATCCCTTCAATCTCTTCACCGAAGCGAGCGTTAATCTGGCGGATGACGACGACCTCCTCGGCATGATGCGGCGGGCCAACTTTCGCAAAGTCTTCCTCGGCATCGAGACGCCCGTCGAAGAGAGTTTGAAGGAGGCGCAAAAGGGCCAGAATACGAAGCGCAGTCTGCTCGACTCCGTACACAAGATTCAGTCTTACGGGATGGAGGTGATGGCGGGTTTCATCGTCGGCTTTGATCATGACCCGGTGGACATCTTCCAGCGCCAGATAGATTTCATACGCCAGAGCGCGATTCCGATGGCGATGGTCGGCCTGCTCACGGCCCTGCCTGAGACGCAGTTGTTCAGCAGGCTGCAAAAAGAGGGACGCATCATCAAGGAGAGCACCGGCAATAACACGGATTGCACGCTCAACTTCATCACCAAGATGGACCGCGAGACCTTAATCGAAGGCTATCAAACAATCCTGCGCAACATCTATAGCCCCGTGGAATACTACGCGCGCGCCTGGGCCTCTCTGAAGAACACTGTGACGACCGACAGCCCTCCGATTAGAATGCTCAGCATAGAAAACGCCATCTCGTTTCTGCGCGTCATCTACACTTTGGGGATAGTGGATAGCTCGCGGAAAAATTTCTGGGAGTTCCTGCGCCGCATCTTACGCGAGAGACGTGACCTGCTCGCGGATGCCGTGACGCTCGCGGCGATGGGCTATCACTTTCGCAAAGTGACGGAGGAATATTGTCGTTAAAGTTGCCTTCAGGAATTAATCAACCCGACGAGGGCGCTCTCTTCTTCATCCGTGAGAAAGCTGAAGCGCAGGCTGAATCCGATGTTTGGTTGAACGAAGGCGACTTCGCCGCGCAAGGGGAGCCACTGGCCGTCCGGCAGCTTGATTTCAAAGGTAATGATTTCGCCTTCCGTGACGGACCCGCTGGTGTCTATGAAACAACCGCCCAGGCTGATGTCGCTGACGCGCGCACGGTAGCTCCCCCCGGACAGCCCTTCCCAGTTGGCTTCCAGGCTCATCGCGACGCGTTCATCACTTCTCCGCTCATCATTCATGGCGCTCCCTCTTCCGGTCATCTTCTGTACTTCGACCCTGACGGCCCAAGCTGCCCACGGCGCTTGAGCCTTGGAGCAACGCCCTGAATGATAACGCCGTCTGACGTTTCAGTAAACGTTCTGAGAAAATCTATATTGACAGTCGCGTGTAGCATTTGATAAATCCTGCGCGCTGGTGCTTGCCGCGTAACCTGAGCCGGTTGGCTTTTGCGATTTCCGGCCCGACCCTTAAATCCTATCCCGACGCATGGAGGTTCAAGATGAGAAAAGACCGCGTGTCTATTTTGGTCCTATCCTTACTGGCGCTCGCCACGCCCTGCTTTGCACAGGCCGGACCCGAACATCAACCCAGTAATATTAAACCACCACAGGCGGCCTCCGCCCCCGCCAGGAAGACTGCGAGCAAGAGCGCGAACAAGAGCATGAGCAGCAGCGCGGCGGATGATATAGAAGCCAAAGAGAGACAAGTCCTGGCGGCCCTCCAGAAAGGAGACCTGCAAGCCTTCGGCAATCTCCTCACAGATGATGCGATGGAAGTGACAGGCCACGGCGTCATTGCAAAGGCCCAGATTATTGAAGGAATGAAGGGCGCAACGTTGAGTGACTTTACGATGACTGATGTCAAAGTAACGGCGATAGACAAGGATGCATCTTTGATTACCTACCGGACCTCCGGCAAATATTCTGCTCATGGACAGTCGGGCACGTACGATGATTGGGCTAGCACCATCTGGGTCAAACGCAACGGCAAATGGATGGCCTTCATCCACCAGGAGACCCCGATCATGGCCCAATAGTAAAGATCGAGCGGAGGGCATGCGACACACAAACCTTCTGCCCGCGCTGAAAGACGTGAGTTCGACTTCGCTTGATGCTCGTGTCGAACTCACGTTGGCTATTTCTGGACGTTCTTTCGCGCACGCCCTTTTGTCGTGCTTCTCTTTTGCGCGGCGCTCTTGCTGGCGCTCTTGCCCGCGCTCGTCTTGACTCGTTTCTGCGTCGCGGCTTTGCTGGACCTGACAGGCTTGGTCTCGGTCTCGCCGCTCTGCCTGATGTGGGCCATCTCTCCCAGCAGTTCTGAAAAGTCAAAGCCGAAGAGTTCTTTAATCTTGAGGTTGAGCGTCGGCATGATGAGGCTCTGGCCGACCGTTGAGAGTTCGTCCACGAGGCTGTCCGCGAAGGACGCGAGTTGCGTATGTTTGTGCCCGGCGGCATGGGCGTTCTTGTGCGCGTAGCCGAGCGTGTAGCCGAGCGCGAAGCCAGCCGACAGAGCGCCGACGCTCCACACGAGCGGGTCTTTCTGAAACTGTTCTCGATAATCCAACACGCCGCTGACGGTCTCCTTGACCGTCTCGTACTGCTCCGTCACGGTCTCCTTGATTTCCTCCACCGTCTGCGAGATGGACTCGCGCGTCTCCTCCATACGCCGCTGAAGCTGCGCCTTCGTCAAATTTTCCTCGTCCGTCTTTTCCCCTGTGCCCGCGTGCTTGCTCTCGTCTGCCATTTTGTCCCTCCCGTTTTCGTTACTGGTCCAAGGGCAATCTGCTTGCCGGATTGTTGGGCCGATTAAAGCAGAGTCTGTGAGGATGTCAAGCGCCATGCACCGAGAGTCTGTCGCCGGACGTACTCGGCAAAAAGATTTATCCTGTTTCGTCTCAAGGTGTGCGGACTTGAATCGGACTTACGTTGAGATAGCGATTCCTTATCGTTGCTATCTTCATCACGGCTGACTGGGATAGCCGGAGGCGTTACTCAAAACCGATTGGACCAGCCTTGCTAAAACCGGGCGGACCTCTTCACAACGGTCTTGCCCAACCTCAACCAGCGGACACGCTCCGCTCAGTCGCCTGCCAGGGCGAAAAAGGAGAAACTACCATGTCAACCTTATCCTTCACACGCGCGATGTCTCTTCTCATCGGATTGTTCCTCGTCGCCTCATTGATCTGCATTTCGGCAGCCGGACAGGGCAAAGGTAAAGGGCGTAAGGCAAAAGGCTCAGCGATGGCCGCCGCCGGTGTGGTTAGTAACCCACCGACGTTAGAGACTCCTTACTTCTGTAGCTACACCATCAACGGCAGCGAAACACGCTACTCGACGGTCATCATGACCTATTCGGGGACCAGGCCCAACGGCGGCTTTGTAGGACACATTCACACGGTCCTGATTCCCAGCGGCCAGGTTCTGGACAAAGACATGCAAGTCTACAACTCCAGGCCGCCGACCGATGCTGGCATCCCCTGGTCCTATCAGACTCAGGACGGCTCCGTAGTCTGCAAGGAGATGCTGATAAGCGGTGACAAGAGGAAGGTCACGTTTTCACAATGCAGTAACACGGCGGTCCAAACTTGCAACGCTTTCTAGAGGTAGTCTGGAAAGTCAAGGCAAACCCTTCAACCTTATCCACGCCAGTGGATAAGGTTGAAGAGTGTGCTCTGCCTTACGTCGAACTCACGTTACTTAATTTCAACGCGGCGGGATGAGCGTGCGCGAGGGCGTCTTCGGGTTGGGCGGGGGCGTGTAGGCTTTCGCCATCCGGTAGCCGAGGAGCAAGGCGAGCGCGAAGGCGAAGGCGAGCGGGATGCGTGTGTCCGACTTGACCAGCATGTAGTAGTGCAGCACGCCGCCCGCGCCCGCCACATAGACGGTCTTGTGCAAACGATTCCAACGCTTTCCACCGAGCCGCTTAATCATCTTGTTCGTCGAAGTGAGAGCGAGCGGGATGAGTATGAAAAAACTGACCATCCCGACGGCGATGAAGGGACGCTGGAGAATGTCTGCCGCCGTGCTCTTCAAGTTGAAGAAGCGGTCGAACCAGATGTAGGCGATAAAGTGCAGGCTGCCGTAGAAGAAAGCGTAGAGGCCCACCATCCTGCGAAATTTGATGAGCCAGTTCCATCCCATGAGCTTACGCAAAGGCGTGATGCAGAGCGAGAGCAGCAGGAAGATGAGCGTCAGCATCCCCGTCGTGCGCGTGATGAATTCGAGCGGGTTGGCTCCGAGCCTGTGATGTGCCGCGTCCCATCCCAGCAGGACCAGCGGCACGAGGCTGTTGACGAAAATCAACGCTTTGGAGAATGTCGTGTCTTTCAAAACTTGCTGCGCCTCTTCTTAGAAATACCGTCGGAGGTCCATCCCTTCGTAGAGATGGCCCACCTGATCCGCGTAGCCGTTGAACATCAAAGTCTCTCTCATCCCGAATTCACCGATGCGTCTTTCTCTGGCCTGGCTCCACCTGGGATGATTGACCTGCGGGTTGACGTTCGAGTAGAAGCCATATTCGGACGGGCCTTCCCTGTTCCATGTGGTCGGCGGCTCTCCCTCCACCAGCTTAATCTTGACGATGGACTTGATGCCCTTGAAGCCGTACTTCCAGGGCACGACGAGACGCAGGGGCGCGCCGTCCTGCGGCGGCAGCGACTCGCCGTAAAGACCGCTCGCCAGAATCGTCAAAGGGTGCATCGCTTCGTCCAGCCGCAAGCCTTCGACGTAGGGCCAGCCGAGCACGCCCGTCCGCTGGTTCGGCATCCGCTTCGGATCATAGAGAGTCTCGAAGGCCACGTAACGCGCCTGCGAATTCGGCTCAACCTGGTCCAGTAATTTCTTGAGCGGAAAGCCCACCCACGGAATGACCATTGACCATCCCTCGACGCAGCGCATGCGATAAACTCTCTCTTCCTGCGGCGCGAGTTTGAGCAGGTCGTCAAGGTCATAGGTTTTCGGCTTGTTGACCAGTCCTTCGACCGTCACGCTCCAGGGACGCGTGATGAAGCCCTGCGCCTTCGCCGCGACGCTGCCCTTGTCCGTCGAAAATTCATAGAAATTGTTGTAGTTGGTGATGTCCTCGAAGGATGTCTGTTTTTCGTTGATGGTGAAGCCAGTGTTGGCGGCTTCCTGCGGCGCGGGCTTGACGACATCCGCCAGCTTGACGCCGGGACGCGTCTGCACCGGAGGCGGATTGAGCGCGCGATAGACAGCCGCTGTCGCCACACTCGTCGCCGCCAGCACAGCCCCCCGCATAAAGAGACGACGGTTGAGATAAATATTCTGGTCCGTTATCTCGCTCGATTTAACATCGTCGGCTTTTTTAATCAGCATCTCTCTCAAACTCCGCCCGCGAAGCCTTCCGGCCCTCCCGCTTAACTCTCTCTCACATAAATACGAGCGCGCGCGTCTAACGGTTTTCGCTCGTACCCCTATCCTGTTAGCCATCCCAAAGGCCATATCATTACACAAATTTTCAAAAATTTCTCCGGCTCCTTTCATCGGTCGAGTTAGACTGCGGCTTGTCAGCCCGACCGATGTTCACTAAGATGAAGCCGGGAGAGGAGAAAGTATGATTGGTCCAAAAATATTCTCAACGATTTTGAGCCTGCCTCTCATGCTGATGTTTTTCTGGTCCGGTGAAAGTTGCGAGAGCAAAATGAGGAGCGTTTCCAACATGGACTCGGAAAGTGTGATCCTCGGAACGTGGGGCGGCCCTCACATCTCCCTCCAGGTGACGGACAAGGGCGCGAGCATTAATTACGATTGCGCCCACGGCACGATTGACCAACGCATCAAGACCGACAGGCGCGGCCACTTCGAGGCCCGTGGCCTTCACTACAAGGAACACGGTGGGCCAATCCGCAGAGACGAAAGCCAGAGCGGCGAGCCTGCCACCTACACCGGCACGATTAACGGCCAGACCATGACGCTCACCGTGATCCTCACAAACACGCGCGAGACCATCGGCACATACACGCTCACGCACGGCAAAAGAGGACGCGTGATGAAGTGCCTCTAGGGCTTCATCTCATTAATCGCACGAAGAGAGCTAAATGAAGAGAGGGCGTTGACGATTATTCAACGCCCTCTCTTCTTTTATTCAAACTGGACCATTAATCATCCGGTGCATCGCCTTGCTCCACAGGCTCAGTTGTGCCAAAGTCTCAGTGCAATCCATACACGCCACAAGTTGAAGGAGCATAGAAGATGCCTAAGATAGAAGCTGAGACAGCCACGGGTGTGCAGGTCTTCGAGGCCGAAGAGGGCCGCAAACTCGTCCTCGCCATCGAAGACGCGGGAGTGGATATTCTGCACCGTTGCGGAGGCAACGCGCGCTGCACGACCTGCCGCGTCGAAATCATCGCGGGCGACCCCGGCGTGATGACGGAGCCTGAAATCCAGCGCCTGGCGGTGGAGACGGACCTCGCGGAAAACGTTCGCCTCTCCTGCCAGATACGCGTCCACGACGAACTCAAAATCAAGGTCGTCAATCAATCCAGCGTGCGCGGCATTCCCCCTGGGACCAGACCGGAAGAGTAAAGAGCAGTGACAAGTGACGAGTGACAAGTGATGAGTTAAAGACAAAGAACGAGGGACGAGTTAAAGACAAGTTCTTGCTTGTCACTCGTCACTCGTCACTTGTCACTGTCTTTATCTGGTGCTAATCTGCGCGCGTATAGCTGACAATGGTTGAGAGGGTGGCGGCGCGCGTGTGCTGGCGGGGTGGGCCGGAGCGGCGCGTTCCGTTATCTAACGTGATGCGAAGATTGTCTGGATTCGTGTTCGTCTCAAGGCAGTTGGCCGATGCTGGACCAACTGGCGCGCACCGCATGAGCAGTCTTGAGCAGTAGAGTTTTAGAGATCAAAAATATTTCGGAGGGTATATGTTAATAGAGTCAACCGTGCATCTCCCCGTCGGTCTTGGCATGTTTCAGGACGGCAGTATTTTTCACACGCCGGACGCACAGTCTCTCGTCAGAATTATTGTGCGCTGGTTCCACTTTGCCGCAGGCATTACCTGGATCGGGCTGCTCTACTTCTTCAATCTCATCAACGTTCCTTTCCAGAAGGGTCTCGACCCGGCGACGAAGAAGGCTGTCAATCCAGACTTGCTGACGCGCACGCTATGGTGGTTTCGCTGGGGGGCCGTCGTCACGGTGCTCGCCGGGCTGACCTACTACGCGATGTACATCCTGTCGAGCGAGGCGCGCGGCGCGGGCCTCAATCCCTGGTTGCAACTCATCATCTGGCTCTGCATCGTGCTCGTCACATACGCCATCCTTTACGGTCTCTATCAAGTGCCCGCGCTGACCAAAGACGGGCGCGTGCTGGCCGTCGTCATCGCCTTGTTGATGATCGTGATGATAGCGGTCATACTCTACGTGATGGGCAACGCGAGCGACATCCGGGGTCATTACCTGGGCAATAAATCTCTCTCCATCGCGGTCGGCGGCGGGATGGGCATACTGATGCTGCTCAACGTGTGGGGCATTATCTGGCCCGCGCAGAAACGCATCATAGAGGCCACCAGGGCGGGCACAGCCGCCGCGCCCGAACTCGCGCGCAAAGCCTTTCTGGCTTCGCGCACTAACGCCTGGCTCTCCATCCCGATGCTGTTCTTCATGGGCACTTCGCACGGCGATTGGATTATTTTCGGGAAGTAAAAAAAGTTGTGGCGGTCGAAAATCAGGAAGCGGTGAGGGTAGTCAAAGGCGTCTCGACGCGGCGCTTTGAAGCTGCCCTCGCGGCTTCCTTTTCTTTGCCACACTAAAGCCTCAGACTCTTCATTGATTCGTTACACGCGGCGCACAGTATGGAAATGAAAGATGCTCGATTTCAACCATTCAAGGGGGTGTCCTGCCGGTCGCAAAATGGTGCGGCATGCAATCATTGAAGGAGGTAGAGAGATGGGCTATGACAATTCATATCAGGCCAAGCAGTTCAATTTGAGCGGCCTCAACGGCATC
>DASYML010000145.1:0-7915 GCA_036009045.1 Pyrinomonadaceae bacterium
GACCCCTTCAGGGTCGGATGGTGTGGTGGCGAGAGGACCGTGGGCGACGCTCTACGAGCTTGCCCCGGCTCTCAGAGGTTGCCCTTACAGGGCAAAAGAAGGCTTGTCAGTCAGCCTCTGATGTCGAACTCACGTTAACTAGCCTCTAGCCTCTAGTCTCCAGCCTCTAATCTTGCAGTAGTCCGCCGCGAAAGAGTTTCTGATTGCCGAGTGAGACGTAGAAGGCGTAAAGGACCAGTGCGAGGGAGATGATGAGGATGAGGACGAAGCTGCCTGCGTACCAGGCGCTGAGTTCGGAGGTCACTGGGTAGAAGATGAAGATGTGATAGAAGAACTGCGCGCAGAGCATGGAGAGCAGCCCGTAACGATGCAGGACAATGACCTGTAGCCCCGCGCTCATCGCCGCCAGCAGCCAGCCTATGGGACCGACGGCGGCTATCAACAGCGCCAGCGCGCAGGTGTAGATGAGCCACGCGGCGAGAGCGGCCAGTTTGTTTGTGCGGAGCACGATGGAGAGCAGGAGCAGTAAAAACAGGTAGAAGAAACTGACTTCCAGAGACTGGCCGAGTTGGCTAAAGAAGGATTGCGGAAAATGATTGAGACCAAGCAACTGGCTCGAAGGATTCACCATCGGTTTGAAACGCGCGCCGCCGAGCCATCTCAATATCCAGTAAGAGACGTAGATATGGAGGATGGTGAGGACGCCGAAGAGTGCGCCGATGAGGATGTCTCTGCCCACGAGCGGGTCGCGCCAGCCTCCCGCCAGCAAGCGGCTCCAGGAGATGATGCGCGTGGGCCAACGTCTCCTCACGAGAGGCTCCAGGGCCATGTAGATGAGCCAGAAAAAACAGGCGACGAAGACGCTCGATTGAATGCCTGTGATGAAGGATTCAAACTCTTCTGCGACGGGCACATGATGCGAGGTGAAGACCCAGATGAGCATCCCCACGACGAAGACGACGAGCGCCAGCCGCGAAGCGCCCTTGCGATCCCCTCGCCCCAGCCTTGAACTTCTGGCCGCGAGCACGATGCTGCCTATCAGGACGACCATAAAGACCGTGATGAGCAGGACCACGAGAGCTCTGCTGCTGGCGCTCAGTTGAAAAGGCCACTCGCGCACGGGTCTGTCCCAGGGATTGATTAACTGAAAGTAAACCGGCTGACCATGAAATGATGCGGCCTCGACGTGGACTTTCATGGCAGGCTGTTCGGCGTAAGCGCCATCCCACGCGACGCGCGCATCGTAGGCGCTCATAGGGACCCAAGTCGAATCCGCCGCATGAAAGTCCGCAAAGTTGAGTCCCGCCTCCGCGAAAAACATGGACCAGTCGGGCGCGGCTTCTGCGGAAGCTGGTCCTGCTATCGCTGACGCCGTGCTCGCTTCCGTCGTCTGAGCGTTGCCCTGCGCCGCGTCCCTCTGCGGCGGAATCTGGTAGAAGGAGATGAGCCGTCCCAACGTATCCAGCGAGACGCCGCTCATTCCCGTCACGACCTGCGGCGGGTCGTCCACGGTCAGCATCTCCCTGTTATACGGCATGAGGTAACGCGGACTCTGGCGATACCAGAAATAGATGACGGCAGGCTGCCCGCGCCGCAGACTGTTCCAGCGTGTGGACGGGTCCGCGTCGTGCTCGCCCGCGTGTGTCAGGTAAGCCTCATCAACTCCGAAGTCGCTCGCCGAGTCCATCGGCTGGCTCGCGTCCCCGGCTTTCCTGATGATGCTCCGCGCGCGGTCTTCGAGCACCGCAGAGGACTTCTCAAGCGGCACATTGCGATACATGGAGATTCTGCTTGAGAGGAACATCATGAGGCCCAGGCCCAGCAGCACGGAGGCCACCAGCGTGACGGCCATAGAGGGTTTCAAGACGCCCTCCATCGGCGCGGCTGCGACCATCTCCGGCGAAGGCGTCTCGCCCGCCGCGAGAGCCGCCGCTAAGGGGTCGCCTCCCGGCAAAGAGGCCGCGACCTGCAACGCGGAGGCGGGTCTCTTCTCAGGCTCTTGCGCGAGGCAGCGCAGGATGACTCTTTCAATCAGTGGGTCCAATTCCTGGACCAGTTCGGAAGGGTTCGTCGGCGTCGCGCCGCTCCTGCGGATTTCCAGTAGCTCCGGCAGCGACCCCGCCTCGAAAGCCTTCTTGCCCGTGAACACTTCGTAGAGCAACAGGCCCAGCGAATAGATGTCGCTCTTCAACGTCAACTCTTCGCCAGCGAGTTGTTCCGGCGACATGTAAGCGGGAGTGCCCGCGCGCAAATCCTCCTGCCGCAAATCTTCGCTCAAACCCGCGAGACCGAAATCCAGCACGCGCACATTCCCGTCCGCATCAATCATCACGTTGGCGGGCTTGAGGTCTCTGTGCAGCACGCCGCCCTCATGCGCGGCGGCCAGTCCCGCGCACAACTGCCGCGCGATCTGCGTCGCCTTATCCGTCGGTAGACGACCTATCCGCCTGAGCAGCGAAGACAACTCCTCCCCCTTGATAAATTCCATAGAGAGAAACTGCTGCCCGTCTATCTCACCGATGTCATACACGCGGCACACGTTGCGATGCGAGACCTGTCGCGCCACCCGCACCTCTCTATGAAAACGCGCCAGCGCGCCCCCGTCGTTCGACAACTTCTCCGGCAGAAACTTGAGCGCCACGGGTTGGCCCAACTTGAGATCATCCGCGCGATACACCTCGCCCATCCCGCCACGCCCCAGCATCCCCACAATCCTGTAACGCTCCGCCAGAATCGTCCCCGCCACGAACCTCGCGTTATCAATCGAATCAAAAGAGACGCCCCCACGCGGCGACCCCGAAGAGACCTTCCGCCCGGATGAAACTTCCCTCCGAGGCGCACTGTCAGGAACCTCCGTAAACAACCTCGTCGGCGTAAACGAATCCCCCACCGCCGTCCCACACGTCGGGCACGTCACACGGTCCTCCGGTATCTCCTCCGCACATGATGCACACTTCACACTCATCGGCGGCGAATTGTATCACCAAACACCCGACAGCAGAGCAACAGATGAAACTCAGGTAGTGAGTCAACCTGAGTTGAGTGAGGATGAAAGCAGCGTTCACCACCGCAGACACAGAGCGCACAGAGTCAGCACAGAGTTATTGAAGGCTCAACTCTCTGTGCGTCCTCTGCGTCCTCTGCGTCCTCTGTGTCTCTGTGGTGAATCTTAATGTCCTCATTCAAGACCTCAATTACAAGCCCGTCATCGCCAATGTCACGCGTGTAATTGACGTTGTCAGGCTGGTCATCTTGAATTACACGCGTGCAATCCTTAATTACAAGCCTGTCATCTTCAATTACACGCGTGACATTGGCATTTACATGCATGTAACCCTCAATGACAGCCGCGTAAATGCCAATTACAGCCGTGACATTGTCATTGTCAGGCTGGTCATTCTCAATTACTGGCCCATTATTGAAGTTGTGAGGCAGGTCAAGAGCGGATTGTGCTTGAGCGCGACTGACATAGACGCTGTGTCATGTTCGTCTCATGCTCCTGCACATCGCTCAAGGGCCTCGCAAATCTTGCAGCGAACGCCGCGCGGGCGTAAAATCCATCACCCTCGCAAATCACGGGCGCATCCTCGCAAACTACGGGCGCATCCTCTCCCAACACGGACGCACCCACTCTCAAAACCCGCCCAGCGACGGAGATTCTTATGGCAAAAAATCAAACGAGACGCATCGCCCCCGCCGTCCTCCAGGCCGACCGGCAAGCCTTCGCAGCCCTCCAGGCCATCACAGACTACCGCCCGGCAAACGCTTCTTACGCGGTCGCCGCCATCCAGACCATAGCGGACCAGATGGAAACCAAACAGACCCTCGAAACGCAGGCCGCCGCCGCCTTCGACACCGCCCACGACGACGCCAACGCCGGAGAATGGGCCTTCCACAACGCCATCCTCGGCGCCAAGGCCCAGGTAGACGCCCAATTCGGTGACAACTCCAACGAACACCAATCCCTCGGCCAAAAGAAAAAGGAAGAATACCGCCCCGGCGGAGGCCGCAAAGGAGACCCCAACACCCCCAACCCCTAACCCCCTCGCCGGCTTGCTATACAGTGGGCGACCCTAAACCACAAAGACGGCTGAGGCCCACGCCCCAGCCGTCTTCCCTTCCCGCCCACACTCTCCCTAATCCCCTTCCCCCGCCTCCTCCCCGCGCCACTCCACAAGTGCTTCACGCACCTTTGCAGCGTTAGGGTCTTCAATCTCCTCATAAATATTACGTGCGCCTTCAGCATGAGCAATAGCTTGAGCGCGGTCCCCAATTTTATCGAGTGTCAGACTCGTATTCCAGAGCGCATTGCCTTCGCCAAGACGGTCGCCAATCTCGCGCGCGATGATAAGTTGCTGCCTGTAAAACTCAACCGCCCGTTGCGTCTCGCCCAAATTAGCATAAGCGTTACCTAAGTCGCCTAGGTCGCTCCCCTCGCCACGGCGATTGCCAATCTCTCGGTCAATAGTCAAGGCTTGCTCGTAAAACTCAATGGCCCGTCGCGTCTCGCCCAAATTCTTGTAAGCGATTCCCAAGTTGCCCAGCGCACGGCCTTCACCACGCCGATCACCGATCTCACGAGCGATAGTTAAGTCTTGTTCATAAAACTCGATGGAGCGGCGCGTCTCGCCCAAAACAGCATAAGCATTTCCCAGGTTGCCCAGCGAGCGGCCTTCACTACCCCGATCACCAATCTCGCGGGCAATAACTAAGGTTTGTTCATAGAATTCGATGGCGCGGCGCGTTTCGCCCAAAGCAGCATAGGCAATGCCGAAGTTGCCCAGGAGCAGCCCTTCCACAACGCGGTCTTTTATTCGCCGGGAAGCAGTCAGTGCGCTTTCCAACCAATCAATGCGCTCGCGCGGGTGCTGGCGTAGGTCAAGCAAGTAAACCCCGGTATTGGGATAATAGCTGCACAGCTTGGCCGTATCATTATCTTCGCTGGAATGTTTCGTAACCCATGACTGACCAGCTTGAATGTTGGTCCACTCTAAATCAAACAGCACCAGCCCACGTTTGATAGCTTCGCCACCTTGCATGTAAAGCTCATCGGCCTCTGACAGCACACGCAAATAATGGATAGCGTGACTCTTTTGGCTTGCGCTCCGCTCCGCTTCGTTCAAGTGAGTATCGGCAAATATGCGCGCAAGGTCGTGCAGATGATAGCGTGCGGTCGCCTCGCTCCATTCAACCATACTGTACTTCACTAATTCGCTGAGCGTGTCTTGTGCCACATCCTCTTGCACATCCCACACGTCAGCGGATGCAGGGACATCGAACGTATCAGGGAAGACAGACAGAAGACACCATAACTTCTGCATCTCCGCGCTGAGCAGTGCATAGCTCAGGCTGAGCGAGGCGTCTATTAATTCGAGACGTTTGTGCGCGTCCGACAAACGCCGCACGTAATCCTCCGCGCGTAAATCAATGCGCTCGGCCATCGCGCTCGCGGCGAGACGCAGGGCCAGCGGGAGATAGCCGCAGAGTCCGGCAATCGCGTCCGCGTGTTCACTTATGCGTGGAGCGATTTTCAGCAGAAGCTTGCGGGCATCTCCGGCGGGCAGCATGTCCAGATTCTTTTGAAAGAGTCCGGGCAACGTGAAATGCTGGCGCGAAGTGACGAGCATGACGCAACTCTCAGGCGGGATGAGCGGCTCGACTTGCTCGCGGCTGGCGGCGTTATCCATCAGGAGGAGCGCTCTCTGGTTATCAAGCACGGTCATGTATAACCCGCGCAACTCCGCTTCGCCTTCTGGAAGTTTGGCCGTCGGATGATAAGCGCGTATGACGTGGGCCATCGCGTCGGAGGCGTTGAGAGGCGAATTGCTGGCCCCTTTCAGGTCCAGATAGAACTGCGCGTCAGGGTAGCGCGCCTTCAGTTGTGCGGCCAACTTCAGCGCGAGCGTCGTCTTGCCCACACCGCCCAAGCCTTGCAAGCCGCTGATGGTCGCGCCGCCACGCTCGACCGCGCCCATGAGTTCTGCAAGTTCCGCCGTGCGCCCCGTGAAATCACGCGGAGGCGATGGTAGCTGGTGTAAGGCAGTATTCGTCAGGGCGTGCTCTTCATAAATTGTCGTGACCTTCTTCCATCTGCTGTCATCGCTCACGCTTCCGGTGCGACTGACAGGTAAACTGCTAGCACTCGCAATCTTGTTGTCACTCTCGCCACCGTCGCCGATGGTCGCGCTTTGTTGAGTGGCGTTGAGGCTATGTGCAGTTTTTGAATCAAGTGCTGGCGGAGGGGTCCGTCTCCAGGGTCTGACGAGCAACGTGATGCCTGCGCCCAACCATAATGCCAGTTGTGTGAGGCTGGATAATCCCTGGATCAGATTATTATTAGCTCCGATAAACCATAAGAGTCGGGGCAGCCACCAGTTGACCGATAACGCCAGCGTTGCCAATCCCCCAACGACTAATACTGTGATGAGCCATTTCTTCAAGATGCATCCTCTTATCGGGCTGGTTATGAGCGAGCGATAGCTTCTCGCCTGGATGATTCAGATAGCTTTGCGTCCGGTTAATCTTATTCTTGACACAACCCTGCGGACAAGGTTATAACGCTTAATGATCGCACTCGCACGAGTTGAGATCAAGAGACCCTGAGAGCACATGCCCCGCGATTGAGGTCTTCTCACCACAGACAGCCCGCAAAAGTTTTCCCTAAAGAACTACGGATAAGGAATCACACATACATGAAACGCGTTCAAGTCTTCGCCTGCCTGCTGCTGCTCTGCCTGCCCGCGCTCGCCCGCGCCACTTCTCTACAGGCCAAGGTCGTGGAGATAGTTGACGGCAATACCATGATCGTCATCAACGTCAACCGTCGCATCAAGATCGTCTTGAAGGGTTCGGATGCGCCGGAGGACGCGCAACCCTTCGGCGATGTGGCCCGTCAACACCTGGCTGATTTAGTGCTCGGCAAAGAAGTGCTCGTTGATTACACGGAGTTGGGACGGGACGGGCATCTCGTGGCGAAGGTCTTCTATAACGAGATGGACGTGGGCCAGCAGATGATACGCGACGGCGTCGCCTGGTATGACCGCGTGTATGAGAAAGACCTCAGCCCGTTGGAACAGCAACTGTATGAAGAGTCCGAGCAGGCCGCACGCACAGAGCATCGCGGACTCTGGCAGGAGTCTGCGCCCGTCGCGCCCTGGCAGTTCAGGCTGGCCCAGAATACAAGGCAGACTCAGACCATCTCGAACAGCGTCGCGGCCAACTCTCAAAGTGAACCGGCGCAGGCTGGCAGCGCGAGGCCCGCGCGAGCTTTGCGAACCGGTGAGTTGGGTTACGGCATGCGGCTCAAGTGGCAGAAACTGGCCCCGGCGGGCGAGTATTTCTCCGTCCTCATCCCTGAAGAGGGACAACGCTACGCGGGGAAGCTGCCGACGCCACAGGGGCTGCCGCTGGACATTGAATTTGTCGTCGTCAATTACAACGGGGTCAATTACATGGTCAACTGGATGACGGTCGAAAACCGCACGCATCCCAGCGTCGAGACCCTGTTCGAGAAGTCCGTTGACGGGTTCAAGGAGAGCCTTAATCAAATGGTCAAACGCTTTGGGAAGGGCTTTGCGTGCGACATCAACTTCGATAAGGATATTTCCCTGAGCGGTGTTCCGGGCAGGCAGTACAGCATCACTTCATGCGACGTGCCCGGAGTCTTGCGTATCTATTACAAAGTCAATCCGGGTAAGGTGAAGATGTACGTGGCCGCCACGACACTGGGCATGGAGGGCAATCCCCTGGTGGACCAATTCTTTGATTCCTTCAGAATCAGCGCCGAACGTAACAGCACGGATGTGGACGAGAATCCATCCGTCTCCAGGCCCTCGCTAAATCACAAATAGCTCGCTCTTCATGGACCATTAATTCAGAACGGCGAAGGTCAGTACCGCCTGCGGTAGCGGGCGGG
>DASYML010000146.1:0-11327 GCA_036009045.1 Pyrinomonadaceae bacterium
CGTGACAGGGATAGGCCAATCGAGTTTAACCGATAAGGCGGACGAGCCGGAATTTTATGCGATCTGCCCGGCGAATTTTTTGAGGATAACGTACTGCCCGCTCCTGTACGGCGCATACTCTTCTTTCGTCACCTTGATCTGTTTGAGAAATTGGTCCCACAGGGCGGCGTTTATTTTGTTCTCAAATAAAGGCAGGAGCGGCTCGAAAAGCTCTTTCATTTTTCGCCAGTCGGGACAGGTCGTGAAAACGCACCAGTAATACTCCCCCTGCTCCTCTATAATGTCGAGCGGGAAGAGTCGGCAATCGAGCGGCCTCATCTCGTAAATCCTGCACTTTCCCTCTGGTCCAAGAAAGGCGCATTCGTTGTGGTCCAGGACGAAAGGCGTCTCGCCGATGTATTTGATGGAACCGGGAAACAGATTAGCCAACTGGTCTTCATCTCCGGCCAGCCACGGCATCTGGCAACATTGTCCACGGCAGTCGGGACAAATATCATCGAAATCCAGACCCTGGAAGATGAGCTTGAGTTCGTTAAAATCCTGCAAACTTTCATTCATGCGAGGTGAAGCTCCGAAGACAATCGTTCATGCACGGCTATGATATACACATCACGCCCGGAATGGGAATGAGCCATCGTCTCATAAAAGTTTCTTCTTGATTCGCAGATATGCCACTATAATCCTCCGCACATAAATCGCGCTACCTTTATTCGTTTTCGGGAGGTCAAGAAAAGTATGCCAGATAATAAAAGGTCGGGTCGCGGCCAGGATGGCGATGTCTCGAAGGGTTTGGTGGCGGGCATCGTCGCGGGGCTGGCGGCGGCCTGGACCATGAATCAATTCCAGGCCCTCTTGAGTAAATTGGTCGAGGGTCAAGAGAGGTCGCACGGCGCGCAAAGTTTGCAGCAAGGCTCTCCGCAGCGTGGCGCGGGTCGTGAGTTACAGGAACGCGGGAGCGAGGATGAGACGGACGATGCGACGGAGAGGCTCGCCAACATAGTCTCCGAGGGCGTCTTCGACCATCAACTGACGGAAGGCGAGAAGGCCATCGCGGGGACGGCCATCCATTACGGTTTCGGCGTCACGAGCGGCGCGCTCTATGGCGTGCTGGCGGAACTCGCGCCGGGCGTCAAGGCTGGCGCGGGCCTGCCCTTCGGCGCGACCATCTGGCTCACGGCGGACGAAGGTATGGTCCCGCTCCTCGGCCTCTCAAAATCGCCCACGGAATATCCGCCCTCTGTTCACGCTTACTCGCTCGCCTCTCACTTCGTTTTTGGACTGACGACGGAACTCGTGCGCCGCGCCGTGCGCGATGCGCTCTAAAGATATGAACGCGGCAACCGGGTGAGAACAACCTGATGGACAATTCACAGGGCGCAAGCCTGCAACAACTCCTGTTGAGGATTCATGAATTTCTCAAGACGGAAGTCTATCCGCTTGAACCGGAATTCCTGAATCGCCCGTTCAGAGATTTACTGCCCGTGCTGCGCTCGAAGCGTGAGCGAGTCAAATCGTTGGGCCTCTGGTCGCCGCATCTGCCTGCGGAATACGGTGGACTCGGTCTCAGTCTCACGGACTTCGCGCACGTCAGCGAAGAGTTGGGCCGCACGCCCATCGGTCATTATCTCTTCAACTGCCAGGCCCCGGACGTGGGCAATATGGAAGTCCTGATGGCCCACGCGACCGGAGAGCAGAAGGAGCTTTATCTCTCGCCGCTCGTGCGCGGCGAAGTGCGTAGCTGCTTTGCCATGACGGAGCCTGAGCACGCAGGCTCTAACCCCGCCTGGATGAGCACAGAGGCCGTCAAGGATGCGTCTGATTACGTCATCAACGGTCATAAGTGGTTCACTTCATCTGCGGACGGCGCGAGCTTCGCCATCGTCATGGCGGTGACGGACAAAGGAGCCGCCAACCCTTATCAAAGGGCCAGCCAGATTATCGTCCCGACAGACACACAGGGCTTCAAACGTGTCCGCAACATCAGCGTGATGGGCGAAGAGGGAAGCGATTATGCGAGCCATGCCGAAGTGCGTTTCGAGGATTGCCGCGTCCCGCAAAGCAACCTGCTGGGCCATGAGGGCGAAGGATTTCTCATCGCGCAGGAACGGCTCGGCCCCGGACGCATTCATCACTGTATGCGCTGGATAGGCATCTGCGAACGCGCCTTCGACCTCATGTGCGATTACGCCGCGCGCAGGGAACTCTCTCCGGGCGTGCTGCTCTGTAGCCGCCAGAACGTGCAGGAGTGGATCGCGGAAAGCCGCGCGGAAATCAGCGCCGCCAGATTACTGGTCCTGCATACAGCTGAGCGTATTGATACGGAAGGAGCGAAGGCCGCGCGCGAGGATATCTCGCTGATAAAATTCTACGTCGCGGGGATTCTCCAAAGGGTCCTCGACCGCGCGATACAGGTCCACGGCGCTTTAGGGATGACGGACGACACAGTGCTCGCACACTGGTACAGGCACGAACGCGCGGCACGCATCTACGACGGCCCGGACGAAGTACACAAAACGGTCGTCGCGCGCAGCATTCTCAAAAGATACGGCGTCAAACTGTAGCTCGCATATTTGTCGCGCTGACAGAAAGTTTTTGGAGATTAACTTGCGGGAAGAGTTGCTCGATAAATCAAGGGCCGTGCGCGAGGGCGAAGAGTTGGACCACGCGAAGCTCTTCGCTTACCTGTCCGAACGCATAGCAGGCGTCACAGGTCCATTAATCGTGGAACAATTTCCGGCGGGCTTTTCCAATCTGACTTACCTGCTCCGGCTCTCTGACAGGGAACTCGTCCTGCGTCGTCCTCCGTTGGGCACGAAGATCAAGACGGCGCACGACATGAATCGTGAATACAGGATACTCTCACACCTCTTTCCGACTTACGGGAAAGTGCCGCGACCGCTGCTCTACTGCGAAGATGAATCAATCATCGGCGCGCCCTTCTACGTCATGGAACGCGTCCGTGGAATCATCCTGCGAGCGCAGCCGCCAGCGGGTTTCAACCCGACGCCCGCCTTCATGCGGCAACTCTCCGAATCGTTTATACGCAACCTCGTGTTGATTCACGAAGTGGATTACAGGGCCGCCGGATTAATGGACCTGGGCCACCCGGAAGGTTACGTCAAGCGGCAGATAGAAGGCTGGACCAGACGTTACTACAACGCGCGCACGGATGAAGTGGAAACGATAGAACGCCTGGCCTCCTGGCTGGCCGCACACGCGCCCGCTGATTCTGGCCGGAGCGCTTTGATTCATAACGATTACAAGTATGACAATCTGGTGCTCGCGCCCGACGACCTTTCGCGCGTGCTGGCGGTGCTCGATTGGGAGATGGCGACCATCGGCGATCCATTAATGGACCTGGGAACGACGCTCGGCTACTGGGTTGACCCGGACGACCCTTTGGAGTGGCAGCGTTACGGTTTCGGCCTGACCAGCCTGCCCGGTAATCTGAGCCGCCGCGAGATGCTCGAATATTACGCTGCCAGCCGCCGTTGCGATATTCCCGACGCGGTCTTCTATTACGCTTACGGGCTGCTCAAAATAGCGGTCATCGTCCAGCAGATTTATCATCGCTATCGTCAGGGTCTGACACGCGACGAGCGCTTCGCTGGCCTCGGCTCTCTCGTCGCGGCCTGCGGAGCGATGGCCCACAGCGCGATTGAGAAAGGGCGCATTGACCGCCTCGGCTAAGCTACAAGAATAGCGCGGCGTGCGTCCGCCTACTGACTGATTGAGGCGCTGAGGCTTTCGTGTGCGCCGTTGATGAGCGCGTCGCGTTTGGCTTCGATGGATTGTTCGAGCGTG
The DNA here is from genome assembly GCA_036009045.1 of Pyrinomonadaceae bacterium. Lineage (GTDB taxonomy): Bacteria > Acidobacteriota > Blastocatellia > Pyrinomonadales > Pyrinomonadaceae > DASYML01. The sequence goes on from DASYML010000146.1 coordinate 3,805, forward strand.
TCGAAGGATTTAACGAAAGCTTCCAGCCCGTCCTTTTGCAGTTTGTCCGTGACGGCCTTGAGGTCTATCCCAATCTCTCCGAGCCTGGCTATCACATCATGACTTTCGTCGAGTCCCTCTTCGATGGTGAGCGCAGCCTTGCCATGATCGCGGATGGCCTCGTACGTTTGCGGCGGGACGGTGTTGACCGTTTCCGGTCCAATCAAATTATCAACATACAACACGTCCGAATACTTCGGATTCTTCGTCCCCGTCGAAGCCCACAGGCATCGCTGCACCTGCGCCCCCTGCTCCTTCAACTCCGCGAACCGTGGCCCGTGGAATATCTCTTTGAACTTTTGATAAGCCACCTTCGCGTTCGCCACCGCCGCCCGACCCCCCAAGCCTTCCAGCATCGCCTTCTCTTCGGGCCTGCTCGCATGTCGTGCCCGATATTCCAGATCGCTGTCGATCATCGTGTCCACCCGCGAGACGAAGAAACTCGCCACCGACGCGATATGGTCCACTGCCTTGCCTTCTCCCGCTCGACGTTCCAGCCCCCTGATGAAAGCCTCTGCCACCTGCTCGTAGTTCTCAATGGAAAAGATCATCGTGACGTTAATGTTGACCCCGCGATAGATGGATTCTTCGATGGCCGGGAGTCCTTCCTGCGCTGCCGGAATCTTAATCATCACGTTCTGGCGAGCGAGGCGTGTGAAGAGACGCGTGGCTTCGTCAATCGTGCCAGCGGTGTCGTAAGCGAGGCGCGGGTTGACTTCGAGACTGATGTAGCCGTCTCTGCCGTCGGTCCGCTCATAGACGGGCTTGAGAATGTCTGCGGCGCTGGCGATGTCTCCGATAACCAGTTCTTCATAAATCTCGGAGACGCTTTTTCCGGCAGTGACCAGCGAGCGCATCTGCTCGTCATAATCGGTCGAGCCGGTGATGGCCTTCTCAAAGATGGTGGGGTTAGAGGTCACGCCGCGCAGATCATCCTCATTAATCTTATTCATCAGATCACCGCTGGAGAGCATGGCGCGGCGGATGTTGTCGTACCAGATTGATTGGCCCAGTTTCATGATTTCGATGAGAGTATTGCTCATAAATTTGACTCCTTGATTCGAGATACGAGATACGAGATATTATACCCGTTCAAGTTAAGTGATGACGGTTGGCTCTTCTATGCCACATCTCTCACGCAGTTCGAGCAGTTCCCTGGCGGAGCGAAGCAAAGGGTCCAGTACCTCTTCGATGGCTTTGTCTCCACCGTCCTCGCGGAAGCGTTCAACATAGAGACGCAGGGTCGCGCCTTCCGTGCCGGTGCCGGAGAGACGGACGACGATGCGCGAGCCATCGCCCAACAGGATACGCAGCCCCTGACGCGCGCTCACAGCGCCGTCCACAGGGTCCGTATAACTGAAATCATCCGCGTGCGCGATGTGGCTGTCTGCAATCGCGAGTCCCACTAGTGTCGGCAGTTTATCGCGCAGGTCATCAACCATCCGCGTCGCCGCCGTGGCCTCCAATCCCTCATAATCGTGGCGTTGATAATAGCTGCGCCCGAAGCGCCGCCAGTGCGCCCGGACTACCTCCGCAACGGATTGACGCGTCGCGGCGAGGATTGAAAGCCAGCAGAGGACGGCCCACAGTCCGTCCTTCTCACGCACATGATTCGAGCCTGTCCCGAAACTCTCTTCGCCGCAGATCGTACACATTCCCGCGTCCATCAGATTGCCGAAAAACTTCCAGCCCGTCGGCGTCTCATAGCAGGGAATGCCAAGCGTTGCAGCCACGCGGTCAACTGCCATACTCGTGGGCATAGAACGTGCCACTCCCGCGAGTCCCGCGCGATAGCCCGGAATCGCGCGCCGCGCGTATTCGCAGATGATAGCCAGAGAGTCTCCCGGCGTGACGAAGAAGTTGCGGCCCAGAATCAGGTTGCGGTCACCGTCTCCGTCACAGGCCGCGCCGAAATCAGACGCGTCAGGTCCGGTCATGTGCGCCACCAGTTCCGAGGCATGGACCAGGTTCGGGTCTGGATGATGACCGCCGAAGTCCTGTAGCGGCGTACCGTTGATAACAGTGCCAGCGGGTGCGCCCAGGCGTTGCTCAAGAATGTGTTGCGCGTAGGGACCCGTGACGGCGCTCATCGCGTCGAACTGTATCCGAAAGCCATCACGAAAGAGAGAACGTAAAGCCTCGAAGTCGAACAACTCATCCATCAACGCCGTGTAGTCCGCGAGCGGATTAATGATGATGATTTCCGTCTCGCCCAGTCGCAGGCCGCCTTCCGTTTCGATGTCTATGTCCGCATGATCGAGCGTGAGGTAATGATTAATTTGTAGCGTCTCCCGGTAGATGCGTTCGGTTATCGCTTCGGGTGCGGGACCGCCGTTGCGTATGTTGTACTTGATACCAAAGTCCGCATCAATGCCGCCGGGATTGTGACTGGCGGAGAGCACTAAGCCGCCTAGAGCGTGGCGACGACGGATGGTCGCGGAGACGGCTGGCGTTGAGAGAATGCCGCCGCGACCCACCAGCACGCGACCGAAGCCGTTGGCTGCCGCCATGCGCAGTATCGTCTGCGTCGCTTCAAGATTATAGTAGCGGCCATCCCCGCCGACCACCAGAGTTTCCGAACCGAATCCAGCCGCAGTGTTTTCGCGCACAGTATTGAAGACCGCCTGCACAAAGTTCTCAAGATAGCTGGGCTGCATGAAAACGCGCGTCTTCTTCCGCAAGCCGGACGTGCCCGGTCGCTGGCCGTCGAATGGAGTCGTGGAAATGATTTTCAGTTTGATGTCATCCATGACCGTCTCCGCTCATACATCATCGCGTAGTAGCTTTGTAGTCTTGATATTTTTTCGACAAGGCACTTGATAGTGATTAGACTGAAATGCTCCTTGGAAAGCAACTCTAAAAGACAGGCGAGGCGAGCAGGTCCGCACACATATACTGACGCCGGATGAGAGTTGCTGTGGATTGAGTGCCAGGAATGAGCGGACGCTTAAACGCAAAGGTCGCAAAGGAAAACTCTCTGAGAGGCTCTCTGAAAATCCGTCTCTCCCTGAAAGGGCAGAATGTGATAGCCGGGGCAAGCTTTAGCGCCGCCCCGGTTACTGGTCCAGAATAGCAGCCGACCCTGAAGGGGTCGCACACCCAACATTAAGGTGCGACCCTTGCAGGGTCGGATGCTATGTTGGACCAGTAACCGGGGGCGTTGCTCCCGGCTCTCATATGTATCCCCTCCGGGGATTAAGCTAAGACGCGCCTGCTTATGCTTCTCAATAGCTTGTGCCTGAGCGTCCTTGACCTGGGGCGCACGGTGGGCGGCTCGTATATGTTCTCAAAGTAATCAATCGCCGCGACCCGCAGGCCGACATCTCTACCGAGGCGTTCGCTGACATACCACTTATGGTTTTCTATGAAGGGCAAGACCTCGCGCGCTTCTCCGGCGGATAGATTGACGCCCGCCAGCCTCTTCAACGTGCGCCGCACGTCCGTCTGTTGTGGCTGTGTGGCCTTTTCGATAACGTAATCCAACTTGAATGGTATCGGCATCATGTAACCTCCTTTAAAGGTCCAACTGGCTGTCTTTCAAAAGCCCGGAAACAAACTCCGATCTTAAAATCAGTGGTTGTGATGGCGATTGTATGTAAAGTACTGTCTCGCGGGCCAACTCATTGTTATAATCTTTATCATTAATCTTGCTCATCACTGGAACCGTTGAGAATAAAAGAGATGGAACTCTGGCAGTTGCGTACATTTCGCGTCGTCGCAGAAACGTTAAACTTTACGCGGGCGGCTGAACGGCTGAATTTAACCCAGTCGGCGGTCAGCCATCAGATTAAAGCCCTCGAAAGAGAGTTGGGCGAACCGCTCTTCATACGTACCAAGCGCGGAGTGAAATTGTCCGAGGTCGGAAAGGTCGCGCTCGAACATACCGAGCACATTCTGGACGAAGCCGAAGTAATGCGCGAACATGTCTCAGGCCGCGAGCGTGCGCCCGTCGGGCGCGTGCGCGCGGCGGCGGCCACACAAGCCTTCGTACATCTCTTCGCCACGCTCTTTGAATCCTTCATGCGCGCGCATCCGGGCGTCGAACTATCTTTTCGCAGCACGGTCAGCACGGACCAAACGGTGACGGATATTATCAATGGCGCAGCCGACATCGGCTTCGCTTCGATGCCCGTCTATTCACCCACGCTACAGGTCACGGAACTCTTCAAGGACGAATTGATACTGGTCGTGGGCCAACAACATCCGCTGGCGCGTAAGCATCAAGTGACGGCTGAGAGAATCGAGCGCGAGCGTTTGATTCTCTTCGAGCGCGGCGCATCAATCAGACGCACGACAGACGCTTTCTTCAAGAGCGCGGGCATCCAGCCGGGGCTTGCCCTTGAATCGAATGACACATACTTTATCAAGTTGATGGTTGAACATGGTCTGGGCATCTCGCTGCTTCCGGCGTGGGCTGTGCGCGACGAGGTGGCGACGGGCAGGCTGGCAAGGCTACAAATTACGGGGCATCACCTGCGCCGCACGGTCGCGATGGTCAGCCTGGGACGTTTCCAGCCATCTTCAACACGCATCTTTCTGGACTTCATCCTTCAGCACAAGGCCAAACTGCAAAGAATGGCTGAAGGTTATTTTGAGGAGAGCTAGGTCAGCACCCAATTGAATGCATGGCAAGAGGCGTTCACCACCACAGACACAGAGGACACAGAGTTTGCACAGAGGCTTGAGTTAAATTCACCTCTCCGTGCTGACTCTGTGCGCTCTGTGTCTGCGGTGGTGAATATAGCGGTCCATACTCTCAATTTGAAATTGCTCCAAAACTCTAGCCCTCCCCAACAGACTTTGAATTCTGGACCTTTTATGATTTCCGTCGCAGAGGCCATCCGCATTATCAGAGAGCAGACGCCCGCGCTGCCGTTTGAAACGGTGGCGCTGGCGGAGGCTCTGGGGCGCACCCTCGCGGAAGATGTGTCGGCGGATTCAGACCTGCCGCCGTTTGACCGCGCGCAGATGGACGGCTACGCGGTGCGCGCCGTTGATACGCAAGGCGCGCCCGTGCGCCTGCGCGTGGTGGGCGAGTCCGCTGCGGGGCGCGGCTGGCATCAGTTGATGCGAGCGGGCGAGGCAGTTCGCATCATGACGGGCGCGCCCGTCCCCGAAGGCGCGGACAGCGTGCAGCAGGTAGAGTTGACGCGCGAATTAGATCAGGGCGCGCTGGTTGAGATTGATAAGGCGACCATACACGGGCAGTTTATCGTGACGCGCGCCAGCGAGATTAAAGCGGGCGCGACGGTGCTCCGCGCGGGCGAGCGGATTAACGCGGCGATGATGGCCGGCCTCGCTTCATTCGGCCACGCGCGCGTGCGTGTGGGCCAGAGGCCGCGCGTGGCCGTGCTGGCGACGGGGACGGAACTCGTGCCCGTCACGGAGCAACCCGGAGAGGACCAGATACGAGATTCAAACACCTACTCCCTGAGCGCCTACGCGCAACTGGCGGGCGCGCGGGTAGAAACTCTGCCGCTCGCTTGTGACGAGCCTGAATTATTGCAACGCGAGATTGCGGACGCCGCCACGCGTTCCGATCTCTTAATACTTTCGGGCGGCGTTTCGATGGGCATCTACGATTTCACAAAGGCGGCCCTGCGCGCGCTCGGCGCGGAAATTTTCTTCGAGCGCATCTCCCTGCGTCCAGGCAAGCCGACGGTCTTCGCGCGTCTCACGCCTCCACATCCCACGCTCGTCTTCGGGCTTCCGGGCAACCCCGTCTCCGTCTCCGTCACCTTCAACCTCTTCGCGCGGGCCGCCCTGCTCGCTATGCAAGGCTCCACCGAAGATGTGATGTTGGAAGAGCAAGCCATCCTCACACACAACGTGAAGGGCGCTCTCGAACGCGAAAGCTATCTTCCCGCGCAACTCCGCTCAGACGCGTCCGGGCGTCTCATGGCGGAGCCTTTGAAGTGGGGCGGCTCTTCAGACTTCGTCGCCTTCGCACGCGCCACCGCCCTCATCAACGTGCCGCCGGGCGTTAAGACGCTCGAAGCCGGAACGCTGGTCCGCGTCCTGCGCCTGCCCGGATAACAAGAGCAAGGCGGAAGGATGAAGGCGGAAGGATGAAGGAGGAAAGCAGGGCTCTTCAAGATGATTAGTTCTTCTTTCCTCCTTCATCCTTCCGCCTTCATCCTTGCTCTTGTCTCTCTGTGGCATTAACCTTGATTTCCAGCGAAGCCTTTTGCATGACATCAACTCGCATAGAAGAGCAACCGACATCGGACACCCCGCCCGCGACGGCGCGGGAAGCCGTGCCATTGGCCCACGAGGCCATCCACGACACGGCGTTGCGGATTCTGGACGCCTTGCCTCGCGGGACGCTGCTGGATGTCCCGGCTGGCGAAGGGGCGCTCGCCGCGTGTCTCCTGAAAGCCGGATTCAGGGTTCGCTGTTGCGATCTCTACACGGAGATTTTCCGGCTCGAAGGCGTAGAGATTAAGCGCGGCGATCTCAACCGCTCGCTGCCTTATCTGGACCAGGAATTTGACTACATCACCTGCCTCGAAGGACTCGAACACATCGAAAACCCGCACCAGGCGATTCGTGAATTCCGGCGCACCCTCCGCCCCGGCGGTCATCTCCTGACGAGCATCCCCAACATTCTCAACATCGAAGAGCGTCTCAAGTGGCTGCTCTACGGTTACACTTCGCACTTCAAGCCGCTCTCGCGCGAGCATCTACAGAATTTGCGCGTTGAGTTCGGAGAGATGTTGGAGATCGGCCTGCACGTCAATCCGATTAGCTATACGGAACTGCGCTACGCGCTGGAAGAGAGCGGCTTCCGTATCGAGCGTCTCTACCTCGACAAACCCAAGGCGCACCAGTGGGCATATTGGCCCATCGTCGCACTCATACGCCTGCTCTCTCGACTGACGCCTGAGCGCAAGCGCCGCGAGCGCTGGACCGATGAGCTTCAATCAAACGAAATCCTGCTCGGAGGAAATACGCTCATCATCCATGCGATTTTGTCCGACAAATAATTTAACTGGACCAAAAATTGAAGATGAAAAAACTCTCTCACATGGACCAGGAGGGCCGCGTCAAGATGGTTGATACCAGCGCCAAGCCCTTGACGCAGCGTCGCGCCGTCGCTTCCGCGATGGTGCTGATGTCGCCTGACACCCTGGCGGCTGTGCGCGAGCATCGCACGCCGAAGGGCGACCCGTTGGAGACGGCGCGGCTCGCTGGCATCATGGCCGCCAAGCGCACAGCCGAATTGATTCCGCTCTGTCACACGCTGCCGCTCACGCATGTGGATGTGTGCGCGTTAATCTACGAGACCGGCATCTACCTGGAAGCGGAGGCCGCCACGGAGGCGCAGACGGGCGTCGAGATGGAAGCCCTCACCGCCGTCACGGTCGCGGCCCTGACCGTCTACGACATGTGCAAGGCCGTGGATAAGTCCATGACCATTACGGACGTGCGGCTGGAACTCAAGACCGGCGGCAAATCCGGCACATATCAAAGGCCCAAGGTCA
>DASYML010000147.1:0-36062 GCA_036009045.1 Pyrinomonadaceae bacterium
GCCAGTGCCTATGCCTTCGGCGCGAGAAATTTCGATACGAGGGCAGCGCTCAAAGCTATGCTCAAGGGCGCAACTGACCCCGATGCGCGTTCAAAGACCTACACGCAACGCGGCGCATTGAGTGAGTATCTCAAGTACGGATACATCACTATCGAAAACGAGGTGTGGGGTTCATCCGCGACGACGCTGGAATATACGACGGCGGATTTCGCCATCGCGCAGTTTGCCAAATCTCTCGGAGACAGGACCAATTATCAAACGTTCATGCGCCGCGCGCAGTACTGGAAAAACATGATAGACAGTGAGGCGGGCCTGATTCATCCGCGCGATGTCAAAGGCGCATTTATCGGCGGGATTGACCCGCAGACGAAAGCGTTTACAAACAGGTTGCCCTGGGACCCTACGAAGGAGAACGGCTTTGTCGAAGGCAACGCGGTGCAGTATACGTGGATGATTCCATACAACATGCGCGCGCTCTTTGACTCGATAGGCGGCAACGAGCGCGTCGTCAAAAAACTCGACACCTTCTTTACGGAATTGAATGCGGGTCCGCATCGCCCCTACTTTTACATAGGCAACGAGCCTGTCTTCGGCGTTCCCTGGGCCTATAATTTCGCCGGAGCGCCCTGGCGCACGCAAAGCGTCGTGCGTCGCGTGATGACGGAACTCTTCACCAATCAACCCGGCGGCTTGCCCGGCAACGACGACCTCGGCGCGACCTCATCATGGTACGTCTTCGCCGCGCTCGGACTCTACCCTTTGATTCCGGCGGTCGGCGGTTTCGCCCTCAACAGCCCGCTCTTTCCCGCCATCAAGATACATCTGCAAGGCGGCAGGCGATTAAAAATCAAGGCCATCGGAGCGCATGCCAGCGCACCCTTCGTGCAGGAACTCAGACTCAACGGGCGGTCCTACGAAAGCACCTGGCTCCCGCTGGCGACTGCCGCCAAAGGCGCGACGCTCCGCTTCAAACTCGGCCCGGCTCTCAACAAAAATTGGGCCAATAAACCTTCCGCCGCGCCTCCATCTTTCGCTGAGGGAATGATGCAGTAGCATACAGCCGTTGAGACATCGCTACACGAACATCGAGTTGATGAGAATTTCGGCGGGTTAGACAGCAACGCCGGGTGCGAATGTTATCGCCACAGCGCGCCGGGAAACAAATTAAGCAAATACCGCGAATGGAATATTACTTCTTACTTTCCAGATATTTCAAAGGACTTTCAACATTATAGAAACCTGATTCCTTTGCAAACTGCGTCAGAAGTTTCAGGTGTCCAGAGCCGTAAATTACGAGGATGCGGTCATTCGGCGAATCGGTGAGTCTGATGATGTTGTCGAGAATTGTCAGATTTCTTCTATACCACCACGAAACATAATTTGCTCCGATATACTCTTTACCACGTCCGATTCGCATTAAGTCAAAATAAATTTTATGGTCTTTCTCGATTCGATCCGGCTGATTGAGAAAGACAAGCTGGTTGATAACGGGCATGGTGAATAGTTTTTCGTGTTCCGCATCTACTTCTTTCTTGAGATTTCGATAAACTCCTTTTAGGAAACTATCCATCTCGGCATCTTTGGAAGCATATTTTTCATAATTGATAGAGGGGTCGTCCCAGAAGTCGCTCCAATCAACACAGTAAACTTTTTTATGACCTGACTCTTTCGCCAGGCGAAAACCTATCTGATTGGTTTCGTTTTTTGAGAGTTGATAGGTCCCCGATAAGTATTTATCGTAAGCTTCCTGAGTTTTCGCGTCGTCCTCAAGGTCACATTCGACCACGATTTTAGTCGGTTTGAATTTTTCCAGCTTTTCGATAAGCTCAACCATCTGCTTTTGTCGTTTGGGAGTGGTCACATCGTCAACTTTGCCGTTGACGACATTGTTTCCGGGAGTTCCCATATGATAAGTCCCCAAAATAACAAGCGTCGGTTTGATAGTGGCATCTCTGTCAACAATGCCAATTTGAGCCTTCACGACAAACGTCGAAAGAAAAAGAAAACAGATACCGAACAGGAAATTTTTTCCACGCAATTTCATAAAACATTCCCCCACATTAAACCTATCATTAACCTAAACACCGCGAGACGTATTTTTGTGACAAATGAAGACGACAAGTGCGAGAAAACAAGGTAGTGAATCAGTTTGAAATTAGAGCGCCGATAGATATTGGTCCAGAATTTCAAACTGACCCACTACCGTCGGCTGAAACCGAGAGAAATCTAACACCCGAATTAACCCGCCGCGCACACAACGCCGAAACCATCCAAGTTGACGATAAGAGACATGCTAACTCGTGGTCGGGTTCAATGAGTTGTTAGACCGCCTCCGTAGCACAAAGACCCTTCATTACTTAAAATCAATCTGTAATATCCAGAGCAATTCTAAGCGCCTTGTTTAGCTCTTCAACCTTCTCAGCAGATAGCGTTCCAACATAATCTGTTAAGACCGATTTTGGTAAGCTCACAAGCTCATCACAATGGATACTGCTTTCGTGTTTCATTCCCTCCTCAATTCCAATCAAGACTTGTGTGGATAATCCATGACGAAAGGAATAGACAGGCGCACAAATGACGGTTGAGAAGCGTGAATCTATGAGGACTGAGCGACTTACCGCCACAAAGACCCTGAACCTCTTGGGGTCTCTGGCGGAGGGTTTATAAACACGATAAAGATCGCCTCGCTTCACAAAGCCACCTGATAATCAAGAACATCTAATGCCTCTTCATTCAAATCATCAGCACGCTCATTAATAATTTCGAGGTCTTTCGCGTTCTGCTTTTGGCGAGCAATCTGAGCAAGGTAAGCCAGTATTGCTGCCTCGATAAACTCTGAGCGATTTTTATCTTTGCCAGATAGCTTATCAACAGCGTCAAGCAAATCCCTCTCGACAGTAATGGAAGTTTCGACTTTCATATGTTCAAGATAATCTGTTCGGCTTTGCTCGTCAATTTCAGATTGGAGACTTGTGCGGCGGTCTAACTACTATTATACAGCTGAAGTGATTTATAAGTGCGGAGTTTATGCTTTTGTCTCGCCGAATTGCTCGCGGAAATCTTTCGAGCGGCGGCGGAGGTGGAGCCAGTCCTCAAAAATTTCGGGTTGTTGGAGCCAGACTGTGAACCAGTGTGCGATCTCTGCTTTCTCGGCGCGTTTTTTTTCGTCAACGGCTTTGTTGCCAGCGATCATCTGCGCGCGTTGCTTGCCTTTGAGGGCCGTCTCTTGGACGCGTCTCAAGCCATCCTGGTCCTTTTTTCGCGCGAACTGCTTGCGCAGGTTCTCAAGGCGTTTGAGGGAACTGGCCGCCTGTGTGAAATCTGAAAACTTGAGGACGTTGCGGAACATCGCTTCGTAGGGGTCCACAGCGCGGCGTCTCGCGTCTAGTTCGAGGACTTCGGCGTGGCGCAATTCCGCGCCCTCGTCCGCGAGGAGACGCGCGACGGAGGCGGGGCTTTCCACCGCGCCGTCGCCGAAACGCTCGCGCACGACGCTCTCTATCTCTTCCAACTCGGATGCGCCCACGGATTCGCAGTCCAGGTGCTCCCATACCTCTATCATCAAATCGCGTTTCGTACGCGCTGTCCATTCACGCTTTTTCATCTCGCAAACAGCTTACGGAAAAGCGGTGACAAGTGACAAGTGGCTGATGACAGGATAAAATTAATTCTTAACTTGTCACTCGTCACTTACCACTGAATTCGTATGGCGACTATCGAAGAGGCGCTCGCGGCGCTTCATGTACATTTCGGCTTTGAGGATTTCCGGGAGGGCCAGCGCGAGGTCATCGGCGCGATTCTGGAGGGCCATGATACGGTCGTGGTGATGCCCACGGGGGGCGGCAAGAGCCTCTGTTATCAACTGCCCGCGCTGATGCTGGAAGGCGCGACCGTGGTCGTCTCGCCGCTCATCGCGCTCATGACGGACCAGGTGGACGCACTTCACGCGCGCAATCTTCCGGCGACCTTCATCAATAGCTCGATTGATTTTGAAGAGCAGAGAGAGCGCATCAACGGCGTGCGCCAGGGCCGTTATAAGATGGTCTACGTCGCGCCCGAACGTTTCCGCAGCGTGCACTTCGTAGAAGCCCTCAAGAGCGCGCGTATCTCTCTCTTCGCCATTGACGAAGCGCACTGCATCTCAAGCTGGGGACATGATTTCCGGCCCGATTACCTGCGCCTGCGCGCGAGCATAGAATCAATCGGGCGACCGCAGACGATTGCGCTGACGGCGACCGCGACGCCCTACGTCCGCGCGGACATCATAGAGCAACTTGCCCTGCGCGAGCCGCGCGCGTTCGTCAGCGGATTCGACCGTCCCAACCTCTCCATCAGCGTCGTCCACACGCAGAAGGAACGCGAAAAAATCGCGCACGTCAAGGCTCTCGCCGCCGCAGGCGGTGGCACAGGCTCCGGCATCATCTACACCTCGACGCGCAAATCCGTCGAGCAGGTCACTGGCCGCTTGAAGAGCGCGGGCCTCAACGTCGTAGCCTATCACGCGGGCATGGATGATGCTGCGAGGGTCACGGCGCAGGATGATTTCATGTCCGGGCGCGCGCAGATGATCGTCGCCACCAACGCCTTCGGGATGGGCATTGACAAGCCGGACATACGCTTCGTCACGCACTATCACCTGCCCGGTTCTATCGAAGCTTATTATCAGGAGATAGGCCGCGCGGGGCGCGACGGGCTGCCTTCGCGTTGCGTGCTCCTCTTCAATTACGCGGACAAACGCACGCAGGATTATTTCATAGAAGGCTCCTACCCGCCGCCCGAAACCATCGCGCGAGTTTACGAAGCGCTCATCGCGGTGGGCCAGAAGCGTATAGAGCTTTCCGTCACGGAGATAGCCGCGCGCGCAGGGCTGCGCAACGAGATGGCGGTCCAATCTGCGCTCATCACGCTCGAAAAAGCGGGCCACATAGAACGCGGGCAGGCCGGGGAAAATCGCGCCAACGTGCGTTTGCAAATGCCCCCGCATCTCGCGCGCGAAACCACCGGCACACGCGACACTCGCGCGCGACAGGTACTCTTCGGCCTCCTCGGCGGCTACGATGTCAACGAGCGCGCGGAGACCGAACTGGATGTCAACGAGTTCGCCGAAAACATCGGGCTGGACCTCGCCGCGGTTCGTCGTTCTCTATCTCAACTGACGACCAACGGCATCATCTCTTACAAGCCAGCGAGGCGCACTCGCGGGCTGCTCGTGCTCGATGAGGCTCCCGTCCGGCAGTTGCGTATTCGCCCGCATGAGATCGCGCGCCGCGCCGCGCTTGAGCAACGCAAGCTGCGAGAGATGCTCAACTTCTGTTACACAGAACGCTGCTATCGCGCCTTCATCATGGACTACTTCGGCGATACGCATCACGCTCCCAACTGCGGGACGTGCGGCAACTGCACTGCGGAAGCTGTCAGCGCACGCGCGCTCGCCGCACAGGGCAAAGCCCCGCCGCTCGATGAGCCGAACGCCTTAGATGATTTCATCCGAGAGAATGTCCCGACCGGCCTCGAACTGGACCAGGAATTGAATGCGCAGACGCGCCGTCGCCGCCTGCGTGAAAGCGCCGAGACGATGAGCGCGGTAGACGAAGCTCTCGCCGCCGGTGAGAACGCGCGGGAGATTAACATTACGCAGACGCGCGCGTTGACGGATGAAGAGAGTTTGCTGGTCCGAAAAATCCTGGCCTGCGCCGCGCGCATGCAGGGACGCTTCGGCAAGGGCTTACTCGCGGGGACGCTGAGAGGCTCGCGCGCCAGAAATATACAGCAGGCAGGGCTGGACGGGCTTTCGACCTACGGCATCCTCAACGACATGACGCAGGATGAATTGATGATCTACATAGATGCGCTCGTCGCTGCCGGATGCCTCAAGGTGACGGGCGGCTCGTACCCGACCGTCTCCATCAACGCGCTCGGCACCGAAGTCATGCACCAGCGCCAGCAAGTCGAACTCGCTCTGCCTCAAACATTCCTCAGCGCGCTCGCCACATCCCCCGCCAGCGTGCTCCGTTCATCCAGAGCAAGCGCTTCACGCAACGCCAACGCCTCAACTCACGTCAATACAGACGCCGCGCCGCGCGTGAACACCGTTGACGAGACATACGCGCTCTATGCTCAGGGTCTCTCCATCGAAGAGGTAGCCGTCCAACGCGGCCTCACAGAGATGACCATCGAAAAGCACCTCGCGGACTGCATCGTGCAGGGCCGCCCCTTCGACATCACGCGCCACGTCGCAGACCACGACCGCGCCCTCATCGAAAACGCCGCCCTCGAACTCGGCACAGAGCAACTACGCCCCCTGCGCGACGCCCTCCCCTCTCACATCAACTACCGCATGATCCGCTTCGTCATCGCGGATATGCAGCGCTCGTTGCAAGCAAACTCCGACTAAGCAAAAGGTAAAAGTAAAAAGGTCACAGGCAAGGGTGAGGAGAAGCCAGCTTTTATTAGAGCGGCTTGCAGTTGAACGTATGGAAAGAGTTATTCACCACCGCAGACACAGAGCGCACAGAGGACGCACAGAGATAAGATTCACTAACTCTGTGCTGACTCTGTGTCCTCTGTGTCTGCGGTGGTGACCGCTTTGTTCCAGACACTCAATTGAGAACCGCTCTAAAGGCGGTCTCCGCCGATCTTTTGCCTTTGACCTTTTACTTTTACCTTCTCACCTTGCCTTCTTCAGCTTGACGTAATCTCCCGCTCGCGTCCATCATCATCACAGTAAATTTTCAATAAGGAAACATACATGACGCGTAATCCGAACACTAAACCGCCGCAACCCGGCGACCCGCTGCCGCAGCCTTCTGACCCCGCTCTGCCCCCGACTCAACCGCATGACCCGATTCAACCGGACCCGTCACAGCCCGAACCCATCCCGCTCCCGCCGGACACGAATCCATCACCCGCCGCGCCCGTCCGCGAGCCTGAGATGCCGATGCCTGTCGGAGACCCTGCGCCCGGTGGGCCAACGCGATTGGTTTAATGAAACGGATAATCAAAGATTAAGGGGAGTCGCAGAAAGAGATGTCTTTCCAAACGGAAATATTTTCAGACAGCCTGTGACCCTTCTGCTGGTTGGCGGAGCCAGCCATGATAAAACAGATGTCAGATGTTAGATGTTGGTTTAAATCTTTAACCCGCATTTGACATCTAGCATTTAACATCTACGTTGAGCTTACCTGCTCGCTTGCTCGCGTGTATAATCGTGCCGTTGGTAAATCAAGCTCCCACTCCTCAGCGAAGCGAACATGAACACGGGGTGTCAATCCTCCGATCAAGATAATCTTCAGCCTCAAGCTGGTAGAGGGCCGTTGGCATCTCTGCAAACAATCGCGCTTGAGCTTGGTAGCAAACCTTTCAAACCGCACAGCCTCTTCGTCAATGGTCACGCGCAAACGCTGGCGGGCTATGCGTGGCCGCGCCGTTTCGGGCTGCGCGCGCTCCGCACAGACGATGAGCGGGTTTTCGAGATTGAGCCGGGCGTGCGTTTATTGGCCCATTGTCGCTGGCACAAGGAGAGGCTCGCGCATCCGACGTTGCTTCTCTCACACGGGCTGGAAGGCTCAAGCACGTCCGTTTACATGCTCAGCACGGCGGCCAAAGCCTACGCCGCTGGCTTCAACGTCCTGCGCCTCAACCAGCGCAACTGCGGCGGCACGGAGCATCTCACCCCGACGCTCTATCACAGCGGGATGAGCGGCGACCTGCGCGCGGTCATTCTTGAATTGATAGAACAGGATAAGCTGGACCAGATTTTTCTCGCGGGATTTTCGATGAGCGGCAACATAGCCCTCAAGCTCGCGGGCGAATATGGCGAGACTCCGCCGCGAGAGCTTACGGCCATCTGCGCCGTCTCGCCCTCCGTTGATTTGAGCGCCAGCGTCCAGGCCATCGAACGACCGGACAACCGTCTCTACATGCGTAACTTCATGAAGAACCTGCGCCGTCGCATACTCCATAAACAGAAACTCTACCCGGAGCTTTACGACGCGACGAATCTCAATCAGGTGCGGACCATCAGAGAGTTTGACGAGCGTTACACGGCTGCACATGGCGGCTTCGCCAACGCGGATGATTACTACGCACGCGCCAGTTCGCTCCCGCTCATGGGGCAGATACGCCTTCCCACGCTCATCATACACGCGCAGGACGATCCCTTTATTCCATTCGAGCCGCTACGTCACCCATCCATCAAAGAAAACCCTTATTTACTCTTGCTGGCCCCTGAGCATGGCGGCCACGTCGGATTCGTCGGCTCGGAAACGGATGGTGAAGACCGTTTCTGGGCCGAAAATCGTCTCGTGGAATTTTGCCGTTTAATGGTCCTGGAAAGTGAGAGCGATGAGGGTGTTGTTCATCAAAAAGAGGTGGACGAGCAGATTCTTGAAGAGAGAGTTTGAAGCCCTCGCTTGAAGCGGAAAACCTTTCCGTGCTAGTGAGACTTGGAGCCGGGTTCGCGCTCTTCATGCGTACCCGCTTCATCTTGCTCCGTGATTTCTGTGTCCCTGTGCGTCTCCGCGTCCGGCTGTCTTTGAAAATCTTCCGCCGGGGCATGATAGGCGAAGACCGCGTCATCTTCGTTTGAGGAAAGGGCGCGCGCGGCGAGGTCCGCCAGAAAACGTCGCAGTCTGCCCGGCTCATCTTCAACGTCAATCCTCTTGACCGTTTCGTTGAGCGTGCCGAGTTCGTTGTCCAGGCGGATTAACTGTGCCGTGATGCGGCGACAGAAGCCGCAGGCGACGAGGTGCTTGATGAGCGGCGCGGACTCCCTTTCGCCGAGGCATCCTTCGACGAAGGCTGAGAGGGCGTCTTCGTCAAGGTGCGCTCCCGCCGTCGAGCCAACCGGCGCATCCCCAAGCTCACTTCGCTGCAAGCGCGCCTCAATCATGAGGCGGACGCTTTCCCTTTCTTTATTGTTCTTTGGTCGCGCCACGATGGTTTCCTTTCCCCTCCCCTTCAAGTGGACGGTCATTCACCTTCGTCTTTGCCTAAATTTTCCGCAGAAATATCCATTAAATGTCGGCGAATATCGTCTGGCGCGAGGTCTTCTGTCGCCATTTCGATGCAGAGGGCGACTTCTTCGCCCTTCAACCCGCCTCTTTCCTGCAACTCTGCGCGAAAACTCTGGAGCACTTTGCCGTAAACTTTTTCCAGCCAGCGCATCACCGTTGATTCATGGACGCGTGCTTCAGGGGCGCTCGTGCGTCGCTTCGATTGACGCTGAAACCATCTTCGCAACGGCGAGACAGGCTCTTCCACGAGCCGCGCTATTTCGCGCAGCTTGAGACCTTCGACGTGGTAATAGAGCAGCAGCAGTTTTTCGTGATCGTCCAACAACGCGAGCGCGTTGTCCAGAGCCGCGACCGTCGCCTTCCTGTAACGCTCGCGCACGATGCCTTCGAGCATCACCCCCTCGCCCCCGCGCGCCTCCGCACGCCAGCCCGGACGGTCGTGCGTCTCGCCTCCCTTCTCCGACCAGTCGTCTATCGAAATCTCGTCGTGACGCGCGCGATGCAGGTCCACGACGGCGTGCCAGACGACCGTCCGCAGCCAGCCGCGCAGGCTGCCGCGCCCGGTGTAGGTGGCGAACTTCGAGAGCCGCACGCCTTCCACCACGCGCGTCCCGTAAAGTTCCACGTAGACGGAATCCATCACCTCCTCCGCCTCGTTCGCGGCGCTCGCCAGGTGACGCGCGATGCGCTCTATGTACTGGCGATACTCCCTGTCGAAATCCCACCAGGCGTGCTCGTTGCCGCGCGCGCAGGACAGCGCCAGGTAGAGGTCCGAAGCTTGTAACTCACCGATAAACTGGCGCAAGTCTTCGACTGATGGACCATCGTCGCCGCTGCCTTCCGCTTGCGCCGTCGGGCCAACCAGATACTTATCAACAGCGACCCTCACAGCCATGCGGAAATCTTCAGCAGAGATGCCGTAATTGGGCGCGGCCTCGGCGCAGCGCGTATACAGCATGCCAATGTCGCCAGCGCATGCGCTCATCAGCCCGTCTAGTTTTGCAGGGGATAGTGTGTTCACGCGTTGGGCCGATTATAAATGAAAGGCGCGGTTTCGCCTACCACTTTCGTTTGACGAAACGCCGGGCGGGCGGGCGCCCTCAGACAGCGAGACGCACCCGGCGGCTCGACCTTCAAGTTGTGCTGGCCCGGCCCGCGCTATGCTGGTCCAGAATTTTCGGCCAACCCGGTTCCTGGACCAGTATTTTGCGGCCATAATTGCTGGTCCAGAAAATATTTATTGACATTAAATTGGGCCAGAAGTATTCTCTCCACTTCATGTGATTGTTAATCGTCCTCCTCCCTCGCGGTCCATTAATTTCATATGAACAGTGGGGTCTTCAAAGACCCTTCCCCGGATGATCAAGGGTAGTTCGGATTGCTAACCCCCTAACAATTTAATTCAGCCTCATGTGCTGGCAGCCGTCAGGACCGCATGGTCTCAAAGGCTGCTCTCAGTGGGCTTTCCTTTCGTTTAGCCGTCTTCAACGCTAGTACGCAATTGCGCCTGGCTGTCTCTAAAGCTAAAGCTTCGGCGCTGTCTCGAACCGGATGACGACCTCGCATTCTCATTCGGGATAGAGTCCTGAGATCAAGCGGCTAACCATGACATCAACCTCGTGGGAAGAAGATCTTTCCCGGACCAGGCCCGCCTAGTACTGGTCTTACGTATGGGAGGCATACCGACAATGACTCGTCTGAAGATATTTCTCGTACTGCTTTTTGCGGTCTTGCTGATTGGACCAGCGATTTTCAATCGCAAGGTCAACAGCCAGGCTAAAACGACCACCGATCAAGCGAACAGAGTCTCCAACACGGGCGCGACCGTCGAGGTCAATCCGAAGTCCGCGTCCGGCATGTCAATCGGAGAAACAGATGTGGACAATGAGGGTGTTGATCCGAATTCGACCGACACCTTTTCCTTCGATTCGGATGACGACCCGGTCAACGAAGGCATAGGCTTTACTGAGCGCTGTAATCCGATTATCAAAGCGGCTCCGGCTGACTTCGACAATCACACCAACGGCTTTCTGACACAGGGCACTCCCGTTCCGCGCTTTACCGATCCGGGCACGGTGCCGCACACCACTTTCGAGAACGACAAATTCGTTTTCAATGCCGTTGACGAAATAGAAGACGGGCTCGGCCCCGTGTACAACGCTCAGTCCTGCCGCGAGTGCCATCAGAATCCTGTATCGGGCGGCATCAGCCAGATTAATGAACTGAGGGCCGGGCACGATGAGAAGAGATGGGTACCACCGAGCCACTATCCTATCGTGGCATTCGTTGATGCGCCCGGCGGCTCTCTGATTAACGACAGGTCCATTCCGACCAAAAATTTCAACTTCTCGAACCCGCAGTTCAGCGCCAAGCTACAGGAGCGAGTGCCGCCCTTATACACTGCGGGGATACTCCCGGACGGTGTCCCACTTGAGGAGGAAGAGGATGTCAGGACTTTCCGCACCTCTCTCAACCTGCTCGGCGACGGCTTCGTTGAAGCCATCGCTAACGGCACGCTGCTCGGCATCAGCAACGCGCAAGACAATCAGACTCTCGGTCAGATTCACGGGCAGGCCATCGCGGTCCCTGTGCTCGAAGCCAACATCAATACGAACCCAGACTGCATTGATCCTTATAGTCCATGCGTTGTCCGCATAGGCCGCTTCGGTTGGAAGACGCAACATGCCAGCCTGCTGTCATTCTCCGGCGATGCTTATCTCAACGAGATAGGCATCACGAACGTACTGGTCCCGAACGAGAATTCTTCGCTGGGACGCTCGGTCGCAGCCTTCGACACAGTGGCCGACCCGGAGGACGATGCGGCGGAAGATGACATCGGCGCTTTCACTGCTTTCATGAGGTCTACCAAGGCTCCGCCGATAGACCCTGACATCAGATCAAAGTTTGCCGCCGAGATTGAAGATGGACGACAGTTGTTCCTGCACCTTCCGTCCCAGACCGATCCAGCCGCCAGTTGCAGCACCTGCCACGTCCCGACCATCCGCACGGCGAAGCCCTGCACACGCATCAACGGCGGACAGTTTACAGTGCCAACCGCGCTCGGCAACAAGATCATCCATCCGTTCAGCGATTTTCTGCTGCATGACGTGGGGACCGGCGATGGCATCGTTCAGAACGGCGACCAGACAACCCGCCTCAAGGTGCGAACGCCGCCGCTGTGGGGCGTGCGAACTCGTGACCGCCTGATGCACGACGGCGAGTCTCTAACCTTTATGGAGGCCATACTCAAGCACAGCGGCGAGGCGACTGGTGTCATCAATCTGTTCCAGGCGCTTAACCCTACACAGAAGAAACATCTCATCATGTTCCTGGAATCTCTGTAATCCATGCTTGATGCGATAACTTTTGCGAGGAGAATTTCGCAAAGTCCGAGAGGCTCATCAGTTTTGTCATATTGATGAGCCTCTCTTATACTGGTCCAGAGCCGGTTCAAGCTTCAGCGCCGGAACATCAGCTAACACACCACATCAGACAGTGACGAGCGCACTTAAATTTGGTCCTCTTTTCAGGACGACTCCCTGAGAGGATTCTGCCGGGAGAATTTCATGGAACGTTTCCAAATGTCAAAACGCCTGCGACCTGACAACCTGAGCTTTGCCGCGCTTCTTCCGCTCATCTTTATCTCTTCCCTCATGTTGAGCGCGTGCGCGACATCCGGGCAACCGAACGCGAACGAACCCTCCACGGCCAACGCGCCAACGACGACGACCGAAACATCCAGGACCATCAAGACCGAGACGGTCACGACCGCGACGCCGCACGCGAACGGACAACCGGCCAGCGAGAGCGCGCAGCCAAACGCAGGTGATTCGCCGTCCGCCCTGCCGCTACCCACGCTCGCGGAGGCTCAGTCAGCCGTGGCTCGCATCTACAAGAACGCCGTCACCATAGACACGGCTGTTAAAGGCGGCAAGCCCTTCGTCGTCGGAGACTTTAACAATGACGGTGTGGAAGACCTCGCGGTGGTCGTGCGACCGGGCAAGGGAATGCTCGCGGAGATAAACAGCGAATATGCCAACTGGATTGTCGAGGACGTGACAAAAGTCCAGTTGCCCGTCGAGCGCAACGGCAGGCAGGTCCTCGCTCCTAATCCTGGACCGGTCAGGATAGAACAGAACGATCAATTACTGGTCATCATCCACGGCTATCAAAAGGAGGCATGGCGCAACTCGCAGGCGCGGCAAACATATCTGCTCAAGAACGCCGTCGGCGAAAACATGCAGGCGATGCCGATCAAGTATGCGCTGGCGGGCGCAAGCGCGAAGAATCCACATGTGACGGTCAACGGCGACGTGATTAAGGAGACGCGGCGAGGAGATAGTGGTTTTATTTATTGGACCGGATCGAAGTATGCCTGGCGACAATAAATGCCGCGAGCATCCAGACCGTGAGGAGTGCTGAAGCGAGCGGCGAGCGGCGGGCTATTTTTTTATCTGCTTCAATAAGCGCCCGGCATGATTGCGCGCGATGAGCGGGATGCGCTCGTCAGTGCTGAGGTCGTTGAGCAGGGGCAGGAGTTGCTGCGGGTCCGAGAGACCGTTGCGCTTGAGCATGGTTTCAAGCTGGTCCATTAATTTCGGCGTGTTGAGCGGGTCGTTGACGAGAGCTATGGAAATCTCGAAAATCAACACGGCCTGATCTCCGATGCGCCTGTACTCATCCGCCAGAGCCCTGGCGTCCTTATTATCGGTCCAGTTAAACTCCGCATCGCGTTCGCGCGCGCCCTGCTTCAGACGCAGATGCACAGTGCCCAGGTGCGGGTATTGCCTTTCGGATTGATAGCTCTTGTCTGAATCAAGAAAACGCAAATTATCCCAGAGGGCTTTAATGCGCGCACGCGCGGCCTCGGATACTTCAAAAGGTTCGGTAATGGTTTCGTCGCTCGCACGCCGTTCAAATGCGACGTGGCCGTGGCCTTCTGCGTCGTGCTCTACTTGAAGGTGGCTGATTAAAAAGTCGGGTTGTTTGAAGTCGTAAAAATAGTGCGGCGCATCCGGCGCATCCGCAGGCGACGACGCGGGCCGGACCGGCGGCGAAGGTGTTTCGCTCGTGCGCTCGTTCTGCTTGGCGGGCGCGGCTGTCTGTCGCGTATTCTGTTTCGCAGGGGCGACGGATTGCTGGCCGCGCGTATTCTGCTCAAGGCCCGCCGCGTGGCTCTGTGCCTCAGCGCAAAAGGCCGCGCCCAGGATTAGGAGCGCGGCAATCAGATGCGTCAGGAGTGCTCTCTGTATGTTGTTCACTCGCTTGCTTACTCGAATTTGACGGAGACGAGCGTAGAGATGCCGGGTTCCTGCATCGTCACACCGTAGAGCGCGCGTGCCATCTCCATCGTTCGTTTATTATGCGTGATGACGATGAACTGCGTGCTCAAAGCCATCTCCCTGATTTTGTCCGTGAAGCGTCCGACGTTCGCTTCATCGAGCGGCGCGTCAACTTCGTCGAGCAGGCAGAACGGCGACGGGCGATAATGGAAGATGCCGAGCACGAGGGCCAGCGCGGCCATAGCCTTTTCGCCGCCGGACAGCAGCAGCACATTCTGAAGGCGTTTGCCGGGCGGCTGCGCGACGATGTCTATGCCTGATTCGAGCACATCGTCCGCGTCAATCATGCTCATCTCGCCGCGACCGCCGCCGAACAATTCCTGGAAGAATTGTCCGAAGTTACGATTAATCTGCGCGAACGCCTGGCGGAAACGCTCGCGCGAACGGCGCTTGATTTCGCGCAGGGCTTCCTCCGTCGAAGCGATGCCGTCCGTGATGTCCTGCCGCTGGCTCGTGAGAAATTGCAGGCGCTCCTCTGATTCGGACAGTTCTTCGAGCGCCATCATGTTGACCGCGCCGAAGCCTTCTATCCGCGCGCGCAACTCCTCAACACGCCCGCGCCCTGCCTCCAAATCAAACCCCGCCTCAAGCTGATGCTCGCGCGCCAACTCTTCGAGCGATTGATTCAACTCGGACATGCAGGCTTCGCGCACGTATGTGAGCCGGGCCGTGGCCTCCGCGCGATGGACCTCGAACGCCGCGCGAGCATCACGCGCGGTAGCGGCCCTTTGATGAAGTTCGGTCAACTCTATGCAGAGCGCGTCCGCTCTTTCGCGTGCCTGGGCCAACGCCCCTGCAACTTCCGCGACGGCCTGTTCTTCGCGCCCGCGTTCCTCTTCGACGGACAAAGCCGTGCGCTCCAACTCTCCAATCGAGAGTCCCAGTTCTTCCAGTCGCACGCTCGCTAACGCGACTTCCTGCTCGTGCCGTTCCAGTCTCTCTTCCAGATCGAGGCGCTCCGCTTCGAGGCGTCTCAATTCGGCAGAGGTGGCACGCCTGCGCTCCGTTGCGGCGGCGGCGGCGGCGCGTTGTTGGCCCAGGCTCTCGCTCTCCGTCTCGGCTGCACGACGCGCGACCGTCATCATCGCGGTGGCTTCCGAGACCTGCTGCACAGCCGAGAGACGCGCGGCCTCTGCGGCTTCTGCTTCTGTGAGCGCGGTGGCGCGTCTCGTCTCTAACTCAAGACGCTCATCCGCGAGACGCGCGGCATCATCCGCGACGACGCGCATGTGACGCTCCGCTCGCTCTATCTCCTGCGCGACCTGCGCGGCGTTCATCTCGCTCGTGAGATGCTCGCGCTCTTCTCGCCCGATAGCTTCATTGAGGAGCACGACGGCGTCCTCAAGTTCGCTCGCGCGCGCGCGTGCTGCGAGGACCGCTTGCTCCGCGACGACCAGTTGGGCCTCAAGGTCTTGCGCGCTCGTTTCAAGTTCGCGCAGTTCGCGTTTGAACGCGAGCAGGCCTGCGCCTTCTTCCAATGCGCGGCCATCGCCCGCGCTGACAAGTTGGCCGCCCGCGACCCAATCGCCGTCCATCGTCACGTACATCTCGCCGGTTGAGAGAGACATCGCTAAAGCCTGGTCCAGACTGCCGGTGATGCGCGCGTTCATCTTCTGCGCGAGCGTCCGTTTGAGCACCGCGTGGAGTTCCTGCGGAACGCCGAGCAGGTCGCCGACGCGCACATCATCCTGCGCTTCACTTGAACCCGCGAGGCCGCTCATCATCTGGCCCGCGTTAGCCTTCGCATCAATGGTCTCTTTCGTCGTCTTCGCGCTCTCCGCCCTGTACGTCGCTACGTCCGTCTCATCGCTCGCGCCGTGGAGTCCCGCGACGAGAAAGCTGGCGCGGCCTGCGTCCGTTTCTCTCAGCCATTGCGCGGCGCGGCGCGCGTCCTCCGGCGTCGGCACGATGATGGATTGGAGAGACGAGCCGAAGACGCCTTCGATGGCGTGTTCCCAGCGCGACTCGACTTGCAACTTATCCGCGAGCGTGCCCATGAAATGAAAATCCTGCGCGTCCTGACCCGCGTTGAAAATTCGCTGGACCGCTTCCGAATAATGAGCGTGACGCGCATCGAGTTCCTTGAGCGTGTCAAGGCGATGACGCGCACGCGCAAATTCATCGCGGACGCGCGTGTACTCCGCATCCGTCTCCGCGACGGCCTCATGTCCCTGGACCACTGCGGTGACGGCCAGAGCCCGTTCCGCATTCAGTTTGTCGAGCCGCGCGCGCGCGACGACTATCTCCGCATTCAAGGCTTCGGCCCTCGCCGCGCTCTCTTTATGCAGGGCGGCGGCGCGCTCGCCTTCGCGCTCCAAGCCCTCCGCTTGCAGCGTGAGACGTTCGAGCGCCGATTCAAGCTGGCGACCGATTTCCATCAAGCGCTCAGAGACAGCCGTGTGGGTCAAAAGCTCCGCACGCGCGCTTTCGATTTCGGCTTCCGCTTCCGTCACTTCGACGACCTTCCGCGCGTAACGCGTCTCAGCGGTTTGCAGCAGGAGCGCAGTCTCTTCGCTCGCAATGCGCTCTGCGGCCTCCTGCTCGCGCAAGCCCTCGCATTCCTCTTCGACTACGGAGAGGCGTTCGCGCAGGCGTTCAATCTCATTCCTGACTTCCGCGTGTCGTCGTCCCAGGGCGTTGAGTTGTTCTTCCTGATACGAGCGCTCGCGCAGCCGACGGTCGCGTTGCAAGGCGGATTCAGCGGCAGCGGCGCGCGCTTCGCCCAGTTCATCTTCAAGCGTGCGCGCGGCCTGCGTGGCGTGGCGCGCGTCGTCCTCACGCTGGTCCAATTCTTCGGCCAGCGCGCGCTCTTCACGGCCCGCCGCGTCGAGGCGCGCGCGCATCTCTTCGAGGAGGGCCGCGAGCGTGTGCTCTTCAGCTACATAGACGTGGCGCAAAAGCTCGCGCAACTCTTCGCGCATGATGCGATACTTGCGCGCCTTGGCAGCCTGACGGCGCAGGCTCCCGACCTGCCGCTCGATTTCTGAAACGATGTCGGAGATACGACTGAGATTGCCGCGCGCGGATTCGAGCCTCGCTTCGGCGGCGCGCTGGCGCACGCGAAACTTGGTGATACCCGCAGCCTCTTCGACAATCGTGCGACGGTCCATAGGCTTGGCTGAGAGGATCTGCCCGATGCGTCCCTGCTCGATAATCGCGTAGTGCGCGCCGGAGAGACCCGTGCCCGAAAAAAGGTCCTGAATATCACGCAGCCGACAGAGACGCCCGTTGAGCAGGTACTCGCTCTCGCCCGAACGATAGAGGCGACGCGTGACGGAGACGGCCTCACCCGGCGCGAACTCCAACGCCCTGCGACTCGGTCGCCAGTGACGCTTGCTATGATGCGCCTTCGTCGCAGGTGCGACGCCGTCCGCCGCAGCATCCGGCGCTTGAACGGCGACCGCGTCGCCCGCAACCGGAGGATTCCCCGAAGTCGCGCTCGCGGTCTCGGCATGAAGGTCCGGCGAGGGCAAGGCCAACGCGTCAATAGCTGGACCATCAATTGACGGTTCAGCTATTGCCGGTCCCACAATTTCAGGTCCGGTAATAGATTGACCGGCGAGGGTAGGCGCGATTGATTCTTCCAGTAGGATGGCCTGATCGTCTATCTCTTCGAGCGTGGAATCAATGTCCTCTATGTCCGGCTCGTGCAGGGCCGTCTCATCGCGCACCATGTGGAGGACAACTTCGGCCATGCCGCTCGGAGGACGATTGCGCGAGCCTTGAAAGATGACATCTTTCATCTCGCCACCGCGCAGGTTTTTGATCTTCTGCTCACCGAGCACCCAGGCGATAGCGTCCGCGACGTTACTCTTGCCGCAGCCGTTGGGCCCGACCACAGCCGTAATCCCATCGCCGGTAAAGACGAGTTCCGTATGATCCGCGAAGGATTTAAAACCGATGATTTCTAAGCGTTGAAGTTTGAACATTTTGTCTGTTTGAGGGTTAGCCCAAAAGGGCGCAAGAGCCTACCCCTAGAGCACCCAGCGGGAGAGGCACACTATATGTTGGAGACGGTCGAAAAGTCAACCAGCCCACAGGGGACCCGGCGGGCGCTAGTTCTTGAGCAAGGCAGGTTTAGAGCAATGTCCAATTGAGCGTATGGAAAATGAGATTTACCACAAAGACACAGAGAGCGCACAGTAAGCACAGAGGCTTGAGTGTCTCTCAACTCTCTGTGCCATCTCTGTGCGCTCTGTGTCTCTGTGGTGCACGCCCCTTTCAGACTCACTTAACTCACATCTACGGCCTCACGGAGATGTCGCGGACGGCTTCGGAACCGGCGATGGTCCCGATGAGCGTGGCCGCGCCCGTCGTCAGATTAATACGGAACAGCATGGAAGGCCCGCCGCTTGCCGGAGTCAGAGAAGCGAAGCCCGTGCCGTCGCGCGCGGCGATGTCAAAGCCGACGCGGCCAGACGTGTTGAAGCCGAGCGCGCCCACCGTGTTGAGCGGCCCGCTGTTCGGCGGGTTCTGAATCAGGAGCGCATCCACTCCCGAATCTATATCGAAGAGGGTGGTCGTGGAAGCGCCCGCCACGTTGTTGTTGTAGGCTGCGCCGACGACGTTCGGATTCTTGCCCGCGTTCGCATCGCCGTTATTGAACATGAGATTCAAGTCCTTGAAGGTCTCGCCCGTGTCCGGGTTGACGCGGAAATTTTCGTCCGCATCGTCAACGATACGTATGCGGTCCACCACCGGGTTGAAATCGAAACCGTAATCGGTCCCGCCGCTCCCGATGGTCAGAGGCCCGTTCCCGATGCGGGTCGCGGTTCCATCCGTGACGCTGATGCGATACAGGCTGCGCGTCGTCCCTAAAGCATAGAGTTGGCCCGTGACCGGGCGAAAGTCCATCGCGATGACGGACTCGCCCAACTGGAGGCCGGTAATCGCCACCGAACTCTTCAGCGTTCCGGGTGTCTCGCTGTCAAAGCTCAGCAGTTTATTTCCGTCCGTGACGGCATAGACGGTCGTCGCCTGCGCCGTCACCGCTCCGCACTGCGAGTTGCTGCGCGGGACGAAGGAACTGAAGCGCTGCTGGTACTCCGTCGAAGTGATGAAGGAGCAGACCATCCCAAGGAAGTTTCCAGGCTCCTTGTTATCCAGGACATTGAGCCAGAAACGGTAGCCGTCCTCGTCCGGTTCGCGCCTCAGATAACCGAAGTACTGGGCCAACACGAAGGCGCGGTTGAACTCCGCAGCGATGTACTCCTGATAGTCAATCAACTTACGCACGGTCCGCGCTCGGCTGTCCGTTTGATTCGTGCCAGCGTTGTACTCCGCGATGAGTTCATTGCGCTTGCTCGAAAGGTCAAGGTCCGAAGCCGTCTTCACCGTACTGAGCAAGGCGTCCACGAACGAACTCGCGTCCGTCGCTGCCTGATACTTGTTGATGAACTCCGTGCGCTGGACGAAATCCAGCGCGTAAGCCTGCTTCTCAGCGTCCAGATTTCCGCTGACCTGCAAGCGGCTGCGGTCGGTCAGGAATTCTATATAACCGACGCGCCGACCGAGCGCGGCTTTGTAGATGCGGTACACGAAATAGCCCGTCTGCTGGAATTCCTGTTCGACGAAGAAGGCGGCCGAGACAGCCACGCGACGGTCGCGTAGACAGGCGGCATTAGTGCCGCACCTGGTAATCTCATTGGTCCAGTAACCCTGGCCTCCGGCGTCAGGGTCGCGGTTGAGAAAATCGTGATACTGCTGCCCGACGAAGTCGCCCGCGTCCTCTATGATGTTGGAGGTCGGCGGCTCCTGCTGATCGTTGTTGTTATCCGAGATAGTGACCTGTGCGCTGGCAAACGTGCCCAGCGCGACGCCCGACGGATTGCTCAGGACGACGAGGAATGACTCGCTCTCCTCAAAGTAGCTGTCATCGTTGATGAGCACCTTGAAGGTCTTGCTGGTCTCACCCGGTGCGAAGACGAGCCTTCCGGCGGCGAACTCAAAATCGCCTTTCTGCTTCGCGCCGTTATCCTGCGTGGAATAATCAACGCTCGCGCTCGTAGCGGTTGATCCTGTGCGCGTAACCGTGATGTCAACGCTCGTGATGCCCTCCGTGACACCGTAGTTGTTGGGCGCAAACTGCACAGTGCTCGACGCCGGAGACGGCGAAGGCGACGGACTCGGCGAGGGTGAAGGACTCGGAGATGGAGATGGACTCGGAGACGGCGACGGTGAGGGCGACGGACTCGGTGATGGTGACGGCGATGGCGACGGACTTGGTGATGGACTCGGTGAAGGACTCGGAGATGGTGAAGGACTCGGAGTCGGTGTTGCCGTCGGGCACGGAGCGTTGCTGACCAGCTTGTAGGCGAAGCCCGTGTAAGGGTCTCTCACGGCATTGCTCGTCGTGTCTGTTGATGAACTTGCGAGCAGCGTCGTGTCGCCGTTGCCCGCGAAGGTCCGGCCCGTAATCGAGCCTATGACATCGCCTCCCTTCGGACTTCCGATTTTGTCCGTTGAGAGGACCACTGTGATGATGCCGTTTTGCTGGTCCACGTTGGAGCCTGTGTCTGCGTCTCCATACCTGTGCGGCGTGCTCGTGTTGGCGGGCACGGCCTCGACGGTCGTCACCGTGCCGTATTCAAATGTCGGCACGCCTCCCGCGTCCGTGTTCATCCCGCAGTAATAAGTGCCTGTGAAATCCGCGTCCGCGATGTTGGCGGCCTTGAACGGGTAGTTCCAGATGAAGCGCCACTGCCTGTTCGGCGGCAAGGTGCTGAGGTCCGTCAACTTCATCTTGAAGACGAGTTTGTTGGTGCTGGCCTCGACATAATCCGCGAGCCTGACTTCTCTCACGTCAAGGTCTTGATTAGCGGGCGCGCTCTTCTGGTCTCCCGCAGGGTCAACGACCTCCAACAGCCCTTTGCATTGCGAATCGCCCTGCGGCTTGGAGATGACTTCGTTGTTGCCACACGAATCGCCTATGGCGTTGGTGGCCGTCACGCGGTAGTAATAGATAGTGTTCGGGTCTGCGGTCGTGTCATCGTAGTACGGCTGCTGCCCGTTGCGAGTGGCGATCTGTGTCTCACCGCCGCTCGTCGTTCCGCGCAACACTCTATAAATAGTAACGGGCGATCCGCCGTCGTCGGATTGTGACCAACTGAGATGAGCGATGCCGCCATCGCGTCCGACCGTGATGTAGGGCGAGCCGGGAACGGTCGGTTCCGTCGGGTCGCTTCCGGCGAAGAGGCGACGGCCTCCCGTCTGGCGCGCGATGGTCGCCAGTTCGTTATAGGCGTTGCCCTTCGCGTCGTTGGGCGCTTGCACGCATCCCGCTCCCGTACACCCGTCTGCATAACCGACGATGATGCGTCCCTGCTTGTCTATATCTATACCGAAGAAGTCGAGCAGGTTGCGATGCGGAGGCGAGCCGCCGCCGAGGTGTATGCCGTTGCGCTGGACGGGGTCGTTCGGCGTCGCGTCGGACATAATCCAGTGCGCGCCTCCATCGTAGGTCGTCGCCACGTAGAGATGCCACAGGCCCAGGAAGGCTTTGTCGTCTGGCGAGCCTGCGGTCGTCGAGCCGAGGAAGGCGAAGGCCGCGCGGTCGTCGTCGCCCGCGACCATCGCCGGAAAGGCGACGGCCTTGATTCCCGCGAGCGAGCCGACATCGAAACTGTTCTTCCATGTCGCGCCATGATCGTCCGAGACGGCGACGCCCGCGATGGTGTCGCTGCTGGCGAACGATTCATAGACTCTTCCGACGCCGCCGGTTTTATCTCCACGTCCGATGCCGATGGCAGGATCGCTCGCGGAGTTACCGCTCCCCGGAATGGCGCGAATTTTCCAGGTCACGCCGTTGTCTTCGGAGACCACTGCGGCCTGATTACTACTGCAACTCCGGTTCGGCACATAGACAGTGCCATCGGGCGCGACCTTGATGTGGCCGTGTATGCCGCCGCACTCGGTGGTGTAGGCGGGAACGCCCGCGCCGAAGGTTGCGCCGCCGTCGTCGCTCCTCGCGCAGAAGGCCGTGACGAGGTCCTGCGAGCAATAATAGACCGCGTGCGGGTAGACAGGATTCGTCGGGACGGGCGAATGGTAAGGACCAGCGCCGATAGATTGGTGGTCCACTCCTGAGGGAATGCCGCCGCCCTGGCTCGGCACGTAAGTATCACCGTCATCATCCGTGTAAGCCGTCAGGCTATCCTGCCCTGTCAGTTCGGAAACGAACGTGCGCCCGGTGTCTGGAGTCTGATTGTTGTACCCGTGGTCTGTGAAGAGTATGGGGTCAAGACTGGTCGCGTTGTTCGGCGCGCTCTTCTCTTCCCAGAGCGCCGTCGGCGAAGTGGGACAGGCATCATCGAAGGTCACGCGGAAGGTCGTCAGGTCAGAGATGTACATGGAGCGATTCGTCTTCCAGTTGACGCCTATCGAAGGCTCGCCCGCATCGTTGCCTTTGCCCGCCTGAATCAAACTGAGCGGCGGAGTGAAGTTCTGGAATCTGGGACTGAAGCCCGTTCCCTGAACGGCGGGCGAGAGTCCCTGTATGACGCTTGCCATCCCTTGATACTGGTCCGTGTTGGGAACCGGCGTGACGGCTGAAGCGACGTGCACAGTATAGACGCCCGTGCCGCTCGAATGAGGGTCCAGAATCGCGTTCTCTTCCGTGCCGGGCTGGCCGCTGTTGGTCCCCTGCGCGGCGATGGGGCCGCTCAAGTCGCCCTTGTGAATATAGAGATCGTAATCGCTCGCCGGTAGATTCCAGCTAATTCTTATCTGGACCAATTTGCCCGTCCAATCGTTGTTCGTCCCGCTGATGGTCAGCGTAAAGCTGTCGCAATTACGCGCGGGGCCGCTGTCCATGCACTGGGCTTCGCCGCCCGTGCCGCCGGTTCCCGGCGCATCGCCGACCCAGTTGACAGTCGGGCCGGTCGGAGTGATGGTTCCCGCCGCAGGATTCGCCGCGCGCGTGCGATAGAAGAGAGGCATCGCGCAAGCCACCAGGACCAGCGCCGTGAAGATGAAGAGCGTCCAGCGCGTCCCGGCATTCACCTGCCCGCGCTTCTTAATTCTCTGTTTCATAATTGTGAATCCTTCACCTGCTTGTTGGGCTGGCAATCAGACCAGCACGTTTCCGGGCGGCTCATCTACGTCTCACATATAGATGGAGATGAGCTTGTCAACAGGGGCCGTCACAGACTCCGTAGAAAAATCTGATGGAAGATGACAGGTTATACTATAAAGCGGGTGGTTGAGAAAAACTTGAGAAGCAGGCTTGAGAGTGCCTCGCCAGCTAACGACATCCAAAACGCAATCGAAACATAATAATTCGGAAGACTTACGAGAAGCTGTTGTTTGAACTTTAGGAAGTCGCTCCGAGAATGAGTGAAACTTAAGTTAGTACCGCCTGCGGTAGCGGGCGGGTCCTTGGATAGCGACAACCCCGCCCGCTACCGCAGGCGGTACTGACTTGAACGCTGTGCCGAATGGCTATAGGCTATATTATGGAAGCCCACATGAAAAAATGGTTCGCGCGATCTTGTTTCAAAAACAATTTCCGGCCAGCGTGCGTACTATCTTAAGCAAGGCCATCTCTAGCACATCAACCAAGAGGAAAGAGACTATGATTCCCTTAAAACGTTCTTCCACTTTTGCGTTCGCCATCCTGCTGTTGACCCTCTGCGGGGCGCAATACGCTTCCGCGCAGGCTCCTCCGGCGGTGCGCCTCCCGCGTCCGAGTCCGAAGGCCAGCGTTATGCAGACCATAGGCGTCACGGACCTGACCATCACCTACAGCCGTCCGGCTGTCAAAAATCGTAAAATCTGGGGCGACGCCCCGGCAGCCGTGACCGTCAAGGGCGCTGCCACCCTGGACGATTCCGGCGCGCGTTTGAAGGACGCTCCCATAGTGCCTTACGGTCACGTCTGGCGTACGGGCGCGAATGAAGCGACGACCTTCACCGTCACGGATGATGTCTTGATTAACGGGCAGAAACTCCCCGCCGGAACCTACAGCCTCCACACCATTCCGACCCCGAATGTGTGGACCATTATTTTCAACAGCGTCGCGGACCAGTGGGGCAGCTTCAATTACGACGAGAGCAAGGACACCTTGCGCGTCAACGTCAAGCCGCAGACGGTCAACGAGAATCAAGAGTGGCTCTCATTCGAGATTCCGAGCGTGACGCCCAACTCCGCGCAGGTCAATATTCGCTGGGAGCGGTTGCGCGTGCCCTTCACCGTCGAAGTCCCGAACGTGGACGCCATCATGCGTACCAAGATTGACGCCGCAGTGGCCGCCAACCCTACGGACTGGCGGATTCCCCTCGCGGTCGCCAACGCGTATGGCAACGATGACAAGTGGGATGAGGCGCTGAAGTGGGCAGACCAGTCCATCAAGGTCAAGGAGACTTTCCAGAACCTCGCCGCCAAGGCGCAACTGCTCTTCGCGTCGGGCAAGAAAGATGAAGCCCTCGCCGTCGCAGAGCAGGCCATCGCACGCGGCAAGGCCGACAAGGTGGATACCACACGCTTTGAAAAACGTCTCGCTGATATAAAAGCCGGAAAGATGTGAGAGCAAGGATGAAAGGCAAGGATGAAGGCGGAAGGATGAAGGATGAAAGAAAAGCTATGTGTCTTGAATAGCTCACTGTCTGAAAAGGCAGAGCACATCCTTCAACCGTATCCCTGTAAGGGATACATATGAGAGCCGGGGGTATCGCCCCCGGTTCCTGGTCCAAGATAGAATCCGACCCTGAAAGGGTCGCACCTCAATCTTGAATGTGCGACCCTTTCAGGGTCGAATTGTGTGGTGGCGAGAGTTCCGGGGGCGATGCCCCCGGCTCTCATATTCGGCCCTTACAGGGCGCAGACTGCTTTGCAGATAGCTTTGCAGACAGCCTCTTATCCCTTCACTCTTCCTACTTGCTCTCGATGTCGCGGCGTGCGTAGAGGACGAGGGTCACGCCGGGACGCAGGGCGTAGGAGCCGACTTTTCTGTAACCGTCACCGAGCGATGCTTGCAACTGTGCGGACTGGTCCTCGCGGCTGATGATGAGAGGTTCGCTCGCCATCGTCATCTGTCCGAAATAGCCTACGCGCTTGTAATCGCGTAGGTACCAGGGCAGCGGCCAGTAGTCCGGCGAAACGATGGTGATGCCCGTCTGGTCGCCGGTCCCCGCGCGCTTCGCCAGCCTCTCAATCTCATCCACCAGCGCGAGCGTCTCGCGCCGCGTGTGCGCGTAGACGTAAGGATAATGATCGTCGTCGTAGTTGAAGAAGTTGAGCGAGACGGTTTGATAGACGCAGACGCTGAGCGACGTGACGAGAAGTGAGAGCGCCAGCACGCGCCCGAAGAGTTGACGTTCCTCGCCCGTTTTGTAAATCACTTCAATCGCGTACCCGCCGGTAATCGCCAGAGGCACGATGAAATTGAGCACCAGCCACGGCGTCTTGTAGGGCACGAGCGAGTAGGCGGAGAGGATGCCGAAGGCCCACAGGGCGATGAAGATTGCCAGCCGGTTGCTGCCGCGCCAGGCGGCGAGGATGATTCCCGCCGCGCCTAGCAAGAGCAACGGCGCTTCCTCCTGCCAGAGCCAGTTGAGATACGTGTACCACTCGTGGACGTGTTCCTTCTTGCCCGTCTTGGTCCAGAATTTGAAAGTCTCCAACGCATCGTTGACGCCCTTCGCATTGCTGAAAAACGAGGAGTAGAAAATCACGTTGACGGCGATGAAGACCGCCACCGCGATGCCCGAAATCAGCAACACGGAAGTTGGCCCACCCAATCGCTCCAACGCTCCGCGCGGCTCGTCCGCAAGGCTCTCAGCCACGCCCGCCTTCGCCCGCGAACGACTGCTGACCGTCTCTTCCGCAGAGGATTTGACGACGCCCTGTTTTCTCAACCACGCGTAAACAACCGTCAGGCCGAGCGCGATGACGAGCACGCCCGCGTTGATGATGGCAGTCTCCTTCGTGGCGAAGAGGAGGGCCGCGAAGATTGCGGCTAAGACAAGATAATAGGGATTCGCTTCGTCCCAGTATTTGAGCGCGGCGTAGACGATGGCGAGCGTGAAAAAGACGAAGAGGGATTCGTGTATGAAGTAGCGCGACATGTAGACCGCGCCGGGCGAGACCGCGAGCAGCGCCGCCCCCGCCAGGGCTGCGAGCGTGCCCAGTTTCCAGCGCAGGCAGAGGACCAGCCAGACCGTCGCGATACCGAAGAGCGCTGGCAACAGTCGAATCGCAAACGTGGTTGGTCCAAAAATGTAGGTCGTCAGCAGCGCAAAGTAGTAAAGCGTTGGACCATGATAATTCGCCGGGTCGTAATGATAATAACCCTCACGAAAGAGGCGCATGAGGAAGTTGCCGTTGACGCCCTCATCATGATGCAGCGGCACGAGGGCCAGATTGTAGAGACGCAGGAAGGCCGCGACGTTCAGGACCAGTATGCGCCCGAAGAGCCAGACGCGCTCAGGAATTTCCTGCCCTGACTCCGGCCCCGCGAGAGTCTCGCTCGCGCGCCCTGACGCCCGCGCGCTTCCTCTGCCCGCCTTCGCGTTCTTAGCGGGACGTGATTTTGTAGAGGCGGTACTCACCAGCTTCTCCAACCTTTGCGTATTTTGCGAAGAACGAATCGTTGACCGGCATCAATAGTTTCTCAAGCGGCCCGACCACCACGTAGTCAACCCCGTAGCGTGCCAGCAGATTGTCCGCGCCCGGACCGCCCGCGTAAATCTGTTTAATCTCCCGCTCGCGTTCCACATAATCAAGCCCGTGCGTCCAGATGTGGCCCGGATAACCCATCAGCGCGCGCCTCCCTGTTAAGAAGACCGGGTGATTATGAATCGGCGCTTGCAGGATAAGCGAGCGCGGCTCCGTCCGCGTCTTAATCATCTCCGCGAACGCGATGCCGTCGCGGTCAAACTCTCTGAACTCTGCGGAGCGCGAAACGACTCCCCAGACATCGAGCGCCCCCGCCAGCGTCAGAGAGACGAAGAGCGCCACAGCCGCCGCGCGCGCCGCTCCCTTCTGACGCCAGAGATACGCGAGCAACAGGGCGATGAGCGGCGCGCTGGCGACGTACCAGTAAAAAAGGACCTTCACATTGTCCCATATCCAGGGAGCCAGGCGCACCAGATTAGGGATGATAAAACAGAGCGTGAACGGCAGGAAAAAGAGTAGCAAGCGGCGCGGTACTAAATACTCTTTGCCGCGCCAGAGAATCGCCGTCACCGTCAACGGGATAAACAGCCCTGTATTCTTGAACCAGAACCAGAAGATATTTTCCGTTCCCCTGTCCCAACCCGTTTGCCAGCCGAAGAAGCTCGCGGCCTTGATCGAACTCCCGTGCGTGGACCACCACAATTGCGGCACGGCGACGAGCGTCGCGGCTACAAAAAAGATGGCCCACGCGCGCCAGTTCCAAAACAGCCAGGCGAGGCAGCCTCCCATCGCCATCACCACCACGAACGTATGCGCGTGGACCAACGGCAGCAACCCCGCCATCACACCCGCCGCCAGCATCCGCCGCGAGGAAGGCGAAAGTAAAAAGTGAACAGGTAAAGGTGAAGAGGATGAATTAGCGGCCTCCATCTTCTTGTTCTTTGCCTTCTTACTTTTTACTTTGACCTTTTCACTTGTGCCTTCTTCGCCGTTGTTCAGCGAAGCCCACCATTGCATAAAGACTATGATGGCGAGCGGGAGTCCGAGCAGAAAACTTCTCTGCGGGAGCAGCAGCGAAGTGACCGCGTTACCCCAACGCCAGGTCGTCTCAGGAATAATCGTGAAAGAATGCGTCGGCTGCGCCAGCACGTCCAGGATGCCTCCGGCCCGCTCGCGCGCATCAACGAACAAGAGCACCCATCCCAGGCCGCCGCTCAAGACGACGAGCAAGGGCGTCAGCAATGCCGCGATGCGGTCACGCAGGAGTTCAAAACCCCAGCGATGCAATAGCCCTACGAACGACATTCCGAGGACGAAGTTTTCCATCAACATCGCCTCGCGCAATCCCGCTCCGGCGCGCACCAGACAGGCCGCCACGAAATCCACTATGAAGGGATAAGTGAATCGCACGCCCATGAACGTCGGGTCTTCCGGCGGAAAATTTCCGCCATGCGCGAAACTCGTAATGACGCTCAAGTGAAAAGGAAGGTCGCCGTAGTTATTGAGCACGCCCGTGTAGATGCCATCCGCGCGCGCGAACATGACGCGGTCAAAGGCCAGCCATAAGAGAACCGCGATGGTCATGTAAAAGATGAAATAAATGCTCGCCCTCTGCGTTGGTCGCAGGAAAAAGTTTCGCCCGCCTCGCTCCGTCTCAAGCAGGTCCGCGCGAACACGGGCCTTTCTCCCCCTGTCTCGCAACAGAACCACCGGCGAAGCGATGACCAGTGCGGTGAGCACGAGCGCGACCGAGCCAAGACCCAACAGCGAGGCGAAGATAAAGCCCACGAGACCGAACGCGGCCAGCCCCGTGCTCGCGCCCGCGCAGATGCGAGCCGCCAGCGGCGACGCCTCATCATACCAATAAGTCGCCAGCGTGCCGCCCACGGTCGCAATCAACACCAGCACCAAAGCAAGTAACATAAGCGAAATAATGACGAAGGAATTTTTGAACCTGTCAGAGCATTTTCCAACTTGGTCGGCTGATTATAAGCGAAGTGCCCTCGATAATTGCAAAGCAGCAGGCGCGGCGTGAACGCGCTTGATGAAGATTGAACGGCAAGATTAATCGTTGACAATTCTGGACCAATAAGAATATCTTCCCGTCGCTCACCCTCGCTTGCCTTTGAGAGCTACGACTAAACTGGTACACCACAGTTAAAGGAGCATCCATGAACAAGAAAAAAGCAGCAACCCCCAAAACTCAGATCGAAAAATCCAAGAGACCTTCGGAGAGAGAACTTCCGGGTGTTTCGGCTACGAGCACGGGATGTAACAAAGTTTGGTCCGGCAGTATCGGACGGCTGCGCATTTACGATCAGCCGGATTCAACCGGGAAAAAAGTTTTCGCCTATGTGGCTCCGGGCAGCAACTCCGATTACATCGGATATAGTGATGACCCGAACGTGATTAACGCGCTCTTTCTGGCGCGTGATAACGCGCGGTCCATCACGGGTTATACCAACGCCAACTGCAAGATAGAATGGCTCGATTACTGATGAGGAGAAGGCGTCGCCGTACATGTTTTGACCTCGCGGGCGATGGTCGCCGGAATACAAAGTAAGAGAACGAGCGAACTCATCATAGTGTCAACGGGCTGGACACGGGCGCTCTCCAGAGTGTACAAAAGATGGTTTAATTACGTCCCATTTTTTCACTCTGGAGAGGTTTCTTTGTATGCTTCGCGCAGGCATCGTCGGGCTGCCCAACGTCGGTAAGTCAACGCTTTTCAACGCGCTCACGGCGCAATCTGCGGCGCTCGCCGCTAACTATCCCTTCGCCACGATTGAACCCAACATAGGCGTCGTGCCCGTCCCGGACGAACGGCTCGAACCGCTCGCGCGTCTCGTCAAGACGAAAAACATCGTGCCCGCGACCGTCGAGTTCGTGGACATCGCGGGACTCGTGCGCGGCGCGTCCAAAGGCGAAGGATTGGGCAACCAGTTTCTCGCCAACATACGCGAGACGGACACGGTGGTACAGGTCGTGCGCTGCTTTGAGAGCGAAGAGATCGTACACGTCGAAGGCTCCGTAGACCCCAAGCGCGACATCGAGACGATTCAGATAGAACTGGCGCTGGCGGACCTCTCAAGCGTCGAGCGTCGCCGCGAGCGCGCGCAGAAAACGGCGAAGGGCGGCGATAAGACCGCGCGTGCGGAGATTGAACTGCTGGATAAGATTCAGCCCGCGCTTGAAGAAGGCAAGGCCGCGCGCACAGTCTCCCTGACGGATGACGAGCGCGCCCTCGCACGCTCTTTTTTCCTGCTCACGATGAAGCCCACCATCTACGCCGCGAACGTGGATGAGGCCACGCTGGGCGACGCGGAAGAGAGCGCGCATGTGCGCTCGGTGCGTGAGATAGCCGCGAGCGAATCCGCAGAGTGTATCGTCATCTGCGCGCAGCTTGAAGCGGAACTGGTGGAACTCCCGCCGGACGAGCGCAAGGATTATCTGGAAGCGCTCGGCGTCGTGGGCAGCGGCGTTGACCGTATGATTAAGAGCGCCTATCACCTGCTGGGGTTGATGTCTTTCTTGACGGCTGGCGAGAAAGAGGTGCGCGCCTGGACCATTCCGCAGGGCACGCGCGCCCCGCAGGCCGCAGGGACCATCCACTCCGACATCGAACGCGGTTTTATCCGCGCCGAAGTCGTCTCTTACGAACAGTTGATGAGCGCAAACTCTTACGCGGCGGCGCGCGAGCAGGGCTTGCTCCGTCTCGAAGGCAAGGACTACGTCATGCGCGAAGGCGACGTGGTCCACTTTCGCTTCAACGTCTGAAGTCTACCATTTCCCTTGAGACTCTCCATCTCTCTCTTCCTATCGAAATATTGAGGATTTCAGCCAAAACTTTCCTATTGCTCTATCATGCATTATCAGCGATAATCTCCAACTAGCAGCAAAATTGTGTGTGAATGTGTGTAAGAAGGCTTATTGCATACATCCACACACATTTCACACACACAGGGAGATGAGGCGATGAAGCTGACAGGGACAGTATTCAGTCGTGGCAAAGGGAAAGATAGAACGTGGTGGGCGAGATTCATCT
The DNA here is from genome assembly GCA_036009045.1 of Pyrinomonadaceae bacterium. Lineage (GTDB taxonomy): Bacteria > Acidobacteriota > Blastocatellia > Pyrinomonadales > Pyrinomonadaceae > DASYML01. The sequence continues at coordinate 31,014 of DASYML010000147.1, forward strand.
ACACTGATGAGGCTGGCGTGCGCCATGATTTGCAACGTAAGGCGACGAGCAAAGCCAATGCCCGTGAAATCGCTGATGACCTGGCATCTCAATATAACAAGACGGGCGAGCGTGCGCTTTCATCCGAGCGTATGACGTTCGCTGAACTCGCGGATTACTGCGAGAAACATTACTACAAAAAGGCTGAATATAGAGATGATCGTAAAGTCGAAGGCGTGCGCGGCCTCGCAACTGCTAAAACTCAATTGAACGTCCTGCGTAGCTACTTCGGCAAGCGCCGCCTGCGTTCGATTACATACGCAGACCTTAAAGCCTTTCGCTCTCATCGCCTACAAACCACTTCCGAGCGCACGGGCCGGGAAATCTCCATCGCTACCGCCAACCGCGAACTCTCTGCCATGCGCCGCATGTTGAACGTCGCGCAGGCTGAAGGCTGGATACCTCAGAATCCTTTCAACCGGGGCGCTCCGCTCATCAGTCTGGCAGACGAGCGCAAGCGAGAGCGTATCCTTTCAAGAGATGAAGAGACGCGCCTGCTCGAAGCCTGCGCACCTCTCCAACGTCAACACTTGAGGCCGTTGATTATCGCCGCGCTCGACACAGGAATGCGCCGTGGCGAGATGTTAAAGCTCAAATGGGTGGACGTGGACCTGGAGCATCGTGTGATTCATGTACGGGCCTTCAACACGAAGACCATGAACGCGCGCGACGTGCCTATCTCGCAACGCCTCAGTGCTGAGATCAACAGGCTTTGGGAGATTTCACCGAAAGATCCGTCTGGTCTGGTCTTCGGGATTCGTGATAATGCGCGCATGTCTTTCACTTCGGCGCGGACGGATGCCGAGCTTGCGGACGTGCGTTTTCACGACCTACGACATACGGCAGCAACGCGCATGGCGCGCACAATGAGCATTGCTGAAGTTGGTCGAATCCTGGGCCACAGCCAGCCGCAGACGACGTATCGCTACGTCAACGCGAACCTTGAAACTGTCCAGCGCGCCGCTGAAGCCATAGATGCGTTTCATGCTGAAGTTGTGACTGCCGAACGCTCCGAGATGGTAAATTAACAACTTCGGCTCGCCTTACTTGCACCGGCCAGTGCGAGGACAAGTCACGATCCCTGAGTGACAGGCGAGCCGAGACATTTTCAGGGAAAGGCCACAGGGAGCCTGTTATGGAAGAAGACAAAAAAGATAAGCGTTCCGATTTTGCTGAAAGGGTACGTGAGTGGGAGGCAAAGAACCCAGAAGAGGTTAAGAGGATGCACAGACGAGAGGCGTTCGTCAGTGCTATTGGAGCGTTCATTGCTCAAAATGATCCATTTCGTGATGCATCTTATGGGGAGCATCGGGACGAACTAGGTGGAGAATTGCTCTACGTTTACTTACGGCCACATAAAGAGACCGCTATTCGTCTTGGAAGAGGCTTCAGAAAAAAGGACATATCTGAGGTTGGTAAGGTTATGCCTGATGTGCTTGAGGATTACTTTGATAGAATCCCGCAGGCGATGTCTAGTGCTTTAGAAAGCCTCCTACAAACGATTCTTCAGTCTTCGATTGGTTCCTGGCGACCCATAGATATACATGGCAAGTTTAAGCCAGCAAGATTGCTTCCTTTGCATGAAGTGAATATTGAGTATGATTCAGGGAAAGGTAGGACAGAGATAACACGCTTTCCGAAGCAGCATGGCGGTCACAAAAAGCCTAAATTAACCCCAGAAGAACACATTGCTTTGGATTCGCGTTTTGAGCAACTCGAAACTGTCTGTGAGAATATAAAGGACCACCACAATCAGGAATTCCAGCGTTTTAAAGAAAATAACAGCCAGAGGGGATTTAGGTCGGAGCAATGGTGTAGGACATGGATAGCCTTTGCTTCGGAGGTCTACCCACAACATGAAGCCAATGTGTTAGCTCTTTTCGCTGATCCTGATAACTATGCGAGGAGCACATCTGAAATTGCATACAAAATGTTATCGCAAGAGACAGGTCATGCCGTCGCCTATCTGAAGAAACTCGTAAGCAAATCAAGAATCGCTCAAAACAGGTCTCGGAGGACAAGCCGGAAAAAACGACTTAAAGACATTTAAGATTTTTCTTAAATGTCCATATACGCTCTTAGTATCCAGGTCTATCTTAATGCTACTGAAGGTATTTCAGTAGCATTTTCTATTAGAGAAAGGAAGAGTTGATGAGCGAAATTGACGCCTACAAAAGAGGTCTTTTATCTGAAAAGGAAGCTGCTGCTTTTTTAGGAGTAAGTCGGATCACTCTTTTGCGTATGCGACAGGCCGCCCGCATTGGATTTTATCGAGTTGGGACGCGTGTCCTCTACTCTCAGGAAACACATTTACAGCCTTTCCTCGACAAGTGCGAGCGCAAACCAAAAGAGGCCGCATGAGGTACGCGAGATGACGAAACAAACTGTGCGCGCGAAATGTGTGGGTGGGATATAAGGCGGAGTTGCGCGAGTGAGCGGAAAACTAATGGGACAGGTTTTTAAATTAAAGCTTCGCAATAGGGGAGAACGCGAACTGTTGCTCGCTATATGTGACCATGCGCGTGACGACGGGACCGGGGCGCGCCCTGGCGTGCGTCTACTCAGTCACAAGACTGATCTATCAACGAGACAAGTTGAAAGACATCTGAAGAGCCTCCGTGACCAGCGCATCATAATTCCACGAAGTGGCGGCGGGCATGGGCGGGCAGTTGAATATTTTATTGATCTCTCGAAAGCGGAAATCAAGCCAGCATTTTGTAAAGAATCAGCCGCCACTCAGATGGCGGCTGATACGAATCATTCATCCGACATCTCGCGCACAATCAGACGACATTCTGAGCCTAATCAGACGACATTTCCCGCGCATTCATCCGCCACTCAGATGGCGGCCCAACCGTCAGTAGAACCGTCAATAGAAGCACCACACACAACAAGCGAGCGTGTGTGCTCAAGATATTCGTGGCAAGAACGTCTTGAGTATTCCAAAGCTCAGGACAACATCAGGAGACCTGAAGCGTTAGCTACATCGCTACAAGATGGACATGCAGATGATTCGATTCGAGAGTTTTTTGAATCTAGAAAAACTGCGCCCGGTGAGACGAAAGAGGAAAAGGAGCGGCGACTGTTCATGGCTTTACGTGGGCCAACTGGCAAACGTGGCCTCGCGGCAGAAAGAGAGATGAAGAAAATAGGGCTTAACCATAGTTGATTTGACTGCCGCCATTAGATTAGCAGCCGCCGTCAATTTCACTGCCCCTGTCAAATAAACGCTGGCATGTCTTCCCGGCCTTGAATGTTTGGACTCGAAATTCAGCGTCGTCTATGTTCACGCTGCTGAACAGCGCCGCTTCATCACCGGCGCGATAAGCGAGGGCGGCTGGTGCATCGTGTGCTGGTCGCCTCGCTCGAATCAAATATTTCGCGCGCGTCAGAAAAAACTAGCCGCGCTAACTCATGGCGAGTCGCCGCTCGAATCTCGAATACTGGCGGCGACTCATTACTTTCAATGCTGGCGTTCGAGCATGTCGAGATGTTCATAAAATGCTGCATTGACGCAGAAGAGGCTACACATACGGAGAAGTGAATATATGAATCCGGTAAACCCGAAAGAGCTTGATTTAACTGACGTTTATTCTTCCGCAGATTGGGCTGCAACAGGTGTTGAGCAATTCCATGAAGAATGTTTGAAGTTAGGCGTCTTCACGAAGCTCAAACTCCCGTCAGGGAAAAAGATTATTGCGACTCGCCCGCCGCTTGCTGAGTGGGCAACATTTGGTTTCTTGCCGCAGGACTTGACCGCAGCCGCCGAGCAACTGGCGATGAAGGCGACGAGTAAGGCCCAACTTGAAGAGAAATTCAAGCAGATGGTCCTCGAAGACGATAGCCAGTTTGTCAGGTCCGCGAGGTTCGCAAAGAACATTCTGGAATGGGCTGTGGTGATTCCACGCATCAAGATCGGAGCGCGCGGCCCACGCGAGATTGAGCCTGCAAACGTCCCAACGGATGACATGCTGTACATCCTCAATTGGGTCAAGAATGGATGTCCGGGCGTGCCTGTAATCATGGCAGATGGAAGGCAGGTGAGCTATGAGAGCGTCGCAAGCTTTCGTAACGAGTCAGAACTGCCAAGCGATGTGCCGGATGGCCCAGGTGGGCGCGAGGTTCGGACGGTTTCCAAGCGAGGTGTTGGGGTTAGCAAACGTAAGCGTCGGGGGCACTGATGCCGTCGCGTTTGATTTCAACTCTGCTGCAACAGTCGTGTTGAGCCTGCTCGACCCGCATCCGGTGACGATTCTGATGAAGAGTATCGCTGATGGATTGAGCGGTAAGAGTGAGTTGAAGAAGCCTGACCATGCTGCAAGGATCGCAGCGAAACTTGCGCGAGGCAAAGCGATTAGCTCCACCGATTTCACCTGATAGAAAGTAGGCATCTTATGGCCGAGGGCCTGACCAAACTGGTTTTTGAGATTGCAGCCAACACAGGTGGCGCGCAGGGAGAGGTACGTAAACTGCGCGAAGTCTTCGCGCCGGAGATGCGCGGAATATACGATGTTGTTAATGGCGTCGCCTCACAGATTGAATCGCGCGTTGCTTATTCTTTCGGCTATACAGGATTGATAGCGCGCGGAGCGGGCCAAGCCATCGCTGCTTACCTTGACCCGGTGAAGTCGAGCGTGAAGGTTTCCGGCGATGCAGGGGCTGCGGCTGAAAAACTCGGCAAGCAGATCGAGACGATGGCGCAGAAATACAATGTCTCTGCGCGCGAGATTCAGAACCTTCTCCAAATCTTCAACCTCGCCACGCGCGAGCAGGACAAGTTGCGCTCTGCAACTGCCGTCTTCCAGGGCAACGTCACTTCTATTTTCCCCCAACTCGAAAAGATGGCTGGCTCGCTCTTGAGCGTCGAAGAGGGAGAGGCTGGCGCGGCTGCGGGAGCCTCATCTGCTGGCGGTGCGATAGGTGCGCTCGCCAACCCAATCGGAATTGCAGTTGTTGCTGCGGCGGCATTGGTCCTGGCGATGGGTGCTATTGCAGTGGTTGGCTTCAAGG
>DASYML010000148.1:0-10868 GCA_036009045.1 Pyrinomonadaceae bacterium
CCTGACACACGACTCAAGACTCCTGACTGTTTTTATCTTCCTTGACAACCACTTCGGCGCGTCCCTATGATGCCTTGTTTGAGACCACGGGCCTCAGGCGGAGAGCAGCCGTTGGCCCGTGTTGCCGCAAAATAGGAGACGACTGAGAAGTGTTTGGGGAGAGTATCGGGCGAGGCGCGCAGCGCATTATTGACGCGATGGTGCGCGGGTTGGCCCAGGGCCGCGTCAATCCGAATATTCTGACCGTCATCGGCGTCGCGATTAACGTCGGGTGCGGTCTCCTGTTCGGCTTCGGCTATTTTTTCTGGGCCGGAATTATTCTCATCGTCGCCAACCTCTTCGACATGCTGGACGGGCAGGTGGCGAGGCTTTCGGGTCGCGTCACGCGCTTCGGCGGCTTTCTGGATTCTTCGCTCGACCGTCTCTCAGACATGGTCGTTTTCGTCGGGCTGATGGTCTTCTACGCGCGCGACACAGAGTTTCATTCTACGCTCAACGTTTTTCTGGCTGGCGCGGGCCTCATGGGGTCCGTCATGGTCTCCTACGCCAGCGCGCGTGCGGAGAGTTTGATAGCGAAGTGCGATGTGGGTTTTCTGCGACGGCCCGAACGCGTCGTGCTTTTCATCATCGGCGCGCTGACGACGCATCCCGGTTCGCAGAACTTCTTCTCGAACCGCATGCCTGCGGTGCTCTGGATTCTCGCCGTCGGTTCTTACTGGACCTTCGCGCATCGCATGTATCACACCTGGCGCGAAGTGAAAATGGCTGACGACCAGCACCGGCAGGCGGCAGCGAATGAGAAGGTTGAGGCATCTAATGCTGGGCCGGAAAGAAGGCCGGAGCCGGAATTGGCCCATAAGGTCGGTTAGAGCACATCTCTTAGAGAGCGCAAAAGCGGACAATTTTTGATGCAAGAAACGGACGTTCTCCCCATTCAAAGTTCGAGGTACACGACATTGACTGTTTGCCCGTGTTGCGGTTGCAAATTTGAAGGCGATTTACGCGTGGGCTGCACTGCTTGCGGCGCCCAATCGGTCGGCGAACCGTTGGCCCAACCGGAACATCTCCTCCCCTTCTACGGGCGCGCACTCTTCGTTACGCTGGTCGGCGCTTTGATGCTCCTCATCTTCATGGGCAGCACTATCGCCGCGATCCTCGAACGCTCGCACCTGTCCTTCGATTTTTGGTCCATTGTGGCCGCCGCCGAAACCGCCGCCTGGCGTCTGAAGTGGGTCGCGCTCCCCGTTGCGCCGCCCGCGCTGTGGTCCTGCCTGCGCGTCTGCGCCTCGCTCCGGCGAGAGCCATCGCGCTTCATCGGTTTACACTTCGCACACACCGGACTCGCTGCCTCCGCGCTCGTCGTCTTGCTGTTCGCCACCTGCATCGGCGTGACTATCCCCGAACGCCTGCGCAAACGACAGATAGGCATAGAGGCGGGCCAGGAAGCGCTCGGTTACACTTTTATCCGCGCCGAGTTGGAATATCGTCTGCGCTATAAGACTCTGCCTTCGGACCTCTACGAGTTAAAAGATAAACTGCCGGACCCGGATGGCTCCATCGCCGCTATGCTCGCGGACATTGACCCGTCCGGTTACAGGACCTGGACCCTGCAAGCCAGCCTGCCGCCCAAGAAATCCCGCTCGTTGCGCGGCGCGGCCATTCGCACCGTCTCCGCCAGCACGGATGATTCTCCGGGTGAGGGAGTCTCTTTCACAGACTACGAGATGCGGCTGCCCGGCGAAGATAAAATCCTGAACACGGACGACGACTGGATCGTGCGTAACGGCGTGGTGACGAAGCCCTCGCCAGCCAACACGCAGACGATGAGTGCAGGCTCGTCCAACGATTCTACTGCGCCGTAATCTCTCTTTCTCAAAATCAAACTGGCGTATGGCAATCTCAAACTGGTTCCGGCGGAAACGTGTTAACGCGGAAGCTGAGAGGCGCGCGCGTCTCAGCACTGCCGGGCGCATCACGGACGGTTCTATCATTGACACCATCAGCGACGACGCGGGCGCTATCACGCAGATTTTTTACAGGTACACGGTGAGCGGCGTGGATTACGAATCCTCGCAGTTGCTGGACCAGGAACAACAGCGTCGCCCACAGGACTACGCGCCCGGCGCACGCGTCACCGTTCGCTACGACCCACACCGTCCGGGCAATTCAATCGTAGTTTGAAAGCAGGGGATGGAGATAGGGGATGGGGGTTCAGGGATAGGGGTTGGATAAGAGTTGAAACTCCATCCCCCAACCACTATCCCCATTCCCTATCTCCATCCCCCATCCCCATCGCGTATGCCAATTTTTCGCAAAATATTGATTGCCAATCGAGGCGAGATTGCCGTGCGGATTGTGCGCGCGTGCCGTGACCTGTGCATCTCGCCGGTCGCGGTTTATTCAGAGGCCGACCGTGACGCGCTGCATGTGCGCTTTGCTGATGAGGCTGTCTGCGTTGGCCCGCCTTCCTCCGCCGAAAGCTATCTGAATATCCCCGCCATCATCAACGCCGCGCAAAGTGTTGAAGCCGACGCCATTCATCCGGGCTACGGGTTTCTCGCGGAGAACGCGGATTTCGCGCGCGCCGTGAAGAGAGCGGGTCTCACGTTTATTGGACCAACCGCAGAGGCGATGGAGATCATGGGGTCGAAGACGAGCGCACGCCGTGCGGCGCTGGAGGTCGGAGTGCCTGTCGTACCCGGCACGACGGAGCCGCTTCACTCTGATACGGAAGCGCGCGAGGTGGCCGCGCGCTTCGGCTATCCGGTGATGCTCAAAGCCTCTGCGGGCGGCGGCGGTAAGGGCATGCGTCTCGTCGCCAAGGAAGACGAACTGAAGTCCGCTTTCGAGACCGCGCAATCCGAAGCGGCTGCCGCCTTCGGCGACCCGGAAATCTATCTCGAAAAAGCCATCGAGCGCCCGCGCCACATAGAGATTCAAATTTTCGCGGACACCCAAGGCAACTTCGTTCACCTGGGCGAACGCGAATGTTCTATCCAGCGTCGCCACCAGAAAGTGATAGAGGAATGTCCCTCGCCTATTAATGATGAGAACCTGCGCCAGCAGATGGGCGAAGCGGCGATCCGCGCCGCGCGCGCCGTCGCTTACGTCGGCGCGGGCACCGTCGAATTTCTCGTCGCGGACGCGACGCGCGAATTCTACTTTCTGGAGATGAACACGCGCTTGCAGGTAGAGCATCCTGTGACGGAACTGGTGACGGGCATAGACCTCGTGCGCGAACAGATGATGGTAGCGAGCGGCGCGCCGCTCTCCTTCACTCAAGCGGACGTTTCCTGGACCGGCCACGCCATCGAATGCCGCGTCTACGCCGAAGACCCCGACAATGATTTCCTTCCCTCGCCGGGTCGCATCACACACTTGAGCGTTCCGGCTGGACCAGGAATACGCGACGATGGCGGCGTCAGCGCGGGCACAGAAGTTTCCATCTACTACGACCCGATGATCTCTAAGCTTGCCGCGTGGGGTCGCACGCGTGCGGAAGCGATTGACCGCCTGCGACGCGCGCTGGACGAATACTCCGTCGGCGGCATCAAGACGACGCTGCCCTTCTTTCGCCGCATCGTGCGCGACCCCGAATTCATCCTGGGCCAACTCGACACGGGTTTCATCTCGCGCTTCAACGCACGCCGCGCCGAAACCCTGAGCCAGCCCGTCTCTCATGAACAAGATGAACTTGAAACGACGCGGCGCGACATGGCCCTCATCGCCGCTGCGCTCGCTTACGCCGGGAATGGCAAAGAGAGTTCTGCGAATCAACCGCGCGAGCAGGAATCTAGCCGCTGGCGGCTCGCGGGCCGTGCGGCACTCCACAATTCCAGAACGTAAAAAGCCGGAGACGAAGGGTTGCAAAGACTCAGACCGCTCGTCTCCCGGCTCTGGTTATTGGACCAGCCTTTAATAGATGCGCAAAGTGTAGACGGTCGGCGATGCCGTGGGCGCGGCGCTACGGTCCAGGCTGACTTCCACGTAGTACAAATAACTGGAGAAATCAAAGGTCGTGCTGGCGAACTGGCAGGTCGCGCAGGGATGATCGCTGCTGCGATTTCGCGCGGTGCAGATTGCCACAGGGTCTCGGCTGCAAATCTTCACGCGGTAGAGTGTGGCCGAGTTGATGCAGTTCAACGGAGCATTGGACCCCATTTCGAGGATAGTCCAATTCGGCATATTGGGGTTGGCGTTATTGTCGAACGTGTTGGTCACGTTGTAGCGGGCCACAATCACGCTTCCCGATGAGGGTGACTTGAATCCGAGTTCAGTGCCGTTGACGGCGTAGATGCCGAGTGAAGCTTCATCCACTGCGCCCGTTGAACCGATGGCGGTCCAGGGTCTTTGCGGGGTTTGCGCGACACTGGCCGGAGCCTTCGCCGTTTTACCTGTCACGGCGGCGGTCGCGTTGACCCTGCGACTGCCGAATGTCAACAGCAGAACAGCCAGCAACATGGTCAGGCTTAACAGGACCATTAAAGCTCTTGTTTTGTGTTTCTCCGTAGAATGATGTCTCATCTGAGCGTCCTCCTACATCTACCCTCCGCATCTGCGGGCGTTTGATCAGACTGGCCCCGTTTTAAAAGTGCGAAGCGTTGCGAGCCACAGGAATGATACGGGCGGCCTCGCGCGGCGTGGGCCAGGTGGTGTTCGCCGGAGAGAGAGGTTTAGATGTCTCATGTGAGGGTCTTCTCGGACCCTTGGTTATATCAACGAGAGTCGTCGCGGAAAGAATTTCGCGTGTGGATGACCCGCGACGCTCTTGAGCTTCCGCCTTGTTCGGTGAGATGCCTTAGTCGAACAGCATTTATCGTTGGTATGTCGAAGAGCTGCGGCGAGGAGAAATTCTTTGCGCATCAAGCGTCTGCCAGAGGTGTCCGCACGAGTCCGACGTTTGCCAGAAATCATCGTGGCTTATACACTTGGCTCTGAGCCGTGTCAATTAAAAAGTTTTAGCTCACATGCTTTAACTGACGAAAGCGAAGAGGGCCGCGCAATCAAGCGTCCGCCCTCTCTTTAATGTGGACCTTTTTGCGGCCTTCGATGGCTTGATGAAGCTTGAGATGAAACTGACGGCGGAACTGGCAGGGGAAAAACACGAGATCGAGATGAAGCGCGAGGGCGCTCGCCTCAACGCGTCCATTGACGGTCGCCGCTACGAACTGGAAGCGCGCGAGCAGGGCGCTGGAGTCTATCTGCTGCTGGCGGGCAACAGGGTCTTTGAATGTCGCGTGGACCAATCGGAGGCGCAGCGCGGGCGCATGGAAGTCCATGTCGGCGGCGACACTCACGCGGTCACGCTCGCGGATCCGAAACGCCTGCGCGGAGCGCAATTGACGGGCACGCCAGCGGACGGGAGGGCGGCGCAGATCGTCGCGCCGATGCCCGGCAAGGTCGTCCGCGTGCTGGTCCAGCAGGGCGCGCAGGTGGCAGCGGGCGACGGGATTCTGGTCGTCGAGGCGATGAAAATGCAGAACGAGATGAAGTCGTCGAGGGCCGGAACGGTCACGGAGCTTCATGCCGCAGCAGGCCAGACCGTCAAAGCGGGAGAGATACTGGCCGTCATCGAATGAAAGCATTTAAGATTGATTCATCGGCTCATCGGCTCATTGAATCAATGATTCAATGATTCAATGAGCCGATGAATCAATGATCGAATCCTCGATTACTCCCGCATCAACCGGACGCCATCCTGCCGGACTTCTCCGATACGGATGTGCTCAGACGGACTCTGGATGAATTGTGAAGGATTGATTAACTCTCACTTGAGTCTGCTCCGTGCAGCATTCACCACCGCAGACACAGAGGACACAGAGTCAGCACAGAGAAAAGCCTTCAACTCTCTGTGCTGACTCTGTGCGCTCTATGTCTGCGGTGGTGAATAGTTGTTGAGGCTCATTCAATCGAAGATTTATTCATCCGGCGATTCTCTTGTGCATCAACCATGATGAAAACCCTTTTCGATGTCGCGCGTGGCGAGGCGCAGGATGGTGGGGCGACCGTGCGGGCAGGTGGTGGGCGAAGAGGTGTTGAGCAGGCGGTCTATGAGCCAGCGCATCTTTTCCGTGGCGAGCGGCGTGCGTGCCTTGACGGCGGCGCGCGTTGCGAGCGAGAGCGCAATCTGCTCTCGCAACGTCGCTCGCGCTTCGCTGCGTCTGTTGACATCAACCGTGCCCAGAACTTCCGACAACATGTTGTGCGCTTCACCCGCAGGCAAATCGGCGGGCACGGCTTTAATCGCCACCGTGCGTCCAGAAAGACGCATTAACCCGAAGCCGTAAGTTTCAAGTTCCGCAACCACACCCTCGAAGACGGCCACTTGCGCGGGCGTGAGATCGAAGGTCTCCGGTATCAACATGTGCTGCGACTCCGCGACGCGTGAGGTTTCGAGCGCGCGATATTTGTCGAAGAGAATCCGCTCGTGCGCGGCGTGCTGGTCAATCAGTAAGAGTCCCTCGTCGTCCGTCGCCAGGATATAACTGTGCGCGAGTTGTCCGAGCGGGCGAATATTCGCGTTCAGTGATTCGACCGTCACTTCACGCACGAAGTTGTCAATGGAGACGACGGGCGGCAGTCCGCCCTGCGCTCCTCCCTGAAATGTTTCGTGCTGGCCCGGCCCGCTCCGCTCTGTTCCGGCAGGTCCAATTGGAGGTCCAATACGTACACTGTTATCCGCATCCGCCATCGCTTCCGCCCGTGCCGTATGAGGGGCGAGGGAGGATGCATCAAGCGCTTCGTCATCGCGTGAGGGGAGAGGCGCCGGGACATCAGTTTCGTCTCGCCATGATGTTACCAACGGCACAGAGGGACCGAATTCGATGGCGCTCTGTTGCGTCGTGGATGAAGGCGTGTGTCTCAGGCGTACATCGGTCAGGCTCTCGCCGGACAGGCTTGCAGCGTTGTCTGTGACGGAGGACGTGGAAGGCGAAGCCTCTGCGGATGGTGCGGATCGGTCAGGGCCGAACGATGCGACGTTTGTCGCAGGCTCTGCCTCCGTCGCAGGCTCTACGGGCCTGCCTGATTCCTGCGCGGCGGATATTTGTGGACCAATTTCCATCGCGGGGTTGTCCGTACTGCGCGCCGCATAGCCCGCGCTGGCGAGCGATTTACGCACGGCTTCGCGCACGGCATCGCCGACGGCTGACGCGCGGCGAAAACGCACCTCCGTCTTGGCCGGATGAACGTTGACATCTACCTCTTCGAGCGGCACATCAAGGAAGAGCAGCGCGGCAGGATACACGCCCTGCGGGAGAATCGTGCGATAGCCTTCCGAGAGCGCGCGGCTGATGAGACGGTCGCGCACATAACGACCGTTGATGAAGAGATATTGCGCGTCGTGCGAGTTGCGTCTTTCGCGCGGCGCTGAGATGTAGCCGCGCACGCGCGCGACGTGTTCGTGGCCGCCGCCGACTTCCAGAAGATTCTCCAGAAACTCCGCGCCGAAAAGCTGGTAGGCACGCTCGCGTAAATCTTTGGCCGGAGCGGCGCGTAATGTCTCGCGCCCGTTGTTGGTCAGCGTGAAGGCAATCTCCGGGTGGGCCAACGCGTAATGAGTCACCAGATTCGCCAGATGAAAACTCTCCGTCGCTTCGGAGCGCAGGAATTTTCGACGCGCAGGGATGTTGAAGAAGAGGTCGCGGACGGTAATCGTCGTTCCACGCGGGTGCGCCGCATCCTTCACATCGCGCATGCGCCCGCCCTCTATGATGACGCGCGTCGCGACGCTGGCTTCTTCAGTTTTCGTGACGAGTTCGACGCGCGCGACAGAGGCTATGGAAGCGAGCGCCTCGCCTCTGAAACCGAGCGTCGCAATCTTGTTGAGGTCTTCAGCCGAACTAATCTTTGAAGTCGCGTGACGCTCGAAGGAGAGCAGGGCGTCGTCGCGCGTCATGCCCTCTCCATCATCCGCCACGCGCAGGAGTTTGCGCCCGCCTCCCTCCACATCAATCGTCAAACGCCGCGCGCCCGCATCAATCGAATTTTCGACCAACTCTTTAGCGACAGACGCGGGCCGCTCCACCACCTCACCGGCAGCAATCTGGTTCGCCAGATGATCGGACAGGACGCGAATCTTTGACATATGAAGACAGTGACGAGTGAGGAGTGACAAGTGACGAGTGAGAGCAAGCCTTTCTTGCTTGTCACCTGTCACTCGTCACCTGTCACTCAAAGATAAACTATCTGATGGTCTGGAGAGCCTAGATTAATCGCGTCGTAAATCCAGTTGACGACGTAGAGGCCGTGACGCACGAGTAGCGATGTGATGTTGATGTGGCGCTCCTGCAAAGCCTTGTGCGGATAAAGCAGTTCGTAGGCGCGTTGGAGTTGGCGCGTGGCGGCCTGGTCGCGGTTCATCTGCGCGCGATGAAAACGCGTCCGCAGTCCCTTGAGTTGATAATTAATCTTGTGCCTGCCGGTCTCTAAAGCATCCGCCAGCGTCGGGTCCACGCGTCGCAACTGGTCCTTTAATGCCTCCAACTCCTGATTGACCTTCTCTTCGGTCCGTGCAAAAGCCTGCGCCGCTTCCGTGCCCAGATGCTCTTCCGCGACGCGCGCGAGGACGTTGTCCAGCCCGGCGAAGAAATCGCTCAACTCCAATTCGTAGCGTTCGAGCGTGCGTCCCGTGCGGCTCTCCACTATCGTCAGACTGGCGCGCGGCAAAATCGTCGTCGTGGGACGGTTCAGGATGCGATAGACTTCTGCGGTCTGCGCGAAGTAGGCGATCTCGGCAGCGCCGCCGTTGTAGGCGATGGTCGGCAACAGGTAATCCTGGACCACCGCGCGCAGGGTGACGTTGGGGCTGAAGCGCTGCGGTTCACGCAACGCCATCGCAGCCAGTTCGTCCGCAGTGTATTCTTCGCGCATGTTCCTGATCCTGTAGAGTCCGTTCTCGCCGCGCGTGACGGAATGACGCGCGCCGTCTTCCGTGTGCAGGAAGAGCGGAAAAGAATTGGCCGTCGCCACGACCTGCGCGTGATAGCCCGCTGCTTCGAGTTCGCGGCTGCGCGCTTCGATGGCCGTGGCAATCTCCGGCGCGCGGCGCGCGGCCAACGCATAGAGCGGCGCGGCCAGTTGCTTGAGCCTCGCGTCGAGCGGGTCCAGCAGGACAAGGCCATAGCGGCTCACGAGCCTCGTCATCATCCGCGCGAAGGCTTCGCCATACCCGGTTCCGGGTTTCCAGCAATCGCGCAATAAACTTTCCAACTCAGGCTTGAACTCCGTCGCCGGTAATTGGTCCAGCATGCGCCCGATGGTTTCATCTATGGATTGGTCCAGCAAGACGCTGCCGACGGGCATCCCATCCCCGTGTATCTTATCTGAGACCGTTTCGCTCGCCAGCTTGCAATCGCAATTGATAAACTCTGCGGTCGCCACTTCCGCGAAGTCATGGTCCTCCGTCGCAATCCAGAAAACGGGAACGGAATTTGTGCCACGGCCATTGAGGCATCCGGCGAGTTTGACGGCTGAGAGCGCTTTGTAAATCGTGTAGAGCGGGCCTGTGAAGAGTCCCGCCTGCTGGCCCGTCACGACCGCCACGCAATCCGCTTCGCGCAAGGCAGCGATGTTGGAGAGAGTTTCCGGTCCAGCGCCCCAGGCCGTGTTCATCGCTTCGAGCGCATCGCATAAAGCGTTGCGGTCGGTCTCGTGCGCGGCCAGAACTTCCGGGACGCGCTCCGCGAGTTCGTGATGAAAGCGCACGGCTGAAGGATAGAAGCGGCGCAGGGCGACGGGGTCGCGCAGGTAATCCAGAAAGAGACGCGACTGGTGAGGGATACGCTCGAAGGGCAGCGTCTTGATGTGCAGCCCGGCCTCTTCGGGCGCGGGATAACATGCGGCTTCCGTGGTGCTCACTGGTTCAATACTCCTGCCAGGCGAACTTGCTCATCTCGCCCTGTTTCCTGGTCCAACAATCTGGCCTCTCTGATCAAGCGTGCGAGTTCCCCGCGCGCCTCCTCGTCTGCGACCTTGAGCGGTGCGCGCACCGGACCAACAGTATACCCCAGCATCTCCATCGCCGCCTTCAATCCGCCGATGCCGTAACGCTTCGTGACGGCCAGCGCGAGCGGCGTCAGCCTGCGCTGCATCTCGCGCGCCCGCTCCTGCTCTCCCGCCGCCACCGCGCGATAGAGAGCTACGGCCAACTGCGGGGCCACGCACCCGACCGCGATAATCGCGCCGCACGCGCCCGCGTTCAAGGCCGCATACAATAATGGACCACTGCCCGTCACAACCTTAAACTCAGAGGGCACTTGCCGCAAGGTCTCCGCGAGGTTGATGGCATCGCCCGAACTATCCTTGATGCCGATGATGTTCTCGTGCTCAGAGAGACGCGCGACCAGTTCCGGCGCCATCGCCACGCCCGTCAAATCCGGCATGCTATAGAGCATCAAGGGCACGCTCGCAGCATCCGCCACCGCCCTGTAGTAATCGAACAAAGCCCCCTGCGTCATCGCCCCGCGATAGAAGTGAGGCGTAATGACCAGCACGGCATCCGCACCCGCCTGAGCCGCACGCCGCACTTCATCAATACTCCCACGCATGCTCTGCTGTCCCGCGCCGACGATAAGCGCCAGAGACTCCGGCACGGCCATGCGCGCAGCTTCTATGACTTCCAGATATTCGCGCTCGCTCAGATGCACGCGCTCGCCCGTCGAACCGAGCGCGACATAGCCCACCACGCCTGTCTCGTTCCATCTCTCTATATTCGAGCGCACGGCGCGCAGGTCCACACTCTCACCCCTCTCGAACGGAGTGGGAAACGGGAGTAGAATGCCTTGTAAATTCTTCATTGGAAATTCCGGCAAGCGAGGAACACCGTCTCTCTGGTTTCAGTATGTTGCTTCAAGCTGAAGTATTATAAC
>DASYML010000149.1:0-7626 GCA_036009045.1 Pyrinomonadaceae bacterium
CGTCATTCAAGAGACCATCAAACAGCGTTACTTAACTCATCATTCTTAGAATAACGTGAGTTCGATGTCAGAGGCTGACTGACAAGCCATCTGTGCCCTGAAAGGGCCGAATGTGAAAGCCGGGGGCAGCGCCCCCGGTCCTCTCAACACACAATTCGACCCTGCAAGGGTCGCACCTCAACATTAAGTGTGCGACCCTTGCAGGGTCGGATTGTATTCTGGACCAGTCACCGTGGGCGACGCTCTACGAGCTTGCCCCCGGCTCTCATATGTATCCACTGTCGTGGATAAGCTTGAAGGGTGTGCTCTGCCTTACGTCGAACTCACGTTAGTTAAAACATCTGTGTCTTTAACTAGCCTCCAGCCTCTCACCTCCAGCCTCTCGCCTCCAGCCTCTCGCCTCTCATCCTTGAGAGTGGCGGTGTTTGCAGATCAAAGGTCTGTGGGTTTTCTCCGATGATGGCGGCGGCGAAGAAAGCTGGGACGTAACCGACATTTTCCGTGCGGAAGTGAGCGTCCAGTTTGTCGCGGTTGGCAAAAAGGGTCCAGAAATTTCTTTCGTAGTGGTCCGTGTTTCTCAACTGGCGCAGGCTGCTGCGGACCCACTCTGGCCCGCGATTATAACTGAGCAGGACGAGCGTCATGCTTTCCGAATCGTCTCCGAGTTCGGCCATCCGGTCCGCGATGTAGTGCGCGGCAGCGGGCGTCATCTTCTCCGCGTCGCACATCTCTTCATGCGCGACGCCATACTGGCTGGCGGTCTGCGGTAGAAATTGAAACAGCCCCTTCGCGCCGATGCTGTTCTCAAAACAGGTCTTATATTCCGATTCGATCATCGGCAGGTAAAAGCCTATCACGACGGGAACTTTGCGCGCCGCGAATGAACTCTCGATGAGCGGCACATAGGGAATCGCCCGCGCATAGATGAGCCGTAAATCTTCTTTGCCAGGCTCGTTCGACGTGCTGCCCGTCCGCGCTGCGTAGCGATCTACGTGGCTCTTGATGGCGCGCAGGGCTTCATCGTTAAGCTTCGCGGGACGGTCGCCCATCATCGCGGAGATGCGTTGCTCCTGCTCGTTGATAAAGGCGAGTTGCTCCGCTTCGCTCATCTGCGCGTAGAGTTTTTTATTTGTTGCATGAGCCAACGTCGCGCCCGGCATGTTCGCGCTGCTGCGTGCGACCCAACGCCTGTGAAGAAATGTTCCGGCGATGACAGTCAACAGCAACGTCGCGGCAATCAGCAAGGGGAAGGGATAACGCGCTCGCTTTTGTCGCGCTGATGTTTGAGAGGTGAGGGTCTTGATTGATGAAGCGTTGACGGCTGAAGCTGAGGCATGAGGCTTGAATGAGCCGGACTGGTCTGCGCGGCGTTGATCCGCGCGGAGTCGGTCTGCGCGAAGGGCCAGCAACGAATCCGTGATGGGTTGCCCTTTGAATGCCGGTGCGAGGTCGAGTTCGCGTCTGACGCTTTGCAAATCCGCGAGTATCAACGCTGCCGACTGGTAGCGGTCGCTCTTTTCCTTACGCAGAGTCGTGTTGATGATGCGCTGTAGTTGCGCTAACTGCGGCGGGGCGTCTTTCGTAGTTTGAAAGAGCGGTATTGGTTCGCGCTCAAGAATGTCAACGAGCGTGTCCATGCGCGTCGCACCCTTGAACGGCGCGCGCCCCGCGAGCATTTCATAAAGCACGACGCCCAGGCTCCAGATGTCCGTCCGTTCGTCAACCGGAAGCCCGCGCGCCTGTTCCGGCGACATGTAGCCGACCGTCCCGATGACGATGCCCATTTCGGTCTGAGCCTTCATGATGGTCGTGGCTTCCTGAGAAAATTCCTGCGCGGGTTGCTCTATCAGTTTGGCGATGCCGAAGTCCAGAATTTTCACGATGCCATCTGCGCGCCGCATGATGTTCTCCGGTTTGATGTCGCGGTGAACGATGCCCGCCGCGTGCGCCGCGTTGAGCGCGAAGGCGACCTGCAAGGCGATGTCCAGAACTTCTGCGAGCGACAAATCCCCACGCGCGATCAATTCGCGTATAGTCTGCCCGTCAATAAATTCCGTGGCGATAAAACGGATTTCCGATGCCTCTCCGACTTCGTGAATCGTGATGATGTTCGGGTGATTCAAAGCCGAAGCCGCGCGCGCTTCCCTCTGAAAGCGGTGCAGGCGGACATCGTCCGAAATAAAATGAGCGGGCAGAATCTTGAGCGCGACGAGGCGATTGAGCCGCCCGTCCTGCGCCAGATACACATCGCCCATGCCGCCCGCGCCGAGACGTTCTATGATGTTGTAAGGGCCCACGACGCGCCCTATGTTGAGGTCGGGCTGGTCGCCGAACATGATGCGCGCGTCCTGTGCGATGGCGGGTCGCTCTATAAAATTGCCCGCTTCGTCGTGAGCGCGAACGAGCGCGGCGGCCTCGCTTTTCAACTCGTCATCGCCCGCGCACGCCTGGTCCAGAAATGAATCACGCTCATGCGGCGGGCGGTCCAGCGCCGCCTGCAAGACATCCTCCACCTCAAGCCATCTTTCCGGCGTCATCTTGATTTCAAGCGTCATCTTGAGTTCCGCTCACTTATTTCTAACGAGGGCGCGGTAGAGCCAGGCTTTCGCCGCGCGCCAATCGCGGCGCACGGTCATCACAGAGACCTCCAACGCGTCCGCCGTCTCTTCCAGGCTCAACCCGCCAAAGTAACGCAACTCGACGACACGACTTTTGCGCGCATCGAGTCTCGCAAGTTCGGAGAGGGCTTCGTCAAGCGCGACGAGTTCGGCGGCGCGCTCCGGCGACATCAACGCCGCGTCGTCAAAAGAGACTTGCTGCGCTGCGCCTCCGCGTTTGGCGTAATGACGACGGCGCGCGTGGTCAATCAAAATGCGCCGCATGACCTGCGCCGTGACCGCGAAGAAGTGCGCGCGATTCTGCCACTCTATGTTCTGCCCGCCGACGAGACGCAGGTAAGCCTCGTTGACCAGCGCGGTGGTTTGCAAAGTGTGCCCGTCGCGCTCTCGCTGCACATAGCGATGCGCGATGCGACGCAATTCTTCGTAAACCAGAGGGGTCAACTTATCGAGCGCGCACTTGTCTCCCTGCTGCCATTCGAGCAACAATTCCGTCACGTCCTGTTCCGAAAGCGTCGTCATCCGGGTTCATTCCACGCCGCGCGTTAAAGCATCCGTCAGCCCAGATTCTAACATCTTTTGTTCACTCTTAATCATAACGTGCGGGCGCAAAAACTTTTCCGGCGATTGGCAAAAATAATTTCCGACCGGATGAACACTTACGCCGCCAGTTCTCGCTTGATAGATAGAGGGGCGCTCTTATATGCTCCTCTATCTCAAATCAACATATGTGAGGAACGACAAATGAAATCGCAAAGAATGCTGCTCTTCCTGCTCGCCATCATTATCTCTTTGACAACCGTCACGCGCGAGAGTTGCGCGCAAACAGCCCAGTCGAACAAGCTCTATCAAGGGATGACGCAGGCTGAGCGCGCGGCGTTCGTCGCGGAACAGTCGCGGCGCATCGCCCGCCAGATGTCCGGGACGGAGTATGAATTCACACAGGCTTTTGAGATGGACATTCAGAAGGCTGTGGACCAATATACGCGGCGCATCGGCAACAACGGCAGCGACCGTTTGTGGAAGGGCGACGCGCGCTTCGTCTTCGAGCGCGGGCAGACCAACGCGCCCACACTAATCAGCGTCTTCAAGGCGCACAACGTCTCGCCGCTCATCGGCCTTTACATCCCCTTGATTGAATCCGAGTACATGAACATTCAAGAGCCGAACTCCCACGGCGCTCTCGGAATGTTTCAGTTTCTACCGAAGACGGGTGAGCGCTACGGCCTCACGGCGCAGGAACTTCTCGACGTGGAGAAATCCGCAGACGCCGCCGCGCGCTACATCACACACAACCTGGACCAATTCAAAGACGACCCGATGAAGGAAGCCCTCGCGCTCCTCGCCTACAATCGCGGCGAACAGAAAACCGCGCGCGACCTCCAATCCATCCTCAACGACCACAACAGGCGTTGCAGTATCTGCGCCCTGACAGCCAGCCGCGACAAACTCGACGACACGTTTCAACACGAGAACGCCTTCTACGTCCCGCGCTTTTTCGCCGCCGCCATCATCGGAGAAAACCCGCAGGCGTTCGGGCTTCAACTACAACCGCTCTCGTCTTATGAAACGAAGCGTTAATTAACGCGCCCGCGTTGCATGACGCGGACGCCCGCGCGCCAGTCTTCGTTGAGGTCGAAGCGATAGAGTTCGATGTCGGGGGTGATGGCGCGTGCCAGTGTCTCGAAGGCGCGGTGGCAACGGAGCAGCGGGGCAACTAAATAGAGAAGCGGCGGCTCGTCTGAAATCACAGCGTCTTCAAATAAGCGTGCGCGCTTGATGAGTCCGTGCCGCCTGTACATCTCCACACGTCGCCAGTAGTCCGCTCCCTGTAGAACGTGTTCGCGGTCTTCGGAGACTTTGAGTTCGATGACGGCGAGGCGTCCGTCGCGTCTCAGCGCGAGGAGGTCTACGGGGCGCGAGTTTGAATGTTGGCCCGCGTGGGAGGTCCGAAATTGCGCGTGCAGGGGCGCGATGATGAGGCCGGGGTCCAGGCGCGTGATGTCGCGTCGGAGAATTGATTCGAGCCATGCTTCCGTTGATGACCTGTAGAGCGCGTGGCGATGGTCCGAGGCTCCGGCGTGCCTGTGTTCTTTTAGTTCCTCGATCAATCTGGTCAACTCAGGCTGGGTGCTCTCTGCTAGTAAGCGCCTGCTGCGCGTGCCGGATGCGCCGAACCAGAGATGCTCTTCATTCATCAAGCGTCGCACGCGGGCGAAAGGCAGGCCGTGGTAGCGCAACGTCTCGCCGTGCCGCGCGCGAATCACGTCAATCGCTTCCGGCGCGTGCGCGATGAGACGCTTTGACCAATCGCTCAAAGGCTTCTCCGTCGGGATGTGTAGACGGGGCGGCTTCTCTTTCCATAAATCTCCGCGCGTGGGGCGAGAGACGGGCGTCAACTCCTGCCAGTCGTCGTCTATTTGGGAGAGATGTATGACGCGGCGGAGGTCTTCGCGGAGCAGCGCGAGGCGTTGCCGCGTGGTCTCTATGAGAGGCGATGGAAGGATGAGGCAGAGCTTTCCTGGTCCAATACCGGAAGAAGTTTCGCGTGCGCGTGTGAACCAGACGAGGGCGGATGAGAGCATGGCGTCAACGTCGCCGGGTTCGCTCTCGGTGACGATGCCTGTGACGGCGATGCGTTCCTGATGTCGGCGCAGGTATATGCGCGCGTAGCGTCCGGGCTGGCCGCGCCTTGCTCCGGCGCTGAAGCCCCTGCGCTCGACCTTCGCCTTCCCGAAGTGCTCGGAGGCGAGACGCGCGAGGCGTTCGCAGAGCGTGCGGCGAGTGGCGCTGACCATCCCGTTGATGACGCTCGCGGAAGCGCGCGGGACCAGTTCGAGCAGAGCGTTCTCCGCACCCATGCGTCTCTCCGCTTCGAGCAGGAGTTTATCGCCCGTCCACTCCCAGCCGACGACGCGCCAGACGCGCGCGCCCGCCTCGCTCCAACAGGTGAAGATCAAACGTCCTTGCGAGACGCGAAAATCACATTCGCTACGGCGCAACGCGATGGTCTGAGCGTGTGCCGCCTCCGTGTAGAACCATTCTCCATGTGACGAGATTAATTCGTTGAGACGCGGCAAGGCGTTCTTCGCATCATCCGCATTGGCGAGGCGCTCGCTCATTCAAAATCTCTCTTAATAGTTAAAGGCTGACCGCCCGCTTGGTAGGGGTTCAGTTTAGTCTTGAGTGAATGTGAGAGCGTGATTCACCACCGCAGACACAGAGCGCACAGAGTTAGCACAGAGAAGAAGATTCAACGCTCTGTGCCATCTCTATGTCCTCTGTGTCTGCGGTGGTGAACTCCTCTTTCTCATTTATTCAAGCCAAATTGAACCAGTACTGTCCGCTTTAATGGCTCTCGGCGCGTATGCTAACATCTTGATGAAGGACAAACTATCAAAACATGTTGGCAATATTTCTCATCAGAGGTTGGTGAAGCAATGAAGAATGTTTACCTGGCGGCGTCTGTGCGAACTCCGATAGGGCGCTTTGGCGGGACGCTCGCGGAGTGGACGGCGGCGGATATGGGCGCGGCGGTGGCTCTTGAGAGTATCAAGCGAGCGGGTCTCAAATTGGACCAGATAGAGGAATCCATCTGGGGTTCCGCGAGGCAGGCGGGGGGTGGTCCAAACGTCGCTCGGCAGATTACGTTTCGCGCGGGCGTGCCCGAAACTGTGCCCGCCTACACCGTCAACCAGGCGTGCGGGTCCGGCCTCAAGGCGATTATCCTGGGCGCGCAGGAGATCATGCTCGGACGCGCAAAGGTAGTGCTCGCGGGCGGGACGGAGAGCATGTCGCGCGTGCCGTATTACGCGGAGAGCGCGCGCTGGGGGATGCGTCTGGGCAACATGCAACTCGTTGACGGGATGTACCGCGACGGCTTTAACGATCCGCTGTCGGGACTGGTGATGGGCGAGACGGCGGAGAACCTCGCGCGTCAATATGAAATCTCGCGTGAAGAGCAGGACCAGTATGCCTTGCGCTCGCAGCAACGCGCGGAAGCGGCGCTTGACGCGGGCCGCTTTGACGCGGAGATAGTGCCGCTTGAGATTAAAGGCCGCAAGGGCGAGCTAACACGGTTCGCGCGCGACGAACACTTCCGCGCGGGTTCGACGATTGAAGGGATGCGTAAGCTCAAGCCCGTCTTCGACAAAGATGGCACTGTCACGGCGGGAAATTCTTCCGGCATCACGGACGGCGCGGCGGCGCTCGTCTTGATGAGCGAGGACGCTTTGCGCGAAACGAAAACGGAGCCGCAGGCGCGCATCGTTGATTACGAGATAACGGGCGTCGCGCCGGAAATCATGGGTGTTGGTCCAGTGCCCGCCGTGCGAAATCTGTTGGCCCGACAGAAGCTTTCGCTTGAAGAGATTGACCTGGTCGAACTCAACGAAGCCTTCGCCGCGCAGGTCATCGCCTGCGACCGGGACCTGGGTTTCGACGCAGAACGTTTGAACGTCAACGGCGGCGCTATCGCATTGGGCCATCCGATTGGCTGCACGGGTGCGCGTATCACTACGACGCTGCTCCACGAGATGTCTAAGAGAGGGGCGCGACGCGGTCTCGCCACGCTCTGCGTGAGCGGCGGGATGGGTCTCGCCCTGCTGGTCGAGCGCGCGTGATGATTTTTCAAGCATGTCTTGTGCGACGCTCACGCACCTTGCGGCGCTCTTCATTTAAAAACATGAAGCGGGCGCGGGTGACGCTCGTCATTTTGCTCGCGGCCTTGCTGCCAATCTTGAATGTCGGCTGCAAGTCGCAGGGTTCGGGAAACAACACGGGCGGCGGCAATCCTGCGAACGCTAATTCAAGCGGCACGACGGGCGAGGTCTACGCGACGCCTCCCTTCCAGACCGGGGAGCCTGAGCGTTATCAGGCGCGTATGATCATCAGATTACGCGCGGCTGACGACGTTGAGAGCAGCGATACTTTTATCGTCCGCGACGGAGAGAAGCGGCGCGAGGATTACGAACCTTCGCCGGGCATCAAAGTCTCTGACATACAAATT
>DASYML010000150.1:0-10963 GCA_036009045.1 Pyrinomonadaceae bacterium
GTCGTCTATAAAGCGGTCGCCGCCCATTTGAATACGCAGCAGGACCATCAGCAGCGAGCCGACGATGGGAATGATCGCGGGCAGGTATGACTTGAGCGACCAACTGCTGCCGTCCTCGTGTTTCGGCGAACTGGCTTCAGCCGGACTACTTAATATTTCCGAATTACGTAAAGCTTCACTCATGAGTTTTCACCTCTTGGGGCTGCCCCGTGATGGCTTGTAAGAGTCGTTTGAATCTGTCTTCGAGCGCAACGACGTTGCGGTTGGTGTTGCCGCCAAAGACGACCTCGAAATCGTTCGCTCCCGGCTCTCTCTCTTCGATGATCGCCCAGACGCGCTGGTGCGAGAAGAAGAAGACGGCCGAGAGCGTGAGAAAGAGCAGGCCGCTGCCGACGTAAAAGATCGTAGTGCCCGGATCGCGCTGGATGGAGAGCATGTGCGCCTCCGGCACTTTTTCAAAATCCACGAGCCGGAACTTATAGCCGCCGACCGCCCGACCGACGGGCGCGCCGCTCGGCAACTCCTGCGCGAACGCAAACGCACGGCTGCGCTCGCCCGCCGGAGTCGTCACGTTCAGGATGGCCGCAGGATTATTGTATTGGCCGGATTGCGATGCCGCTTCGCTGCCCTGTAGTTGGAAGTCGGGCTGGAAGTCTTTGTAATCAATCTTGGTTCCGTCGGGGAGTTCGGTCGAGCCGTCGCGCTTGATAGCAACTTCGAGCGGCGCGCCGCCCGCCTCCGGCGTCAGGCGCAATTTGATGTTGCGGGCACTCCCGAAGTCCTGAAAGCTGGCCTGAAAGAAACGATAGCCGCGATAATCGTATGGCTTGTTTAAATGGACCAGCGCCTCGTGCGCGCCCGTCTCGTCTTTAATCGTAATCTGCGTCAGCCAGTCAATCGTGTTGCTGGCCTGAATCGAGCCGTCACGCTTAATCAACTTCTGCTGGATGTCCGTGCAGGTGACGCTGAAGGGCAGCGTGATGGCGACGGGCGTGATTTCGTCGAGCGAATAATTCAACTGCGCCATCTCTCCGGCGGTCTCGCCGGGCTTGAGCGGCATCTGTCCGGTGCGCCCGAACTGCGCCGTCAGAAAGCCGCCGAAGAAGGTCGTCAGCAACGCGACGTGGACGGCGTAAGCGCCGAGGCGATTCCAGGCTCCCTTTTCGGCGAAGATGTACTCGCGCTCTCCCTTGGACATGACCGACGGCTTTAACCCGACGCCGCGACACGCCGCGCTGACGCGCTGCGCCACAGCCTCTCTGCTCTCGCCCTTCAACTCCAGCGTCGTATTTTGCTTCTGGTTCAGGATATAAGGTTTTGATGCGTCCAGCTTCTTGCGCGAAATATATATCCAGGCCCCCGGAAAGCGGTCAATCGAAGCGAGCACGATGTTGAGAGAGAGGACCAGCAAAAGCGCGTTGAAATACCAGGCATGGTAGATGTCGAAGAAGCCGAGCGAGCCGTAAACTATCTTCTGTGACGGCATCAACTCCGCGTAGTACTTATCAAAGTTTTCGACGCTCTGCTGCATGATGAGCATCCCTATCATGCAGGCGACGGCCAGCAAAACAAGCAGCGAGACGCCGAACTTGACGGAACTGAGCAGATTGAGCAGACCCGTCAGGATGGAAGGCTTGCTCTTTTTGGTGCGTGCCAGCGTGACGGTCTGAATACCTGGTTCTTTTTTTGTTTCTTCTATAGCGGACATGAATTTCTTTATTGAACGGTAAGTAAGGCGACGCCCGGCTTCTGCCGTTGGGCCACTTTTCCGACTCCCAACGAAACAGTGACCGCGCTCTTAAAAGATGCAAATTCATGATAACCGAGAGACAGGCTTTTGTCACTCTGCATCATGAGATGATATTGGACCAGTTAAGAGCAGGGAGGAAGTAGGAAGGCGGAAGGATGAAAGACAAGCTATGCGTCTCAACTATGTGTCTTGACTATTCGTCCTGACCATTCGTCTTGCATAGCCAGACTCTCATCCTTCCCACTTCATCCTTGCTCTTGCCGCCGCGCGCTCTTATCGGTTACAACTGTCACGCAAGTAACAGTGCGCCCTTCGGTCATGAAAATACTCGAAAAGCAAAAGTGACTCCCGCTTTATCCTGATGAACTCGCGCGCCGCATCGTCAAATAGAACAGCCCGCGCCGTCATTGCACGGCGACAGGCGTTTCCCTTCACGGCGCTCGTGGGCCAGGATGAAATGAAACTCGCGCTCCTGCTCAACGCGATTGATTCAGCCATCGGCGGCGTCTTAATTATGGGCCATCGCGGGACGGGAAAATCCACAGCCGTGCGCGCCCTGGCGGGCCTCCTGCCGCCGGTCAGGAAGGTCCGCGACTGTCTCTACGGCTGCGACCCGGAGGACCAGTCCGGCCTCTGCGCGGACTGCCGCGAACGCCTGCTGGCGGGCTTGAAACTCGCGACCGCGAGCGATGTGGTGCCCGTCGTTGACCTGCCGCTCGGCGCGACGGAGGACCGCGTCTGCGGCACGATTAATATCGAACGCGCCTTGAAAGAGGGCGTCAAAGTTTTTGAGCCGGGCCTGCTCGCGCGTGCCAATCGCGGCTTTCTTTACATAGACGAAGTGAACCTGCTCGAAGACCATCTGATTGACTTACTGCTCGACGTGGCCATTACGGGGAGCAACCGCGTGGAGCGTGAGGGCATTTCGATAGAACATCCCGCGCGCTTCGTGCTCATCGGTTCCGGCAATCCAGAGGAGGGCGAACTGCGCCCGCAATTACTGGACCGATTCGGCCTCCACGTCGAAGTCAGAACGGAGACCGACCTGGACCAGCGCGTTCAAATCGTCCTCGCGCGCGAAGCCTTTGAGCGTGACCCTTCAACCTTTCTCGCAGGTGTCGAAGCTGAGCAGTCGCGCCTGCGCCGCAAACTCACCAGAGCGCGCAAGAATCTCAGGCAGGTCAATCTCTCGCACAAACTCCTGCGCCGCATCGCGGAACTCTGTCTCCAACTGAAGATTGACGGGCACAGGGGCGAACTGACCATCACTCGCGCCGCGCGCGCCCTCGCCGCACTCGAAGGCCGCCGCGCGGTCAATGACCTGGACGTGCGCCGCGTCGCCGTCATGTCCCTGCGCCATCGCCTGCGCCGTGACCCGCTCGAACAAACCAACAGCGGCGCGCGCATCGAGCAATCTCTGGACCAATTATTCCCAACTTCTCAAGCAGGCGCCACACCGCCGCAAGGCTCTCAAGGCGGTCAGGACCAAAACGGCCCTTCTCAACCAGGCCGTCCGGCCAACGATGCGCGCGCTAAATCTTCAACATCGAACTTCTCAAACCCCGCGCCACCTGAACAGGGCGCACAGAGTAGAGATGAAAAGCGGCGCGCCCCAAAGGCGCAGGATGCACGCTTGCCGGATGTCAGCGAGTCCACGCCAGCTTCAGTCGCGCCGCAATCCCGGTCCAATAAAAAATCGCCCGCCCCCGGCCAACGTAGGGAAGCAAGCAAGACCCTTTACAACTCTCTGCGTGGACGCTACACGCGCGCTGTCTCCACCAAAACCGACGGCGCGAGAATTGCGCTCGACGCGACCCTGCGCGCCACCGCCGAGAGGGAGTTGGGGGAGGGGGGCAGGGGGATAGAGGTTGTGGGAGGGGGATTGCGTGACGAGAGCAAGAATGTCGTCACACAGGACCAAATAATTCGCAGCACCGCCCCAACCCCTGTCCCCCAACCCCTCTCCCCCAACCCCTCTCCCCCAACCCCCGAACTTCGTTTCAAACGCTTCAAGCGAAAAATCGGCACGCTCTATATCTTCGCCATTGACACGTCCGGGAGTATGGCGCTGAATCGAATCGGGCAAGCGAAGGGAGCACTGGCGAGTCTGCTGCGACAGTCTTACATACGGCGAGACCGCGTCGCCCTCGTCTGCTTCCGCGACCAGGGCGCGGAAGTGCTCTTGCCTCCGAGCGCGAGCGTGACGCGCGCCGCACGCATCCTTGATGAACTCTGCATCGGTGGGCCAACGCCGCTCGCCGCAGGAATCTCCAGTGCGCTCGAAATCGCCGGACGCGCGCGGCGGCAGGGCGCGAGCCGCGTCGTCTTGCTGCTCTTCACGGACGGCCACGCGAACGTCTCGCTACGCGGAGAGGTGGCGCGGGCGGGCGTTGCGCGCACGCAGGTTATCTGGGGGGAACTCGAACAACTCGGCGCGGCATTGCAGCGAGCGTGCATCGCTTCAATCGTGGTGGACACGCGCAATCGTTTCACCTCCGGCGGCGAGGGACAAAGGCTCGCGGACAAACTCGGAGGCCGCCACATGTATCTCTCTTCAAACCAGACGGCCACGCGTGAACTTGACGCGCTGAGGGGCGAAATAAAGAATGTTCGTTGAAAGGGCTGACCGTTCGCGTTGAGAGTTGACCGTCGAAGAGGACCGTGAAAATAAAGGACCAATTAAACACAATAGGACCAGCCGGAACGGCGCGCGACCGCCGTGTGCTGGAACTCTCCGAGCAGGTCCGGGAAATCGAAGAGCGTTTGATTCCGACGGGCTTGCACGTCTTCGGGCGCGTCTCTGAAGAGGGCGCGCGGGCGGACATGTTGCGGATGGTCGCCTCATTCGAGAGGCCGGAAGCGAAAGCGCGCTCCCTGACAGATTTGCTGGCAGAGAATCTATGCGAGGTTAGTTACGAGACGCTGCTCAAAGCCGGACGTGAAGACGAATCGCAACTACGCGAGCGCGAGCGTGTGGACGAAGCCGCCCGCACCGCGATTGAACTCTTCCTCAAGGCGGGCACGGAAGCGGCCCTCAAATGGCTTACGACCAACGCGCGTATTAATCCAGATGAGGCGCGACCCATCTTCGCCTTGCTCGAAAATATTTCCGAACAATTAAGGTCCAATAATGAACTCGACGCGCTGGCTCGCTCTCTGCGCGGTGAGTTCATAGAGCCGGGTCCGGGCGCGGACATCGTGCAGAACCCCTCCATCCTGCCGACGGGCCGCAATACGCACGCGGTTAATCCTTACACGGTCCCTTCCGAAATCGCTTTCACACGCGCGCGCGCGACGGTTGAGAGCCTGCTTGAACGTCATCACAGAGAGCACGGGCGTTTCCCGAAGGCGATGGCGCTGGTCCTGTGGGGGTTGGACAATATCAAGACGCAGGGCGAAGGCGTGGCGCAGGCTTTGTGGCTGCTGGGCGTGAGACCCGTGCGCGATGCTATGAACCGCGCGACCGGAGTCGAAGTTATCCCTCTGGACCAATTAAACCGCCCGCGCATTGATGTCGTGATGACCGTCTCAGGGATTTTTCGAGACCTCTTCGGCGCGACGATGGGCCTGCTGGATAAAGCCGTCCGCGCCGTCGCTTACCTGGATGAACCCTTTGAGATGAATTACGTGCGGCGTCATGTCTCGGAACAATGCCTGGCGGACGGATGCGCGCCCGAAGAGGCAGCCGTGCGCGTCTTCTCCAACGCGCCGGGCAACTACGGGACCAACGTTAATTTCATGGTCATGGATTCGCAGTGGGAACTGGACGACACGCTCGGCGATCTCTTCGTGACGCGCAAGTGTTTCGCTTACGGGCGCGATGGCGCGGGGCGCAGCTACGAGGGGCGCGAGGCGCGCGTGGCGATGGACCGCGCGCTGGCGCGTGTCGAGGCCGCTTATCAAAACATAGACACGTTCGAGATAGGCATCACGGACGTGGACCATTATTTTGAATATCTCGGCGGCGTCTCGAAGGCGGTGGAGAAACGCGCGAGCGCGCGCCCGGCCATCTATCTCTCGGATGCTCTCTCGCGCGATAAGAAGATACGCTCGCTGGCAGAGACCGTGAGGCTTGAGACGCGCGCCAAGACACTCAACCCGAAGTGGTACGAAGGGATGCTCAAGCACGGCTTTCGCGGCGTCGCGGAAATCGAGAGCCACGTCGCCAACACCTTCGGTTGGAGCGCGACGACGGATGCCGTGGATGATTGGGTCTATACTGAAGTCGCCAGAACTTTCGTCCTCGACGAAGAGATGCTCGAACGCCTTCGCACGCTCAACCCACATTCGGCGCGCTCGCTCGTCGGGCGCTTGCTGGAAGCGGAGGGACGCGGCTTCTGGAAAGCCGAGGCCGAAGCGATTGAAAAGCTGCGTGAGATATTCGCCGGATTAGAGGACCACCTTGAAGGTCTCACATGAAAAATTGGTAGTGGGTGAGATTGGACTTGAGTGAGTGTGAGAATGGTATTCACCACCGCAAACACAGAGGACGCACAGAGAAAATTATTCAACTCTCGGCGCGTCCTCTGTGCTCTCTGTGGTGAACGCCTCTTTCATGCTCTCTCAACTTATAGCGATTTGCGATTGAGTGCGACTCTGTAACAAGCGTCCAGGTCATGCCCGCCTGCTTAAGCCGGGCGGGTTCCTATCTCAGCCACGACCCGCCCGGCTTAAGCAGGCGGGACTGACACGTAGCCGCACTCAATCGCAAATCGCTATAAGTTGACTCGCTACTGAAAAATTCAGTTTGTCACTGGAGCTTATGAAAATGAAACTCACTCTAACTCTTATCACTCTGATTTTAGTCTGCTGCGCCGGGGCCACCGCGCACGCTCAAAGCTCTGTGCCGACGGAGAAGGAACAGGCCATCAAACATTTACTGGTCCTGACCAGGGCGGGAGATGTGGGAGTCCAAATTATCGAACAGTCATTGACCCAGGTGAAGACTAATTTGGCGATGATCCCCGAGGACAGGAGGACCAGGATGTTGCAAATTTATGCGGAGGAGATGCGAAAGGATTTTACCAGCGAGAAAATGACTGATGCCGTCATACCCGTTTATGATAAATATCTGAACCTCGATGAAATCAAACAACTGATCGCCATTTATGAAACACCGATTGGTCAAAAACTGATCTCAGTGCTGCCGCAGATTACACGCGAAGCCTACGATGACGGAATGAGGCGCGGTCAAATCACGGGCAAGCGCATCCTGGCAAGATTGGAAACAGAGGGTCTCCTCGAATCGCCACCGCTAAACAGTAAACCCGTCATCGTACCGGTGACAAAGCCCGCCTCGCGCCGCTCTAAACGAAGACACTGAATGATGTTCGATTTGACCTTCAACGCTTGTTTGAGCCTCTTATAATTTCAATAAATGAACATTACGTTTCTTTATGTCGGTTCAAGCCTGCTCGCGCCGCTCAGGCAGGCGGAGCGGGATATTCGTCTGGAATACAAAATAGAGTTGCGCGTCGCGGCTTATAACTTCGGCGCGCCCTTGAATGATGACGAGTGGCGCGAAGTTGAAAGAGACTTGAACGAGGCGGATGTCATCTTCGTCATACACGTCATGGACGGCGAGAATGCCGCGCGATTGCTGCCCGCTCTGGAAAGATATCAGGCGCGGCATCATGCGGTGGTAGTTATCAATTGTATGCCGGACCTGATGCGGCGGACGCGCATGGGGAGTTTGGATTTCGGGCGTTTGTTCGGCGCGGCCAAGTCGAAGAGCGAAGAGGGGCCCAAAAAAGAGAGCGGGCGTAAGCAAAGCGCGGATGCTGTCGTGGCAGGGCGTTCGCGGCGTCTGTTGAGCACGGTCGGTTCGTGGATGGGTGAGCAGGCGCGCGCGCGCAGGTCCAAAAAACACGGGAGCCATACGCCGTATCTCAAACTGGTGGACAGGCTGCCCGGTCTCCTGCGTTTCGTGCCGAACGCGGGAAAATTGCGCGACATCAAACACTACCTCATGCTGTTCTGTTATTTCTTGCAGCCGACGCCCGCCAACATACGCTCGATGGTCCTGTACGCGCTCAAGATTTACGTGCCCGACGAGCGTCTTGCGAGGTCTTCGATTCGCGTGCCGCCGCCGGAAACAGTGCCCGCAGTGGCTCTCTATCACCCGGACGCGCCCGCTCTGTTCGAGTCCTTCGCGGCCTATCGCAAGTGGTATGAGAGACACGCTGTGAAGAATGGCCTGCCCGTGTTGGAACCGGGCGAGACCATCGGGCTGCTCTTGATGAGACCGCAGATCGTGAGCCGCACGCGCAGGCATTATGACGGGTTGATTCGCGCGATTGAAGCCGAAGGGCTGGCGGTGTTGCCAGCCACTTCGACGCTCATGGACAACCGCGAAGCGTGCGAGAAATTTTTCATCGAGATAGATAAAAGAAAGGGGGATGGGAAATGGGGGTCGGGGGATGGGGAAGAGCAGGAAGATAAAGGGAGCGCGTTTAATGGTCCGGTGAATAATGGTCCAATTAAATCGCGTGTGAGCCAGATTGTTTCGCTGACGGGGTTCAGCTTTGTCGGCGGACCGGCGATGAATGACAGCGAGGCGGCGGCCAGATTCCTGCGCGGGTTGAAGCGTCCGTTTCGTTCGGCTGTGAGCCTGGACATGCAGACGATTGAATCATGGCGCGAGTCAGGGACGGGATTGAATCCGGTCCAGGCCGGAATGCAGATCGCCATCCCTGAGATTGACGGCGCGACAGAGCCTTTCGTCTACGGCGGAATGCCGGAAGGCGGCTGCGAACCCGTCGCGCTCGAAGAGCGTTGCGGGCGTTTCGCGCGACGCTTGAAACGCTGGCATCGCCTTCAGGTGGGGGCGCGTCAAGAGCTAAAAGTAGCGCTGCTCATCTTCTGCTTCCCGCCGAACAAGGGCAACGTCGGCACTGCGGCGGACCTCGACGTGTTTCCCAGCGCGTGGGAAATCCTGCGGCGTCTCAAAGCGGAGGGTTACGCGGTAGATGTTCCGGCGGATGCGGATGCCTTGCGCGCGATGCTGATGGGCGGAAATTCCGAGAGGTACGGTGCGACGGCGAACGTCGCTTATCGGATGAACGTGGACGAGTACAGGCGACTGTGCCCGTACGTTGAAGAGATTGAGGAGGAGTGGGGCGCAGCGCCGGGTCGTCTCAATTCTTTCGGCGGCGAATTACTGGTCCAGGGAATCAACCTCGGCGGGGTCTTCCTCGGAGTGCAGCCGACCTTCGGTTATGAAGGCGACCCGATGCGTCTGCTGATGGCGCGGAGCGGTGCGCCGCATCATGGCTTTATGGCGCTCTATACTTATCTGGAAAAAGTTTTGCGCGCGGATGTCTTGATACATCTGGGCACACACGGCGCGCTGGAATTTATGCCGGGCAAGCAGGTGGGCCTGTCCGATGAGTGCTGGCCCGACCGCTTAACCGGCGAGTTGCCCAACATCTATATCTACAGCGTCAATAATCCGTCGGAAGGCTCCATCGCCAAGCGCCGTTCATACGCGGAACTCATCTCTTACCTGACACCACCGATAGAGAACGCGGGACTCTATAAAGACCTCGCCTCGCTCAAAGAACTGCTCGCCGCCTACAGGCAGACGACCGATGAGAGAGAACGCGAACAACTCTTCGCCTCCATCGAAGAGACGGCACGGGCGTTGAACTTTTGAAGGCAGTGACAAGTGACGAGTGACAAGTGACAAGCAAGAGGAAGAAGTAACGAGTAATGTATGATGTATTAAAGAATGTCTCTTATCTCTCATGACTCATCACTCATCATTGCCTTTTCTTGCTTGTCACTCGTCACTCGTCACTCGTCACTGCCTTCTTGAATGCGGCGGCGGTGAGGCGGTACTTGAAAGCCTTGATGCCGTTGATGGTGATGACGGGAATCTCCGTGTCGTAGAGTTGGACGAGGGCGGGGTCATCGTTGATGTTGACTTCTTCCAGTTCGTACTGGTTGGCGCAGTTGGCCGCGAGCATCTCTTGTTTGGCCTCCCGGCAGAGATGGCAGCCGGGCCTGGTGTAGAGTACGACGCGCGCTTTCGGGTGCATGTGTGGTCTCGCTTTCCGAGGTGTCATTTCCGGTCCGCAACCGGGCCGGAGTCTGCAATCTCGAACGTGAAATTTTCACGATAAAAATTACATCTTGCAAGAAGATTGTGAAAAGGAGTATATATATGCCACCGGGCCATTTTATAAAATTTTTCTGGCGCGGCGCTCTTCATGATAACGCATATAATCCAGGCCGTGACGCAGAGAGAAATGTAGTCCCTGTGATGTGTGGATTTGTATAATCTCCGCAGGGGATTCTATACTATACCTCTAACTCTGGCATTGCCCGTAATTAAGCCCTACCGCACAGTTTTCTATGGAGGTCTGCGGAGTGGACAGCGCTGAAAAAACGAATCCTTCAAAACCGGATGACAGGAAGACTCCGGTGCTGGACGAAGTCTCGAAAAATCTGGCCCCGACGGTGGACGCGAGCGCCGTTCCAGCCAACGAGGTGACGGCTGCGACGCCGCCCGCCGCGCGCATCGCGCCGGGCGCGGCTAAGGCCGCCTCGACGCCGACCGCATCGGTCGCCAGGGGAGTCGCCAAGCCCGCCGCCGCCAGGGCCACAGGCGCATTGATAGAGACCACGCCGGACCCCCCCGTGAACAAGATGCGGCGTCGCATCGTCTGGCTCAGCATCGCCGGATTCCTAGCGACTAACTTTCTAATGTTCCTGCGGTTCTTTCTGCCGCGCGCCATCTACGAGCCTTCGAGCGTTTTCAAAGTCGGCTTTCCGGGCGATTACGCGCTCGGAGTTGATACGAAGTACCAGCAGCAATATCGCATCTGGGTGGATAAGACTTCGGACCGCCTCTTCGTCATCTACGCGCGCTGCACGCACCTCGGCTGCACGCCCGATTGGAAGGCGAGCGAGAACAAGTTTAAGTGCCCCTGCCACGGCAGCGGCTATGACAGCGAGGGCGTCAACTTCGAGGGGCCAGCGCCGCGCCCTATGGACCGCGCGAAGGTCGAGTTGGATGCGGAAGGCCAGATCGTCGTTGATGTCAGCAAACTCTACAAATGGCCCAAGGGGGAGAAGAACGAATTCAACGACCCCGGCTCATTTATTCCACTCTGAACGATTGCGGAACGCGGATTTGGGATTGCGTTTTTTACCAATGCGGAATGTGGATTTGGGATTGCGGATTGAAAAGCGATTGAAGTCTTGTTCTTC